>CAYMWM010000005.1:35481-46903 GCA_964394185.1 uncultured Smithella sp.
CGCTTCGTGATATTGAAGTGATATTGATCGATGACGGCAGCGCCGACCATTCTCCTCAAATATGCGACGAGTACGCCCGAAAAGATTCACGGGTAAAAGTGCTTCACCAGACAAACAAAGGATTGGGGAGTGCGAGAAACCGCGGTTTGGAACTGGCGGCGGGCAAATATGTTCAGTTTGTCGACGCCGACGACTGGATTCGGGATAATACCTGCGAGAAGCTATATGAAAAATCCGAAACGGATAATTTGAATGTGCTCTTCTTCGGGGTCATCGGCCTGAATGAACGGTTGAATCAATACCGTACGTATGACGACTTTGCCGGTTTCCCGTCACGCATTTTCAATGAAACGCTGTGTTATAAAGACGATGCCCTATTCAACAATCTATTCACCATGAATCATACCGCGTGGTCAAAACTGTTCAGAAAAGACTTTTTGATTGATAACCATTTAACCTTCGCAGAAAATTTAATCTTTGAAGACGCCGAGTTCTTTTTCCGGTTTATTTTCAAAGCGGAAAGGATCGGTTTCATGCCTGACGGCCTGTACTTTTACAGGCAGCGTATATCCGGCTCGATTATCGATTCAAAAGACAAAAGGTATTTTGATATTCTCAAAGTTCTGGATTCGGTGCAAAATGAATTGCGCAAAAACGGTTTTTTTGAACGGCTTGAATATCCTTATTACCGGTGGAAGCTGGTGCTGCTGAAGCAAAGATACCGGGAGATCAGAAAAGAATTTAAAAGTGAATTCAGGACATTAATCACGGAAAACCTCAACCGGGACGATTTCCTGAACGCGGAATCCATGCGTTTATCAAAAGGTTCGGAAATATTGCGCAGACTTTTCATCAGTAACCCCATCCAATTTTTAAAGCTGATAAAGTTAAAATACGCATACGTAAAATTCAGAGAAGAACTTCTTTCCGGTCATTCCTGACGATACCAGCACTTCGGGAGCACAAACGACGGCTTATAAGGAATATTGTCATAGTCAAGGACATGGGGAAAACTCGTCTGATAAGAAGACTGTCCGATACGGTCATTCCTAAGGAAGGTAAATTCCATGACCGGCGGAATTTCTATTCCATGCATCTTGACGGGGAGATGAAAATTATTGGGATGGATATGCACACAGGCATGCGTCTGTAGAATTTTATCGAATGTATGAGCGGCGAAATTGAAAAACGGCCTGTTCCATAGCTGATCAAGCTGATGAAATTCGGCGACGATAATTCTGAACCGCTGCATTAACGCTTCCGACGCGGACAAAAACACTTCATACTCAAAACCTTCGATGTCGATTTGCAGGAGCAGGTCGGCGTCTTTTTCCGGCAGGGCTGAAGACACCCATTGGTCAATCGTCATGTAGTCGTCATTTGTTTTCGCGCCGACAAATTTCTTTGTAAAATGAAACAGCTCATGCGTATCTCTCGGGCCGTCAACCGACTTGTCGGCCAGAAAGACTTTCATGCCCCGTTCGGCGCAATCTTTTTCAAATGTCGACGTGCAGCCGACACCGGGTGAAAAACAGGCCTGCACCCCCGTAAGATCATCGGGAACCAGATAACCGCCGTCACCTTCCGGCCCGAGACGAATCAGCTTTTTGTCCGTGGACATCGGCCTCAGGCTTTTCAATAAGGAACACACCTGGCTGCTGCGGCTCAATCCCGTCGGAAAAAGATTTCCCAGACCAAGGATATTCATCAGCTGGGATTTAAGAATTTTTCTCACTGTATTGATTCACCTCAATGTTTTTTCGGGCCGTATATCGTCCGGGGTCAATGCTGCACATACCGCCGCTCACGCATTACGTGACGCACCCTAGCATAAAAACGCCTGTTTGGAAAACAGAGATTAGAGATTGAAAACCTGCACACGCAGGAACCCTCATGAATTGAGGACTGCATCAGGATATTAAAACAACATTCTATACGGCCTGCGACAAGATCATCTCATGAATCTAGAAGATTAACGGCACGGCATTTACAGTCCGGAAAGAAAATTCATGGCTTCTTCTTCCGATTTTTTTGAAATTAATTTTTTCGTATGCGTGAACATTAAGAGGCTGTTGAAAACGATGGTCTGAAGGCCTCCCAATCCGACAACGGCAATCATCTTTACATAAGGATCGATGAAACTTAACAGATGTTTGAGTTCCTCGTTTATTTCACTGTTTATTTTTCCGTCTTTAACGTTGCAGAGGAGCCTTACCGACCCCATGGGTTCCTTGCCGACTTCACGCCTGATGCGCTCCGATATATTCAATAATTCTTCAGTATTTTTGCTGGCAATATCCGTATAAAGAATTTTTTTGCTTTGATAATCAACCCATTTTAAACTTGGCATAATGCTTCCCCCTTCCCGGACGAGGCCCGACTGTGAAAAATTCATTCTAGCAGGTTATACCCGTTCTCAGGTGCTTTTTCCCGCACCACGCCTTTCCGATTGAAAGGCTAAGTTACTTTCAATTTAAACAAGGGGGATTGTGTGATTAATATAACATAAATTTACACAATGGGGAACTGAAAATTGATGGATCAGGCTCTTGCCGTGAAAAAACCCAAACGCCGTGCAGCGCATTCAGTCTTTCAAGAAATATCCGCCGGGTCAGGGAAAATCTACGTACTGACAAACCGGTAACCGTTCTTGCCGGCGTTTTTAACCTTATACATGGCTTCATCGGCCAGTTTGATGAGTTTATGCATATCGTCACCGTGGTCGGGGAAAAGCGCGATTCCGATGCTTGCGCCGACGGCGGCCGCCTTACCGTTGTAAGTGATTGTTTGAGAGACCGTATAAATGACCTTTTCGGCAATCTGCGCCACATTATCCGGGGAATGGATTTCCGTGGCAATAATCAGAAATTCATCGCCCCCGGCGCGGGCTACAGTATCCGTCTCACGCACGCATGACAGCAGACGCTGGGCCACTGTCCTGAGCACGTAATCTCCGGCATCGTGACCGAGATTGTCATTGACGCTCTTAAAGCCGTCTAGATCAACGAACATCACGGCGGCTCCTTTTTTATACCGGTGAGCCAAGTTCAGAGCCACCGAGAGCCTGTCCATCGCCAGCCGCATGGTCGGCAGGTCCGTTAATAAATCATGCGTGGCCATGTGTTTAATCTGTTCTTCCGCCTGCTTGCGCTCGGTAATGTCCTGTATAATGCCCACCGCATGCCACATTCCTTCGATTATTACCGCCGACAGGGACAGCGCAATGTCTATTTCGCGGCCGTCTTTTCGGCACGCGAGCAATTCCAGCCTCTTGCCGATGGCGTTTCCCCTTCCCGTTTTCTGAAATTCGGGAAAAGCCGAAAGATAAGCCGGCATAAATTGTTGGGGCGCGATAAAATCATGAGGATTCCTGCCGATGGCCTCTTTGGCGGTGTAGCCGAGAATACGCTCGGCGGCCGGATTCCAGTAAGATATGTTTCCGTGATTATCCGTCATAATAATCGCGTCATTGGCTGAATTGGCAATGGCCTGAAAGCGTTCTTCACTTTGTCTGACGGCTTCCTCCGCCTGCTTGCGTTCGGTAATATCCATGATGAAACCGCGTATGCCCACAGGCACCCCATCAACCACAATCGGCACCGATAAGGCCATCGCGTTGAAAACACTGCCGTCCTTTCTCATTGCCATATATTCGAGATAGTTTTTATTTTCACCCCGTATTCTGCTTTGGATCCTCTCCATTGCCAGTTTGCGGTCATCCGGACAGATGAAGTCAAATATATTTACACCTTTGGCAATATCCTCTTCCGTTATACCGAATTGTTTGAGGCTGTGAGGATTCGCATAGGTAACATCACCTTTTAAGTCCGCTTCGAAAATCGTTTCGGGGAATATTTCTGTCAGTTGTTTATACTTCTCCTCGCTTTTGCGATGCGCCTCTTCCGCCTTCTTGCGCAAAGTGATTTCCCAGGCCACATCAGCCAGATACGAAACTGTTTCCACGTCTTTTTCTGTATAATCCGCGGGTTTGTTGCCCACACCCAGAATAGCCATCACTTGTCCGCTTCTCATAATCGGCACAACCAGTTCCCGTATGACCGGGGCATGGCCTTCGGGCAATCCTTTGCGATGGGGCAGTGATGCATAATCATTATGAATGACCGGCCGCCTCTGATAAACGCAGTCCACCCAGACGCCGGCCTGTCCGATACTGTAATGCCTGCCTTTACCCTTTGCCTGGCAAAATTCATTCAATGTCTGTGTAGACCAGGCCTGCAGGGAAAGCGTTTTCTGATCTTCCTCCACAAAATGATAGAAAGCGATGGGACTTTCCGCGATGCGGCTGATTTCATCCAGCGCTTTTTGAAGAACTTCTTCCAGAGAATGATCCGCGGCAAATTCAAGCAGGGAAAGCCTCAGCCGGATAATATTGTCTTCCTGTTCATGACGGGCAATTTCATTCTCCAGGTTCGTGGACAGCCTCCTGCTGACCATCAGAAACAGGGCAAAGGTCAGAGCAACAAACGAAATCTGATACATGATGGAAGCCACTATGCCAAAAGAACCGGATACAATGATATAGTGCGATTCATGTAATGTTAAATTAACGATGATTTGAATAGCACCGATAAGACAAAAAACGGCAAATACAATTCCGGCGGCCCGGGTTGCCGGACGAAGGGATTTGTCCACACCGCGCAGCAGCAGCCACGAGGCCTGCACACAAATATAAATCAGGGCAAGGGATTGATTGATGGTGCGCAGCGGCGCACTGGGGTAAACATAAGTGAAACAGGCATGCACAAGCGTAAAGACGGCCAGCATGATATAGTTGTGCCGCAAACCTTTTTCATGCCTCACATACCGGCGCAATCCCGCATAGAGAATGATTGTCCCCCCAATGATAAAAAAATTGGCTACGACGATGGATAAGAAGTCAGGAATGATCCCGCGGAAAGTGATCAGCCACAGGGCAATGAACTGTAAAACAAAGTTGATCAGCCAAAGACCGGTTTCAGGAAAGCGTCTGCGGTTATTCCACCACAGAGAAGCGATAACGATGACACAAAGCCCGATGAATATGACAAAAGTGATAAAAAATGCTCTCAGGTAAATGACATTCATTGAACTCACCTTCCGTCAACACGTAAAACACTGATAATTCAGATTTTACATAGCATATTGCTGCGGGTTTGGAAACCGGGATTGCGGTCCATCTCGTTTGCGTATCTTTACCGGATATACTAAAAACTTCTGTTCAGGTTGCACCGGACCGACTCATCAAGCGGCACAAAACCGAAGCATTTGTTGCAATTATTGCAGGTGAGCTTTTTTACATCGCCTTCAGCCCAGCTTTTCACAAACATGGGCTGACGTATAAACGGACGGCACAGGGAAACGAAATCCGCTTTTTGCTCCCGCACGATGCCGGACATGGATTCATAATCTCGCACGCCTCCCACCAGAATCAGAGGGATATTGCCCAGAAGCGGCTTTATTACATCGCACGCCCATAGATTATAATTCTCATAAAAATTGAATTTCTTTTCAGGAAACGCCAGCTTCAACGTCATTCGCGCGAAAGGCTGAAGGGGTCTGATCATCGCCTGTGACAGAACTTCCACAGGAACCTGACCCCGGGATTGATTGAACATGGAAAAGCAAAGCGTGCCGCAGGATATTTCGACCGCGTCAATGCCGAGTTCCACCAGTCTTTTGATATGTCCGGCTGATTCTTCAATCGTCAAACCCGGCTTCGGCGTGTGGTCGCCGATGTTCATTTTTGCCGTTATCGGATATGATGACCCCACCGCCTCTCTCATGGACTCATATACCCTTTTTAAGAAATTGAATCTTTTTTCCGCGCTGCCGCCCCATTCATCCCTGCGCCGGTTGAAATAGGGGGAAAGAAACTGGCTGATTAAATAACCGTGGGCAGCATGAATCTGAATCCCGTCGAATCCGGCCTTTTGCGCACGTTTCGCTGCAACGGCGAGGTTTTTGATGGCCGACAGTATTTCCCGGTTGTTCATGGGACGCGGACAAACCCGGTAAATAAAATCGGGCATGCCGGTTGAAGGAGCCCCCGGCCGCAGGCCGAGAACGTTTGACTGCCTGCCGCCATGACATAATTGCGCGAATATCATCGACCCGTTTTGATGAACCCTGTCGTTCATGGCTGAAAAAGCGGAAATCCTGTCATCGGAATGCAGACCGGCCTGGCGATGATAACTTTTGGCATTATCAGAAGGATGTATCATGCCGGTGATAATCAGGCCTATTTCACCCCTAGAAAGCTTGTCATATATTTTAATATATTCATCCCCGATGCTTCCGTCTTTGTTGGCGGCGTTTTCAAATGTTGCGGAGCGGACAATCCTGTTTTTTATCGTTACCTTCCCTATCGTTTTGGGTGTAAACAATATCCGGTCATCTTTATTCATGTTTCCCCTTTTTGATTCGCGCGGATTATGAAGATTTTCAACAGCTCCGGGCGCAACCTATCACAAAATCAAATAATTGAAAATGGAAGATGACGGATTGAAGAAAATCATCCGCCGCCGGGCAGGTTTACACCGGATACGTTATCATTCATCCGACATAATGGCTTGTATGTAGAAGGCGCTGTCTGCCGGAAATGATTTCCATGTCTGGTCACCGGATGCGCTCCAGTAGGACGGAGGCATTTGAGCAGCGCTGTCCGTCACATAAACGATGGGATGCTCATTCCCCTGACGGTATCTGTACTGGATGACAATCGTCATGCTGTCGCCCGATGCAAAATTCAGCAGCCGTTTGAAATCCAGCATGTGGTATCCCTTTTCCCTGATATGGAAGGTCTGCGCATAAAGAGCCGCCGAATTGACGGCGGGCGGAAAGGATGCGTTTCTATAGACGACGATGTCCACGGCATCCAGATTAACGTATGACTGGACGGCCCCGTATTTAAGAACAGCCTTTTTAATATGGTATCGGAAAGCCTCAGGAGTCTTGAAATCATCCGGTTCATAAAGGTACATGTCTTTTACCATATAGCAGCAGGAAGTCCGGGGAGCCGGTTTTTGCAGGTTTTCGTGACGCGTCATCTGCTCATTGGGCATGGGCGCGTCCTTCCAGAGCACCACGGAGTTTCCGCCGTTGATGTAATCGCTTACCCAGTGGCCTCCGCCTCCGCCTCCGCCCCATCCTTTTGCAGTCATGCTTTCGTTATAGCCGTAAGTTGTGGCGGGTACGAGTTCTACGGGACTAAGCCATATTGTACCGTTGAAATTCAGGGGATGGGCGTTATAGGTTATGTAATTTCCGAGATACCACGGTGAAAGATTTGCCGTATCAGCCATCGGATCGGTCTGATACCCCTGTTTCAGCAGACTGCTTTCAAAAGAGCTCAGCGAAGCAAACGCCCAGCACAGACCTACTGCTGTTCCCACATCCGAAACACCATCTTCCCGCAGACCGCACTGGTTCTTGACCGGGGTGATGAGGCTGTGATCTCTCAGGTCATATTTTTCGGGAACATAAACTGATTCGGAATCGTTATCGGAGCCACAGCCGGCAACTGTCAGAAACATCATGAACAAAACAATGCATAATGCCTTGATGTAAACATTTTATCTTGTCATGAATTTATTGTTCCTCAAAGATATTTGATTATCTTAATTTACCAGAAGATATCATATTTTTTAATATATATCACATTAGTATGTATCAGGCTTGAATGTCTTCACTTATGATTTTCCGTTATTAAAGTCATCAACGATGTACCCATAGCACCGCTATAACCGCTGCGGCGATGAGTATCCAGGCAAGCGATACGATAAAGTCGTGCCTCAGTATAAACAGGGCGGAATGGCGGGAAAGGACTTCATTCGGTTTTTTGCTCCCGCTGATGAAAACATCTTCGTACAGGGCAAACAGGTCTTTCGATAATGCAGCTTCCCACGCCGCGCCGATTTCCGCGCTGGCAACGCTGGGGTCTCCGCAATAGGTAAATTCCTCCTTTTTCTGACCAGGAAACAGACGCAGGAATATCTTGAGCAGCCGCAACGATTCGTCAAGCGTCAGATCGCCTTTTTTGAGCATCGAGCCGACGAAGGGAATCCTCCGGATGATTCCATCCAGAGATTGCGCGAATTTCCTGACAGACGGGGACAGCTGAATATTGGTCGCGCCGTACTTTTTGTAATCCGGCTCGACCCACTCCGGGTGCTTGGCGAGCATGATGGATGTTTCCCAACCGGCGGCATGCTCCAAATCAATCAGGCCGGTTTTTTCAGCCTCCGTCAGTTTCCTGCCCATTTCCCTTTCCATTTCGGGGAACTTCTTGCCATAGATGTAATCCTGAAAAGCCAGCGTTCCGGGGGAAATCATTTTCATCTTGAACTTTCTGTTGCATGTCCGGCAGGCGTCATCCAGCGCCAGATTGTGCGCGAGCCCCCCGTGCGCCGTGGTCAAAACCAGATTCCTGAATCCCCAGCCGGAAAGCGAGCGTCCGTAATCCACCAGCGCCCTGTAAACCGTCGAGCGCGAAAAGTTGATGCTTCCGGGCAGCGGCAGTTCATCGGAACCGATATTGAGGAGCGGCAGGATAATCACTTTCCAGTCAGCATGCTTTCCGGCAAAGAGGTTTCCCGAATATTCGGCCATGACCTCGGCACCAAGCATGTCGGCGCAGTTCACCAGATGACGCCCGTGCACCTCAAGCGCCCCGACAGGAAGAATAAACAGCGTTTTATCCCTGTCGAGCTTTTGAAACTCCGGCAGATGCATGATCGCCGCGTATAACAGATTGTCCTTATCCTTCGCCTGCTGTCCGCCCGATGCTTCGCTTGCCATGCCTTACCCTCCCCTTTTTTTAAGCATCTTTCACAATATTACTTTGATGTCCAATCCTTATAAATTAATATTGTATCAGTCTAAAGCTTCATTCAATTTGCATTAATACAAATAGGCTCAAGTTGAATCAATAATGTTTCGGCCATTTGTTCTAAGTGTGATAAATTTGGTAGGCAAGGATAAGCTCTAACTGTTCTCTGAAGATCAAAATATTCAAAACCTTTTTTAGCATAATATTCATTTGCTTTTTTGATTTCTCTTTCCTGTTCATTTGTTATAGAGACAACATTGTCTAGTTCAAATTCTTTTGCTTTAATGAGTATTTTATCAATGAAATGTCCGTAATGATTTTTAAGATCTTTTATGGAAACGCCTTTGCTAAGAAGGAATGCCTTCAAAAATAATTCAATTGCATGACAGTAGAGATAATATGGGACTGGTGAATAATTGTCTGATTTATTATATGCTTTTGCTGTATTAAAAAATTCTTTACCATAATAGAAAAAACCATAAGGGGTAATGTTCATTACAAATGGAGACGCTTTTATTGTTATATTTGTTGGGGGCATGAATATTTCCTTTAATTTATCTAAAGTAAATTAACAATGTACATAATAATCGGGAATAATGTTGTTTAAGCAGCATAAAGCAGAGCAACAATTTCTGTAAAAAAAGATTTTTAACGATTGCACCTGCACCCTAGCACAAATTTACCGGATTGAACATTGAAGAATCCTTTTTAATGCAAATCTTCATCATTGGGATTGTCGGCGGCTTTTGTGTCCGCCTCATCCCCCTGAAATTTCCGGATTGTTTCGGTAAGTTCTTCAAGCCTGGCGTTGATGCTTTCCAGATTCCGCTCGATGTCTTCAATTCGGGACGCCCAGCGCAGCAGGGCAACGTAAATGGCGATATTGATACTGACAAATACAAGAATCGCAAGGATGGTATCGTTACTCATATGTTTTCCTGAAAATGACAATAATATTTTTCCTGGATTCCCGCCTGCGCGGGAATGACGCCATCGAGGGCATCTCCCAAGTTGGGTCGAGTCTTTTGGACTCGACCTTTCATTCATGTTATATTCAGCCAAGTCAAAAAGACTTGGCTGAACTGGGAAAGTATTTGCGCACATAGAGTAAATAACCAAGCATGCAAACACCCCAGAATATGGCAAGCATAGCCGAGTGAGATGATGACATCATATATTTTTTCATTATTTCCAGTTGCTGTCCGCCTAAATTCATTTTTTCATACATTTTCCAAATATCCGCATATAAATAGGTAATGGTTACTGATATGGTTCGTACGATGGTCATTATAATTGCGCACCACCACGCCTTCATGTTTAATTTGTACGCGCCCCAGGCTACGTAAAATAAAAGGATGACGGCAACCAGCGACACTCCCGCGCCTGCCAGCCCGCTTAAAATAAATCCAAAGAACATCATGGACCAACCGTAAAATCCCCTTAATAATATCATGCCTGCCGCCAGAACAGACATTATACTTACAGCCAGAACAGGTAAAGGATGCTTGTCTAACCAGCCCTGTTGGGGATTTCTGAACTCGCAGGTTGCCTTCACGTTTTTACCGCCGTAAAAAAGAACAAATACTCCCGGCATGATTATTAAAAGAAAAGCATTAATCCAAAAAATGGCATATTTGATTGTTAGAGCCATATCTTCAGAAATCTTTCCGCTTTGGGACATATTGCCGACTATATCCGGCATAAATAACATCATGAAAATCATTCCGCTTATTCCGCTGATAAGCCATATCCATGACGTAATCAACATGAGGGACCTCGCCCAGCGGCGCGCCTTAATGGAACCGATGCCCATCCAGATAAACCAGACAGCCAAAAAAAGATAAAACAGACAAACAAAAGCCTGTATGTTTGGACTCATAGGCTGATGAGAAGTTTTATGCAAAGTAACGGCAATGATAAATCCGATCAGTATAAGCACGAATATCAAACCGATAATGATTTCAAAAATACCGAACGCGACGAGCCATTTTTTTCTATCCTTAAAACCGGGGTGTTGAACCGCTTCTTCAAGATGTTCCATGTGAATTCCTTTCATGATTATTGAATTATCCACCGCCGATTGTTTTCGGGACAAGTTAAGCCTGCCGCGGCAAATAATTTATATTTGATTTTTTAACGATTGCAGCAGTACCCTAGCATAAAATCATTCAATTGAAAATGAAGTATGCGGGTTAGGCTATTGATGTATTTCCGATTCTTTTAATCCTGAACATTCCCTTCGGATTTCTGGGGAGGCAGGTTTTCCGGCCGGATGCTTTCCCAGCGTTTCCCCACGGGGCAGGCCCGCATGCATTCAATGCACTGGTCCACATCCGTGATGGACGTCTGGCTGAATTCGACAGCTATATCCCGCCGCCGGTTATGCCTGAGCAACATTTTGATATAGGCAGGCCATTGGCTGATATTTTCCGGCGGGAGCTTTTTGAAGCCGTATGCCCAGTACACAAAGCAGGGATCCACGGAGTATGCGCCGTTTCTGAGAGCACCGGACGGACAGGCCTGCTCGCATTGCCCGCAGTTGTCGCATAAATCCAAATCATTTGGTGAATCGGGTTCAAGCGCCGCTTCGGTGAT
>CAYMWM010000005.1:46913-55547 GCA_964394185.1 uncultured Smithella sp.
GCACAGGCGCTGATGCGGCCCGAATTCGGGTGTAAGCAGAAGATTGGAGCGGCCGATCTGTCCCATGCCGCAGCTTACCGCCGCGTGTTTCAGGGAAAGGTGCCCCAGCACCCGGGTCTGCCTGAATTTCTTTCCCGTTTGAGGATTGAGCTTGAATATCTCCACCGGCTTGTCCGCCGAGACCGGCAGAGTCAAAAATCCTTTGGCTTCGAGCGCCCGTCCCACCTCTTCGGCAACCTGGTCCAGAAGCCTCGATGTCTGCATTTTGTTTCGCGTCCAGAGCATGATGTGCGGCGCATAGACGGCGCCCAGAGAGTGAGCCACAGCCATGACTATCACGCTTTTTGCGGCAGGCATCAAATCCGTTGCGGGCGTTTGCGGCGAGGCCAGGATAAGTTTTCTGGCGTCGGCAATGCCGACCAGATCAATGCCGCGTGACCGAAGATATTCCTTTATTCCGTCAGCGCTGATTTCCATGCAGACTCCTTTTATATTTTCTTGTTTTTTGTTCTTGCCTTCTCAATCCCCATGATTGAACCGTTTTTTGAAAACGCTTATTTAATGCAAATCTTTATCCCCGGCATGGTCATCCGTTTTTACGACTGTCTCTTCCTCTTCCCCCTTCAATTTCATGATGGCCCCGGTAAGCGTATCGAGCCTGGCTTCGATATCCTCCAGGCTTTTCTCGATGTTTTCGATCCGCGACGCCCAGCGCAGCAGGGCAACGTAAATCGCGATATTGATGCTGATAAACACAAGAATGGCAACAACTGTATCATTACTCATAGGCGTCTTCCTGAAATTTATTTTTTGGATTCTTTGAGCAGTTCAATAAAGCAGGGGTTGTTTCGAATATTTTCAAGATCCCTGTCTTTTTTTATTTTGTTGTGGTCATTATATCCCAGTTTCAGTGCCGATTGCAATGATTGGCAGGCCTGAGCCGCTTTTTTCTGAATAGCCAGAGAACAGGCTTTATTGTAGTGGGCTTCGGCAATATCCGGTTTCAGACGGATGACTTCATCATAGTCCGTAACGGCATGCTCATGCCGACCGATCAGGGCGTAAGATTGAGCCCTGTTGTAGTAAGCCTCTGCAAAATCGGTTTTCAGGCGAACGGCTTCGGTATAGTCTTCGATAGCGCGCGCATGTTGACCGAGTGCAGCGTAAGAAGTCCCCCTGTTATTCAGGGCAATATCATAGTTGCCTTTCAGGCGAACGGCTTTGGTATAATCCTCGATGGCGCGTTCGTGCCGGCCGATTGCAGCGTAAGCATTTCCACGATTATTAAAGGCAAACTCAATATTACCTTTCAGGCAAATGGCTTTATCAAAATCTTCAATGGCACGTTCGTATTGACCGAGTCTGGCATATGCGTTTCCCCTGTTATTGAAGGGGTAAGCCGCATAGGGGTTAATACCGGTCGCCGTGCTGTAATCACTGTTGTCTTTTCCCGTTTTAGCCGGAACAATATCACCATTACTACACGCCGCATCATTGTCTTTTATAACACATAAAGCATGATTCCACAGCCCGATGCTGTTTCTCCAATATCCGCATTGATGCCATGTTAAAAATGTCAGAATTGACAGAAATGATATTGCCGCCGGAAATAAAACTTTTCTGAGAACATTGTCACCGGAGAATAACAACGGAATTCCCCATGCGAGCATTACGGAAATGCCGATTGAAGGCAGATAATGGTAACGGTCAGCCATGGCATCGTTTCCTATCTGCATGATTTTGATTACAGGCAGAATGGCTATCAGGTACCAGAACCAGCCCACAAAAAGAAACGGGAACCGTTTAACGCCTGCAATGACGGCAATGCTGATAACAAGAATCAGCAGAAATGCTCCCGAAATCTGCCAGGCCGGAATCTGAATGGGAAAAGGATAGAAGACAGACATATCATGAGGCCAAAAAGTCTTCTCCAGATAAGTCACAAAGGAAACAGCCGCATTGGCGAGACGCAAATCCAGGGGCGTGCGTTCCAGCGACTGAAGATGTTTCATTGACGGGATGTAGTATTGCACATAAAAAGTAATGAAGGAAAAAATTGCCGCTGGAATGAAAAGGGGCATTTTTTCCTTCAACTGCCATAAAAGAATTTTGGCCT
The DNA here is from genome assembly GCA_964394185.1 of uncultured Smithella sp. Classification (GTDB taxonomy): domain Bacteria; phylum Desulfobacterota; class Syntrophia; order Syntrophales; family Smithellaceae; genus Smithella. The sequence continues at coordinate 49,030 of CAYMWM010000005.1, forward strand.
TACCTTGCCGTGTCTCAAAACGTTTCAACGGCCAGTAATCCAGAAGAATCATCATTACAGGCAAAGTGACAACCATGGGCTTGCTCATCAGAGCCAGGATAAAGGTGAAAATAACCGGGAGATACCTTCTTATTAAGGGCTTTTCAGTGTAATAGGCATAAAGGCAAAGGGTCAGCATCCAGAAGAAAGCGCTGAGAACATCCTTGCGTTCGGTAATCCAGGCGACCGATTCCACATGCAGCGGATGCAGGGCAAACACGGCGGCAACAAACGCGCTCGGCCATAAAGCTCCCGTCATACGGTCGAACAGCCAGAACAGCAGAAGAGCGCCGAGTACATGCAGGATGAGATTGGTTACATGATAGCCGCCGGCTGTGAGTCCATGAAACTGATACTCCAGCAGGAAGGAAAGCCACAACACCGGACTCCATAAGTCGGCCTGATTTGTTGTGAATGACCAGCGAATCGCCTCCGGGTTGATGCGGGTCTGAATGTGACGGTTTTCAAATACCAGAAGGTTATCATCGAAATTGACGAACTCAAACTGATGCACCTGCCAGTAAACAGCCAGTGTCACAGCTGTCAAAACGGCATAAACGATTAGTTTTTGTTTTGAGGCAATAAAACTTATTTTATTCGGCATAGTGATTTCAATTTCATGCCGCTTTTTATATCATATTACAAGTCCGAATTCAGTCATTCATTTAAAGCCCTCCGATTGAATGATTTCGGAATGCAGTATTTGAAGATTCACACCGGTTCAATTGTAATGTTTGGAACGGATTTGGAAAATTGCGGATTGGAAAATATTGACATCAATCAAGCGGATTTCCTGCCGTGTTTTTCCTCCTAGGATATTCCGCATTCATAGCTTTCCCAGCGCAGTTGTTCATTATCATTGGTCAGCCTTCTGCCCTGATGAAAAAAGTCGCTAAGCCCGGGATGCTTAACCAAATACTCTTTATCCAGTTTCTCCAGAAGGTCCTGGATAGTGTAAAAGCATTCCACGTAACAATTCGCCTGCGCGTTGGACAGCTTTTTATCCCAGACATATCCGATGATATCTTTTGTGATGTAGGCGAATTTAATGATTTCCTGATTAGTCAGCTTCACCTTGGTGTTGCTGTCAATATACCCCTTGACCTTAAACTCGTTGAGTTTCATTTTTTCCGCCTTGCAAGCTATATTCACGCCTGAATATTAAACTTTTTAAGGGCATTTTCAATATTTTTTCTGCTTTCCTGAATTTTAGTGATGATTGCCCTTCCGGACTCTTCCGAAAGCGTTTTCATCTCGATTTTTTGTTCCAGATCGGCAATATAACCGGAAAGAAAATCATCATCGTTTCTTAACGTGGTCACAAAACTGCGCAGTTCCCCGGTCAGTTCATTCAAATTTTCCGCGACATCCTTCAGATCATCCCATTTTCTTAACCGTATAACTTCATCCAGGTGCCCCTGAGTGACTCTGGATAAAGACTTTTTCAGGTGGAACAACGGCCCTGCAACCATGTGGGAAATATAGATACTGATAACGCCGAAAAATAAAATAACAGCGCCGATCCATGGCCATATTTTGTCATCAAGCAGAAGAAGCATTTGCGACGCTTCCTCTTGTACGCCGGGAGGATAATTCAAATAAAGTTTCATTATGGGCGGAGCGAAAATAACGGCGACAAAAAGAAACGAATACGCCAGCAGCATGAGCATGGTCAGTACCATATACTTAGCCTGAAAACGCTTTTCTATGAAATAATTCTTCCGTTTTTTGGGGATCATCTATTATTCTATATCAATACGAACATAATGTCAAGCTCATATTCGCTCAATTGAATATTGACTGAAATAATTTTCTGATTTGCAGATGATGGATGATGATGTTCCGGTATTTTTACCTATTGTATTTCCTTAATTCGGGGATGTCGCAGACGGAATTGACGCGGGAGACCAGTTGCGCGAAAAGTTTCTCCTCGTTATCCAGATTCATTGCCACGGCTCTTGGGGGGCAAACCTCAGCGCATCGGCCACAGCCTTTGCAATCATTGGTGATTACCGCTTTGCCTTTTTTCATTTCGATAGCGTTCACAAAGCAGGCGTCAACGCATATCCCGCAGCCGTCGCAAAGTCCTGCATCCACCGAAAGCGAAAGGCCGGGCAGCCGCTGATAAGCCTTATCGAGGTTCGGGCCGCGTTTTTTCATGTAGGTGCGGTACAGGCAGTTCGTGTCGTCGCAAAAACAGATGAACATCAAATCGCGGAAGGTCGTCAGAAAAGCCGCCGGATCAATCCAGACGTGCGCCACATTGGCAACAAGCCCCGCTTTGGCCGCGCGCTCGATGTGCGCCAGCGCCTCGGCAGTATTGACATGCCGTCCGTGGGAGGGATGCATCCTGCGTATCGCCGGACCCAGCGCCATGCAGCCGATTCCCGGAGGAGGGGATGATACTTTGTTGTGATGACGGCAGATGCAGGTATCGAGAATGAATTTCTCGTCTATTTCCGAAACCAGCCTTTTGAGGACATTGCGCGGCAGGGGGACGCTGGCCGGAGTTTCAATACTGACGTTGATGGGAATGGATGTCACTTCATTGTAGGGCCGCATGAAAAAAGGATTGATGATGCGGCGCAGCACCGGATAGGAGCTGAATTTTTTCCCGGCGATAATCAGCGGCCAGGAGAGATTAAGCATGAATCTGACCAGAAACCGCGGCGCGCCGTATTTGAATGGCGAATACATGTTTGTCTCCTAGGATGCTATGATTCCCTTTTTAAGGGGAAGCCACCACGTGAATCCGAACAGAAATGTCTTTACCGCAGCCTTTGCGGGTGAAACATTTTTCTCCCGGGCGATTTTCATGGCATTGGGGATTTCACATACATGCAGAAGCATCAGCCCCGCGAAAATGCTCCACGCGTACAACGTCGAATCCGGGAAGAGCCAGTATCCCAGTGCGATGGTTGAGGCATCGAGGACTATCGCGCCGAATTGAAGAAAGTACCAGAAATATTTATTGTTCATGAATTTCTCCTCATTCAAAATTAATGATGTTCTCTATGCGATTAATCATCTCCCTTACGGCTCCGTCAACATCCGCAACCTTCGCGCTCACGGCTTTCTGTTTGCAGATGGCTATACACCTGCCGCAGCCCTTGCATTTTGCTTCGTCGTGAACGGCTTTCCCATCAATAAGCGTTATGGCTTTGGCAAAGCAATCTTCCACGCAGGCTCCGCAACCGATACATTTATCTGACTCAACAAGGAAGCTCAATCCCTTGAGCTTGACGAGCGAATTTTTTGCCTCCTGCGGAAAATACTGAGTCGAGCGCATGACGGTGCAGCAGCAGCGGCAGCAGAAACAAATCGTGAGGAGCTTTCCCCGGTTGGGCACGCCCCAGAAAAAATCGTCCATGCGCACGCGTCCCGCCATGGGGATGAGTCCGTCGTTTAGCTGCCGTTTCATGTGCGCGAGAGCCTCATCGACGCCGACGTGCCATGCGACGCCAGAATCAATCTGACCCGCTCCGTCGCCCAGCAGGATGCATGCGCCTTCGATGGGATGCTCTTTGCAGTTGTGATGATCGCGGCAGGTGCAGCGTTTGATGATGACGCGGTTTGATGCCCTGCGGATAAGTTCCTCAAGCACCATTTCAGGAATCAGGGTGTTTGTTGCTCCCTGTATGCCTTCATTGATGGGCAGGTAGCTGATATTGAAATTTTTGCCGGTGAAAACAGGAAGGGAAGCCCACGCGAAAAATCTTCCCACAACCGGCCATTGAGTCATGCGCGCGCTCAATTCAGTCAGGGGCCAGATTACTTTAAGAACATCCATCCACCATTCGGGTCTTCGTGACATGATTAATTCCACAATAGCCGCTAAAAAAGTATTGATTCATAATACTGATAATTGGACGTCCAGTCAATAAAAGTATTTGAAAAATATTTTTGCAGGTTGATTGAAAACCAATGACGATGAAAAGATTAGATTAAAAAAAGAGGAATGGTTTGAATCCACCTAATGTTTTGCGGGTCTTCAGACCCGCAAAAACAGGCGAACCTAAAGGTTCGCACTACAAATAAAAGATGAAGCTGTCCTCCGCTGGCGGAGGTGTCACACAGTAACGGAGGTGGACTTTATGTAGCGACTGTTCCCCAAACAATGTCAAAGGCGGCTCCTCCCCCGAACCCCCTCCAAAGGGAGACAGAAAAGAAGGAACGGTTTTTAACCGTTCCCTACACTACGGAGGATTCAATCTGGCGGAAATCACCTTTCTAGCTTTTATAAGCAACAAACGTCCAAATTAAAAATGCCACCGCAAATGAAATCTGGATGGCACCATACAAAATATCAATCAGAAATGATGTAAATATTCCCATCGTAACAAACATTAAACTAATCAATATACCGTGATTACGATTGTCAGGGCTGAATATGTCTATGTAGGAAATGAACACCCCTGCTAATAAAAGGACACCTCCGGGAATCATGAAAAATGCAACTAAAACATCACTGATTAATTTGTGTTTACAACCAAATCCAAATCCGATAAAGCCGATTAATGTTATCACTCCACCCAATGACATGAGAAAATGACGCCCCATGCCGTTTCTTTTATATTCCAGGAAAGCATCAATGCTCAATACCAGGAAAAGACAACTCATACATATAAAAAACAGCATATTGCCATTATTCCTTTTCACAAAAAAGCTATTTTTGAAGATTACAAGCTGTAACCTATCATAAAATTACACAATTGAAAATGAAGATCGGGGGATAATTTAAAATATTTCCTGGATTCCGGCATTCGCCGGAATGACGGAGGTGGTGTCATTCCGAGATTGACGGAACGGTTTGTAACCGTTCGCTACAAAAGCCCTTCCTCGCAACAACATTTTTTCCCAACGCCACACATGAACTATTTGTATTGAATTTTCTGTTCAGGCCGCTTATAATTTTAATCAATGCGTGAGAAACATTGCAGTCCGCCCGCCGGCGGCGCCGGGCGGTATCCTGTTAACATCAGGTGTCAGACAATTTTCATGGCCATCAAAGGCAATTCGGAGGTTATATGGGAAACAATCTTGTCATCATCGGAGGCGGCGCGGGCGGGGCTTCCACCGCGGCTGAAGCAAAAAGAAACAATCCGTCCCTGAACGTGACCGTTTTACAGTCCGGGAAATTTGCCGCGTACGCGTCCTGTCCCACGCCCTATTTTATCGGCGACATGATCAAGGACGCGAACAAGCTTGTTGCGCGGACACCGGAAAAGTTCCGTGAAAGCGGCGTTGACATACGCCTTGAAACCGAAGCCGTCCATATTGATATGAAAAGAAATACAGTTGAAACAAAAGACAATCAGAAAATCCCGTATGACTATCTGGTCTTGGCGACCGGCACAACACCTTTTATTCCGGACATCACCGGAAAAGACCTGCCCGGCGTTTACGCCCTGAGAAATCTGGAAGACGCCATCCTGATAAAAGCATGGCTGCGCGAAAGAAAGGCAAAGCGCGTTGTTATCATCGGCGGCGGTTTTATCGGCCTGGAAATGAGCGAAGCCCTTAAATCTGCGGGAATCTCAACAACAATGATTCATAAGCACTCCCTTCCTGCCAATCGCTGGGACGCTGAACTGGCATCTTTAATGCTGGAGGAGCTTCAGGCCAACGGCGTGGAATTCATCGGAGATGCAGAGGCCCTGTCAATTGACAAGGGAACAGATGCGCTTCTGAAGGTTACAACCGATAAAGGCGCATTCGAGGGCGATATGGTATTGCTTGCGGTGGGTGTCAAGCCCAACGCGGCGATGGCCAAGTCCGCCGGACTCGCCATTGGCAGAACAGGCGCAATATCCGTTAATTTCGCCCAGCAGACTTCCGCGGAAAATGTTTATGCCGCAGGCGACTGCTGCGAATCCTGGCACCGCGTCAGCCGCAGCTGGGTTAATATTCCGCTGGGTGATATCGCCAATAAGCAGGGACGTGTCGCGGGACGGAACATCGGCGGGAAGCCGCTGACCTTCGACGGCATCGTGGGGGCGCAGTCCTTCCGGCTTTTTAATCTAGAATGCGCGGCAACGGGACTTTCGGAAAAAGAAGCCCTTGCCGCGGGATACGCTCCGGTCAGCAATATCACATGGGGCAGCGCCATGGCGCCCGCGTTAGGCATGAGAAAAATCGGTTTGAAGCTGACGGCAGACCGGTCGTCCGGGAAACTGCTTGGGGCGCAGGCCGTCGGCGTTGCCGGCGCTGTCGGAAGAATCAACGCCCTTTCCGTCGCTCTCTGGACCGGACTGAGCCTTGATGAAATCGGATACATTGATCTGGCTTATGCGCCGCCTTTCAGCGCGGCATGGGATATCATTCACAATGCGGCGCAGTCCCTGCGCCGGAACAACCTTCCCTGAAGATTCAAAGCATTCAGCCCTCTGCTGATTTTCTTTGTCAGAGAGGGACAAATTAAACGCCGTTCTTTCATTTTGTAAGAGAATTAAATGAACAACCCCGCCGCAAGCAGCGGG
>CAYMWM010000006.1:0-20093 GCA_964394185.1 uncultured Smithella sp.
TTAAGGGTAGTTTTAAGATATCTTTTATAAGTTTCTTTCCGGTGGGAAAGGGCACCTATAAATGGTGACGCCGGACGGCAGGATTCAATAAATTTTCTGACAGGCAATGGAAATTGCAGACAGATACACAAGTTTGCAGCCTTGCATAACAAACAGGGCTGCATGCATCCGGCATAATATCAGAGAAATGAATTTTCTTCATCAGGATATATTCCAATATATTGATTTATGAAAAGAAAACTTGCTTATATTATTTTGTTACTTTTTTAGCTGCTGTTTTTTTGGTCTGTGTTGCTTCCGCTTTGGCTTCATATTTCTTCTTGAATTTTTCAACACGGCCCGCGGTATCTACCAGTCTTTGCTTACCTGTAATAAAAGGATGGCAGTTGGAACAAATTTCCGTTTTGATATCTTTCTTTGTTGATCTGGTGTTGATAATATTACCGCAAACGCAGGTAATTGTTGTTTCTTTATATTCCGGATGAATTCCTTCTTTCATTTCTTTTGTCCTTTCCTCCCTGGCATTTATCTGCAATTAATTATTAATGTTTTTGCTCTTTATTAAAAACGTTTGAGTGCCTTACAATATATAATGCGAAATTTCAAGAAAATTAATAAAGGGTTCGGGCCAAAGCATTTTTCTTTAATATTTCGGATTTTCCACTGAATCTTTCACAAATAACCGATGTACCATGTCGGTGCTAGGCGTTCATTGAATCAAGAAACTCCTGATTTGTTTCAGTTTTCTTGATTTTACCGATGATAAACTCCATGGCGTCAACGGGATTCATTTCCTGCAGCAATCTGCGTAATATCCAAACACGATTCAGATTATTTTTGGGAATCAGCATTTCTTCTTTTCTGGTTCCGGAACGTATCAGGTCGAACGCGGGGAAGATTCTACGGTCGGCGATACGGCGGTCAAGATGTAGCTCCATATTGCCTGTGCCTTTGAATTCTTCAAAAATAACTTCATCCATGCGGCTTCCCGTATCAATCAGAGCCGTGGAAATAATGGTCAAACTGCCGCCATTCTCAATATTTCTGGCAGCGCCGAAGAAACGTTTCGGCTTATGCAGGGCATTGGAATCAACACCGCCGGAAAGAACCTTGCCGCTGGGTGGCACAACCGTGTTATACGCTCTTGCGAGACGGGTAATACTGTCCAATAAAATAACAACATCCTTCTTGTGTTCAACAAGACGCTTGGCTTTTTCAATGACCATTTCCGCCACCTGCACATGGCAGGACGCCGGTTCGTCGAAGGTTGAAGAGATAACCTCGCCGGAAACGCTACGCTGCATGTCGGTGACCTCCTCGGGACGTTCGTCAATCAAAAGAACCATCAAAACCACTTCGGGATGATTCGCGGAAATACTGTGAGCAATGTCCTGCAAAAGCACTGTTTTCCCGGCCCGGGGCGGAGAAACAATCAATGCGCGTTGTCCCTTGCCGATGGGTGCGAATAAATCTAGCGTTCTGGTTGAAAAATTTTTGGGATCATGTTCCAGATTTAATTTTTCCAGAGGATAAAGAGGCGTAAGATTATCAAATAAAATTTTGTCACGAGCCTGTTCAGGGCTTTCCATATTTACGGTATCAACTTTTAAAAGGGCAAAATATTTTTCTCCTTCTTTCGGGGGACGGACTTCTCCGGAAATGGTGTCACCGGTTTTCAAATTAAATCTTCTAATCTGCGAGGGCGAAATATAAATATCATCCGGGCTGGGCAGATAGTTGTAATCAACGGCACGTAAAAACCCGAATCCGTCAGGCAGGATTTCCAGAACCCCCGAACCGGAGATAACGCCGTTTTGCTCCGCCTGCGTCTGTAAAATAGCAAAAATCAATTCCTGACGTCTCATCCCGCTGGCACTCGGAACATTTAATTTCTTTCCCAGATCATTTAATTCACTAATAGGCAATCTTTTGATGTCTTCAATGTGCATAAGTATTTCCTTGTATAAATTAAAATAAGATAATTTGAAAATATGATGATATTACATATTTGCCTTTGTTTTTACCGCATTTTTTATAAGAAACAAAATTAAAGATAATTAAGATTTTTATGTAATTACGGATTAAGTCTCGGCTTGTTTATTATTTGAATATTTGAATCGCTCCAAAGGGTAGGGCTTAAATAGCCTTCACTAAGTGCCAAAAATCTTATATTAATATAAATTAGCTGTCAAGAAATTTTATTATTATCGGAAAATACTCTAAATATTAATTATATCAGGGACTAAATTATAATCCTTAATCAGGAAAGCTTCTTTGCCTCTTCCAAAAGCATGACGGGAATATCTTCCTTTATTTCATAGAGCAGTTTGCATTGATCGCAAACGATTCCGTTTGCTTTTTCATCAAAGCGAACTTTCCCGCGGCATTTTGGGCAAATCAAAATTTCCAAAAGTTTCTTATTTAAAGGCATTTTTCACTCCTTTAATAATTTTTCCACAACAGCAAAAACCTGCCGGGGCGTTATATCTTCCATGCATTTTTTGGTCGAACATTTTTTTAAAAAACACGGACTACAGGCAAGTTCCGTCCTTACTATTGTATGCCCTGCTCCATAGGGTCCCGTTCTTGCCGGATCGGTTGGACCGAAAAGAGCGATAACCGGAGCCCCCACAGCAGCCGCCAGATGCATAGGCCCGGAGTCTGTTGATATCACAATTCGCGCCTTTTTGTACAGGCAAGCCAATTCATTTAAAGATGTTTGACCGCCAAGATTAATGATTTTATTATTCGCTGACGAAGTAATTTTATCAAGGGTGTCTTTATCACTTCCGGTAATAACAACCTTCATCTGTAACTTATCATTCATCAAATCAGCTAATTTGGCAAATTTTTCATTGCTCCAGAGTTTTGTTTCCCACAAAGCAATGGGATTAACAGCAATAAATTTCTTATCTTCCAAACTGTATTTGTCCAGTAAAATTTTGACTTTCGCCTGAGCTTCCATATCCGGGGGCAGGACAAATTCAGCGTTATCTGTTTTCGCGCCCAGATAACGCGGAAAATCCAGATAACGGTCAACCGCATGCTTGTTCATATCCTGGGAAATTTTTTCATTGAGAAACAGGCCGCTTAACTCCTGCAGGGAATCATATCCGATTTTTCTTTTTGAACGGCTCAGAAACACTATCATGGAACTTTTAAACAGACCATGAAAATCAATTGCCAAATCATAATGACGCTGCCGCAAATTCTTAACAAAAGACTTTATTTCCTTAATGGCGGAACCGAACCGGCGGTTGCATATGTCCTTAATCCATTTTTTGCGCCTTGAAACCAGAACTTCATCCAGATAAGGATGATTTTTAATCAAATCCGCAGCCACTTCTTCTATAACCCAGGTTATGTGCGCGTCCGGATACAACCGACGCAGCGCGGTTAGAGAGGGCAAGGCGTGAATTACATCTCCTATCGCGCTGAGTTTCACGATTAATATATTCACTTTCTTTCCCTTAAAATCCACCTGACGGCATCAAGAATGTCCATGGCAATGAAATCGGGTTTCCCCTCCGGCGTTGCTTTATTCGGACCGTCGTCCTGCAGCAATTCTTCGCCGCACCCTCTCTTGACCAGAATCCCTTTGACACCGGCTTTTTTCGCCGCTTCCATATCGAGAAATCTATCTCCAACCATATAAGATAATTCCAGACTGATATTCAAATCGCGGGCCGCCGCCAGAAACATCCCCGGCGCGGGCTTTCGGCAGTCACAGACCTGCCTGTAAGGTTCTTCTCCTTCCGTAGGATGATGCGGACAATAGTAAAAATGGTTGATATAGAGCCCCCGCTCCTGCAAAATGTTCTGTAAATACTTATTTGTTTTCTGAACAAATTCTTCTGTCATCAATCCTCTGGCCACACCGGACTGATTGGAAACAACAACTGCTTTCATTCCGCTTTCATTGATCAGTCTGATAGCTTCAAAAGTGTGCGGAATAATCCTGAACTTATCAAGATCATCCACATAACCGACTTCTTCATTGATGACGCCGTCTCTATCCAGAAAAACGGCCGCATTATTTTTCATGGATTATTTTCCCGTCCGTTTTGCAATAAACTTTGAGCAACTTGCAGGACATCTTCCACAGAAATCAACTTCATGCAACGAAAATCTGTTGGACAGGTTCTTTTCAAACAGGGGCTGCAGGGCGCTTCTCTGCGGACAATGACCGATTTGTATCCCGCAGGCGAGGTGGTAACGGGGTTAGTTGAACCAAATATGGCAACAGTGGGAACATTCAACGCACCGGCCACATGCATTAATCCGGAATCGTTGCTGATGAAAAGACGGCACTGTGAAATCAAATAAGCCGCCTCCCATACAGATGTTTTTCCGCAAAGATTAACGCATTCCCCCTTCGCTGATTTCTGCACTTCCAGCGCGGTCTCTGTATCGGCTTTGCCACCCATGAGAATCACCTGTGCGGAAAAATCCTTGCTTAATTTTTCCGCGACTGCGGCAAATCTCTCCGGCAACCATTTCTTTGCCGGACCATAAGTTGCGCCGGGAGCCATTCCGATGACAGCCTTTTTTTCATCCGGTATAAATTTACGCAAAACATTCCGCGCATCCGAAATATTTATTTTTGTTTCCAAGTGCAATTCCCGGGTTACGTCAACACATCCCAAAGCCTTTACCATTTCCAGATAATAATCAATCTGATGAATTTTTTTAATTTCATTCGTGCGATGAACACGATGGGTCAGCAAAAGACCGCGGGCATCGGAATCGAATCCTGCGCGCATGGGAATTCCAGCCAGAAGAGCGATAATGGCCGCTTCGATGGCATTTTGTAGGAGTATTGCCGCGTCAAACTTTTTATCTTTAAGTGTCTGGGCAAGCTTCAATACGCCCGTCGGATTATCAAATTTATTTTCGTAAATTAATATTTCGTCCACTTCAGAAAAAAGCCGATAAATATCCGCTACCGACGGTTTTACCAGTATGGACACATGAGATTTCGGATAAGTGGCGAGAACAGAAGCTACAGCAGGCAATGTCATGATGGCATCGCCGATCCAGTTGGTGCCGCGAATCAATATTCTGTTCATGCTCTCGTACGGCAGTTTTTTAACTTTTCCTGACATCAATTGATCATCCTTTATTTTCTGCCTGACACCGTTTTATCTTTTCCAAAATCAATTTGTCGAACGAATTCTCTGACGGTTTTATTTGCATTTCAATGCGCAAAATGGAAATCACTTTTAGAAATTCCAAATGATTCCTCAGACGCATGGCATCTTTTTCCGTTGTCATCAGATAATCCGCACCAGTTTTAATAAATTCATCCCTCAATTTTTCAATTTCTATTTCGTTATAATAATGGTGATCGGGAAAAACATTAAATGATAACATCTTCGCCCCGGTAGTTCGTACCGTTTTTTCAAAAGACTTCGGATTAGCGATACCGCAAAAGGCGCAGATTTTTTTTCCATTCAGTGCATATATCGGCTTTTTAATGCTTTCATCCGAACTGACAACATCCTGCGGCTGATGAATACTCCTAAAAACGGGAATCTGCTCAGCCTTAATCAAATCATCTATACTTTCATCCAGATTCGCTCCCTCATCAGTTCGGGTAAGCAAAATAACATCGGCACGTTTAATTTCTTTTACCGGTTCACGCAATTTTCCCCGGGGCAGAACATGATGATTGCCCTTCAGCCCCGTGCCATCCAATAATACCAGATTGATATCCCGGAAAATTTGCCGGTGCTGCATGGCATCATCGCAAATAATAACATTTGCGCCGAATTTATCTATGGCTACCTGTCCGGTAATGATTCTTCTGGCTCCGGTTATGACCGGGACGCCTTTGAGCGCATTGGCCATCAGGAACGGTTCGTCACCGGCTGTTTCACTATCCATTAATACTTTATTTCCATCCGAAACAATGTTTGCCGGATTGACGCCCCGGCCTCCATATCCACGGCTGATAACGGCCGGTTTAAAACCGTTTCGCTGAAGCATTTGAGCCAGCATAATGACGCAGGGCGTTTTCCCTGTTCCGCCGACAGTGATGTTCCCGACACTGATAACGGGGCGGGAAAGCTTTACTTCCGTAAATACTTTGTGGTTATAGAGCCAGTTGCGAATATTGATTATGATGAAATAAAAAAAAGACAGGACAGATGCGATTATTTTGACCGGAGTATACAAACCTTTATTTCCGTCATCATCCCATATCCTTTGCCAATTGACCATTCTTTTCGTCACCTTCTTTATCTTTAAACTGTAAATTATACAGACGGAAATATTCGCCTTTCTTATTTATCAGCGTATCATGATCGCCTTCTTCGACAATCTCGCCGTTAACCAGCACGACAATTCTATTTGCATTACGGATTGTGGAAAGCCTGTGCGCGATAACCAGAGTGGTGCGTCCTTGCATCAGATGATCCAGCGCTTCCTGCACTTCCATTTCCGCTTCGGTATCAAGAGATGAAGTCGCTTCATCAAGAATCAAAATCGGAGCGTCTTTCAGCAGGGCACGGGCGATGGAAAGACGCTGTTTTTCTCCTCCGGAAATTTTCGTGCCCAGTTCTCCGATATTGGTGTCATACCCCCTGGGCATCTTCATGATGAAGCCATGGGCATTGGCCGCCTTAGCCGCATCAATGATATCATTCTCTTTTTTTTCAATATCCCCGTAGGCAATATTATTTCTCACCGAGTCGTTAAAAAGAATCGTCTGCTGCGTCACGATGGCAATCTGTCTTCGCAGTGACTGAAGGGACACATCCCTTACATCCATACCGTCAATGAGGATGCGGCCCTCGCTGACATCATAAAACCTTGGTATCAGATTTACCAGTGTGGTCTTTCCCCCGCCGCTCATACCGACAAAAGCAATGACTTCCCCCACTTTAATCGAAAGGTTAATATTTTTCAAAACAGGTTTCTTTTCATAACAAAATGTCACATTTTCAATATCAATGCCATAGCCGACAGGAGGAATATCCTTTGCGTTCGGTTTATCTTTAATGTCGGGATCGAGATCAATAATGCTGAAAACACGTTCAGCAGCGGCAATGCCGTTCTGAATGGTGTTGTTGGAATTCGTCAACCTTTTGATCGGCTCGTAAAGAAGAAGCAGGGCTGTGAGGAAAGAAAAGAAGGTGCCCGGCGTAGAGGTTCCTTCCACTACCCTGTAGCCGCCGTAAAAAATTATCGCCCCAATACCAAGACCTCCGAGAAATTCCATAAGGGGGCTGGAGATAGCATTGACAGAAACCGATTTCATGTTTAGCCTGAAAAGCCTCTCGTTTTCCGCAGCAAATCTTTCATTTTCATACTTTTCCATGCAAAAAGCTTTAACAATTCTGGCGCCGGAAATGGTTTCCTGTAAAATCGATGTTAGACTGCCCATCGTTATTTGAGTGGATTTCGCAACACTTCTCATTTTTTTCCCGAATTTTGTAATTGGATAAATAGTCAAAGGGAAAACAACCATGGCAATGATCGCTAATTGCCAATCCCTGTAAAAAACAACAAAAACCAGGCAAATCAATGTAAAGCTATCTCTCAGCAGGCTTGTCACAGCATCCGAAACAGCATGCTGAATATACGTAACATCGTTAGTAATTCTGGACATCAATATTCCGGTGGGATGCTGTGAAAAAAAAGCGAGGGATTGTTTCTGCATTTGTTCATAGAGTTTATTGCGTAACTGATTAATAACTCTTAATCCGATATAACTCATGATCACGTTTTGTGAGTACGTACAAACACCCTTAACCAGATAGATAACGATGATGGCAAGAGGAAGCCATTTGAGAGTCATAATATCTTTTTTCAGAAAAATATCATCAAGAACCGGTTTTACCAGAAAAGCAAGGCTGGATGTTGTGGCTCCAACCACCAGCATGCATAAACTCGCAACCAGGAATTTACTCTTATAGGGTTTTGCTAATTGTAGTAAGCGTTTGTAAATATCCATGTTCGTCTTTATAGCATATCAAGGGCTAATTGGGCAGTTCTTATTGCAGCACCGGGATCGCCGAGTCTGGCACGGATCGCCTTAAGTTCTTTGGTCATTTCCAGTCTTCTTTCTTCGTTTCTTAAAATAGACAGAGCCTCCGCTGCAATGCGCTCGCCGCTAGCCTCGCTTTGAATCAATTCCGGCACTATAGTTTTCCCGGCAATGATATTGACAAGACCAATATTTTTTATATCAACAATTAATCTGCCGATAAAATAGGACAGAAAGGAAATTTTATAAATGATAATCATGGGCACTTCTAATAGAGCCGTTTCCAGTGTTGCCGTTCCTGAGGCCACCCAAACAAGATCCGAGCAGGTGATGACATCATAAGTATGGCCAGAAATTACTTTTACCCGAACATCACATCTGGAAATAAATTCATTGATTATTGATTCTTCCAGCGTATCTGCCAAAGGCAGAACAAATTGCGTATCCGGCATTTCTTTTTTCAAGATTTGGGCCGCCCGCAGCATTTCCGGCAATAATTTTTTAATTTCCGAATGCCTGCTGCCGGGTAGAATGCCGATGGTATTTTTTTCTTCGGCAAGACCTAATTTTTTTCTCGATTCCTGTTTTGAATAATGAATTTTTACCATATCCAATAGCGGATGTCCGACATAGTTCACATCAAACCCCTCTTTGCGGTAAGTTTCCACTTCAAAAGGTAGGATAACCGCCATCTTATCCACTGTTTTTTTAATTTGCCGGATTCTGCCCTTGCGCCATGCCCAAACCTGTGGGCTGATGTAATAGAAAACTTTTATACCTCTTTTTTTTGCTGCCCTAGCCAGCGGCAGGTTAAAATCGGGATAATCAATCAGAATGACTAAATCTGGTCGTCTTTCATCCATAGATCTTTTCATCATCCCCATTATTTTTAAGATGCTCCGTAATTTAGAAATAACCTCCGTCAAACCAACCACCGCCATAACGGAAGCATCAGCGAGAAGTTCAACACGTTCTTTCCGCAATTTGTTTCCACCAATACCGTAAAACGTTAAGCCAGGATTGGCATTTAACATTTCCCTGACAAGATTGGCGCCATGCATATCACCGGAAGCTTCTCCGGCGATAATCATGATTGTTTTATTTTTATTAAAGGCTTTCATTTCCCGGACAGGATTTTTTTTAAGAAACATTATTAATCACGTCGGCAATAAGCCTGATTTCCTCCAGGCTTAATTCCGGATACATTGGCAGGGAGAGAACTTCCTTTGCAGACCTTTCGCTTTGCGGCAGTTTTACCGGGATATCATATAATTTCAAAAAAACTTCCTGTTGATGCAAAGGCACCGGATAATAAACAGCGGAGGCGATATCTTTTTTCTGAAGAGCTTCGGCTAAAACATCGCGATTTTTCCCGCGAATGGTAAATTGATGGTAAACATGTTCGCAACCATGCTCAGCGACAGGCAAAGTTACGTTCTTGTTATTGATTGCCTCACAATATAACGTTGCATTACGACGGCGGGCGGCGTTGAACTGATCAATTCGTTTTAATTTAACACGAATGATACTTGCCTGAATTTCATCAAGGCGGCTGTTGTAACCGACTTCCTGATGATAGTAGCGTTTGGAGCTACCGTGATTACGCAACATTCTTACCTTTCCTGCTATTTCTTCACTTTTCGTAATGACCATGCCGCCGTCACCATAGCCGGCCAAATTTTTACTAGGGAAAAAACTGAAACAGCCGACATCGCCGATAGAGCCGACTTTTCTTCCCTGGTATGTGGCGCCAAAAGCCTGTGCGCAATCCTCAATAACTTTCAGATTATTTTTAGAAGCTATTTCCATAATGGTATTCATATCGGCGGGATGACCAAACAGATGCACCGGAATAATTGCTTTCGTTTTTACGGTAATTTTATCCGCAATTTGATTACAATCCAGATTAAAAGTATCAGGATGAATATCCACAAAAACCGGCTTAGCTTTTAAAAGAGCGATAACTTCCGCCGTAGCAATAAAAGTAAAGGGCGTAGTAATGACCTCATCCCCGGCCTTAATATCGCAGGCGCGCAGCGCCAGAAGCAATGCATCAGTGCCGTTACCGACACCTACGGCGTAAGGCAGACCATGATACGCGGCAACCTCTCCCTCCAGAGCGCTAACGTTGGGACCGAGAATGAAACGCGTTTCTTCCAGCACGTCAGTTATTGCAGCATCAATTTCCTGCTTGAGATTATGATACTGTCTTTTTAAATCAACCATTGGAATCATTGTAATTTATCCTCAGCTTCCTTCATTTTTTTTAAAATATCGACAGCCAATTCCAGGGATTTGCGCGCGTCCTCACCGGAAACAAGCGGTTTGGAACGATTGATTACGCAGTTCACAAAAGATCTTATTTCTTCTTCCAGAGGATCATGGCTTCCGACTTCGATGTTGTTTTGAACGATTTCCATTTGACCGGTTTCATGCTTTATTTTCCCCAGAGATAGAATCTCCCGCTTCTGGCAATCGACCGAATGGTATCCTTCCGGGCTGAAAAAACGGATTTTCTGCATGGTCTTGGCACTAATGCGGCTAGCTGTAATATTGGCGGTGCATCCGGAGGCAAAAGCAATCCGCGCGTTCGCTATATCAATTTTATCAGAAAGGATAGGTACACCGACTGCCTCGACTGCAGTCACCGGAGAATTAACAAATTCAACGATAATGTCCAGATCATGAATCATCAAATCCAGAATGACATCTACGTCTATGCCCCGTTCAAAGAACGGGTGTAATCTGTGGGATTCAATAAAGAGCGGCTTATGGACAACTTTTCCCAAAGCCATGATCGCCGGATTGAATCTTTCGACAAAACCGACCTGAAGAATAAGTTTTTTCTCAAGTGAAAGTCCAATCAATTTATCAATTTCTTCCAAAGTCGTACAAATTGGCTTTTCTATCAGGACATCCACACCGGCAGCCAGAAAATCTCTGACAACGTCGAAATGATCACTTGTGGGAACGGCAATACTAACAGCATCAACCTTACCTATCATGTCGTGATAATTCTCAAATACGGCACATTTATAGATTTCTGCCGCTTTCCCTGCTTTGTCAGGAATGGTATCAGCAACAGCGATAATTTCGCAATTTTCAACTTTTTGATACTTCTGAAGATGATAATTCCCCAGATGGCCTGTCCCGACAACACCAATTTTTATCTTCTTTTTTCTCATAACAGAAATAAATATATCAGCGGCAAACGCCTCTTTCCGATTCCTTAATAAATTTAATAAAATGATTTACTTCCGGCAGAGCTTCCACTTCAGATTCCGCCTTCTTTATGGCGTCATCCAAAAGCATCTTTGAACGAAAAATAATACGGTAAGCGTCACTGATGGCTTTGATCGTCTTTTCAGAAAAGTTTCTTCTTTTCAAACCCACAACATTCAAGCCATACAGTTTGGCATGATTCCCCTGAGCAATGGTATAAGGCGGAATGTCTTTCACGGCAGCGGAACATCCACCAATCATGCAATGCGCGCCAACACGGCAAAATTGATGCACGCCCGTCAAACCGCTGATAATGGCATAATCTTCAACATGAACATGACCGGCCAGCGTTGCTGCATTTGACATGATAACATGATTGCCCAGCTTACAATTATGCGCTACATGACAATAAGCCATAATCAGGTTATGATCGCCCATAATCGTAACGCCTATATCAGCCGTCGTGGAACGGTGAATGGTTACAAATTCGCGGATGGTATTGAAATTACCAATCACAACACGTGTTTTTTCTCCGCCAAACTTTAAATCCTGAGGAGGAGCGCCGATGGAACAAAACTGAAATACATGACAGTTTTCTCCAATATGCGTAAAATTATCTACGACGACATGAGGACCGATAATAGTATTTTTACCAATTTTCACATCACTTCCAATGATACTATAGGGACCTATCTCCACACCTTGTGCAAGCTTTACATCGGGAGAAATAATAGCTGACGGATGAATTTTCATTTTCAAACCTTTTCTAACCTACTTAATAAAATTTATTTTTTCTGGAGATCATCAACTTTTTTGACAAGATCTTTTAATGTTTCTCTCATTTCGGGAAGTTTTGACCGGCAAGCCTCAACCCGCAGCCACTCTTTATAGGGCATTTGAGGTGCTCCTCCTACAATTTCACCGGGATTAATACTTCTGTGTATTTTAGATGAAGCCGCGATCATCGCATTATCACCTATATTGATGTGGCCGACGATTCCGGTCTGACCGCCAATCATTACATTTTTACCCAGTTTAGTGCTTCCGGAAATACCTACCTGAGCAACAATGACCGTGTTTTCACCAATGACGACATTATGAGCAATCTGGACAAGATTATCTATTTTGACGTTGCGCTGAATCCATGTTTTTCCCAAAGCTGCCCTATCAACAGTCGTATTGGCGCCTATTTCCACATCATCGTCAATTTGCACAATACCTACTTGTGGAATTTTGATGTTGTCCCGGCCGGGAGACGCAAAACCAAATCCATCAGCACCGATGACCACTCCGGCATGCAGAATTACCCGGTTCCCGATCATGCAGGAGTGATAGATCGTAACATTGGCGTAAAGGATTGTATCCTCTCCAACGGAAACGTTCCGGCCGATGAAAACTCCGGGATAAATAACGGAGCGCTGGCCAATGGTAGCTCCCCTGGAAATGAAAGCACCGGGAAAAACCGTAGCTTCGGCAGATATGGTGGCGCCATCTTCAATGCAAGCTTTTCGATCCACACCGCTATGACCATGATCTAATGGATAAAACAGAGCCAATAATTTACCAAGGGCCGCGTAGGAATCAGCAACGACAATTAAGCTTTTCCCTTGGACCTCTACCGGGGAAGAAACAAGAACAGCCGAAGCCTTGGTGAGCTTAAGTTTCTTTAAATATTTCTTGTTCGCAATGAAGGTGATATCGTCATCACCAGCATCTTCAATAGATCGGATATTATGGATAATAATGTCATCCGCTCCAATGACAGTACCACCCAAAAAATCGGCTATTTCCGCTAAAGTCATTTTCATCAAATGAATGCTGTCCTGCTATTTTGTCTTATTGAATTCTTCAATCACTTTATTGCTGAAATCATTTCCCTTTGCATAATAAGGAATAGGCATCGTTGCCACATCGATAACCAGAGTATATTTTTCTTTCTCAGCAATGGAACGGACAATTTTAATGATTCCGGGCATCAGTTTTTGCGTCATCTCCTGATCACGTTTCTTGAGTTCTTCATTGGTGTCATTGACCAGTAACTGATAGTCCCTCATCTTTTTCTGATAAGCGGCTTCCTTTTCATTTTTTGAGCTCTGTGTCATTAAGGAACCTTGTTTCTCAAGTTCTTCCTTGATTTTTTTTAATTCTTTTTCTGCAGTTTTAATGTCCTCGGTTTCTTTATCGTAAAACTTTTTAAAGTCTTCCGCAGCCTTTTTCCCTGCATCGGAATTCTGCATAATTTCCTGCAAATTGATAAAACCGATTTTATCAGTAGCCAAAGAATTTGCCGTCCAGACAAAGGTTAATAAAGTAAAAATGGTCATCAGATATATATTTTTTTTCATTTATCGTCTCCTCTCATAAATTATTGATGAAAAATTTTTTAAAATTGTTTGTTACATCGGCATTCCAATCGTAAATTCCCAACGTCCGTTGGAATCATCGTTTAAACCTCTACGATCGATTATACGACCATATTCCAGTCTCAAAGGACCAATCGGAGAATACCACCGAAGACCCAATCCCACAGACTGGCATAAATCGCCAAAATCCACTCCATTATTCCACGAATTGCCCGCATCATAGAATGCCGCAATCTTCATACCGGAATCTTTAATAAAAGGAAATATCAGTTCGAAATTATAAACCATCATCGTATTGCCGCCGATCACGTCACTTGTTCCCCCGTCTTTTGGGCCAACATAACGGAAACCACGTAAAGAGTTTATACCACCGAGAACGTATCTGTTGAAAATGGGAATCTCAACTCCTTCATGATCCTGGATATAACCGATTCTACCTTTTGCGCTAAAAACAACACTCAAGGGCAGGGGAAGATATCCGTATAAAGTTCCGCTATATTGAGTATAATTAGTATCACCCTGTAATGGCCCTCCGGATTGAGTTATTGCAGCAATAGCCTTGGTTCCTCTTGAAGGAAAAATATAATCGTCCGTTGTATCGCGTATCAGGGATAATGTTACAGCACTAGCTATGGTTTTCCCTTCCTGTTCCTGAATTTGGGTGGAAGCTGTGGTTAAGACATCCCGAATATCATCGGATGTAAGCTTATAGCCGGCGTATCCCACGATCTTTTCCCAAAGAGGATAGCCGAAGGTAATGCCCGCGCCTTCAGAATCCAGCTCATAGGAATCATAATCTTTTTTGTACTTCCAAATATCCGCCTTAAACCAAAGCGGTATATCAAAAAGCCAGGGCTCCGTAAAAGAAAGATCATAATTATTGCTTGTCGAACCCAGAGACGCTTTTAAGCTTAAAATCTGACCGTAACCTAAAAAATTTTGCTGGATAATTTGAGCCATAACGACAGCCTGATCCGAGGCGCTGTAACCGGCGCCTACCATGAACATACCCGTGCTTTTTTCCTTGACCCGGATATTGATATCCATTTTACTTTTATCGGCACCCTTTTCCGTCTGAAAATCAACCTCTTCAAAATATCTGAGACGATTTAATTTAGCATAGCTGCTTCGTAACTTGCTGCTCGAATATAAATCACCTTCAAACACATCCAATTGACGCCGGACAACCTTGTCCCGGGTAATATTATTGCCAAATATATTAATATGACTGATATAGACCTGTTCACCTTTACTTATTTGATAATCCACATCAACCATTTGTTCATTTTCCCGGGTGTTGATTTTAGGTTTAATATCCGCATTGGCGTAGCCTTCATCATTACAGGCCTGTGTCAGATAATCTATGTCTCTTATGATTGCCTCGCGGTTATAGTTGTCACCTTTCCTGACTTTAAGGGAAGACAACATATCCAATCTCGATTTTTCCAGCAAATCCCCGGAGATGTCCACTTTATCCACTTTAAATCTTTTACCTTCTTTAATCCTGATTTTTACATAGATTCCTTTTTTATCAGTCGTTATTTCCGGCTCGCCGACCTGGGCATTAATAAAACCCGTATTTAAATAATAGGCATTTATTTTACCAACATCCTGTTTGAGCTGATCACGTTTGAGCAGACCTGAATCGGTAACAAAGGAAAAGAATCCTTCTTCGGAAGTGTTCATCATGTTTTTTAATTCTTTCGACTTGTAGGCTTCATTTCCTTCGAAAGTAATGGTCTTAAGATAGAGTCTGTCATGCTCCTTTATTTCGAAAATGACGCGATAGTCTTTTTCTCCGTCCCGTTCAATTCTATCCAGTATTTCAGCGTTGTAATAACCCTTACTGTCATAAAGCTCTTTTATCTTGCCCATATCAGCTTTAATTTGTTCCTGATTAATATTCTGTTTTACCTTAACAGTTAAAGCCCCGTTAATATCCTCTTTGTTTAAAGCCTTGTTGCCCTTGATGACAATTTCGGAAATAAGCCCCTTCTCCTGTACCGTAAAGGTAATAGCTTTCCCCTGTGCGGTGGAAACTGCATCTGCCGTCACATCCAGGAAAAAGCCCATTTTAAAAATGGTTTTAATGTCTGACGCAACATCGGATTCGGAAAAGTTACCGCCTTTCTTGCTTTTGATTTTATCAAGGATGGCAGAAGCATTTATCTTATGATTACCCTTGATTTCAATTCCCGATATCATTTGAGTTAATCCGACAGATTTCAGGGTTTCATTCTTTAACTCCACGGCAATTGCGCCAAGATTGGCAAGCCCCTTTCCCTGAACAGAAACATGATTCAATACAGTACTTTTCCCCACATCAATGATTTTAGCGTCTACATTCAGGGATTCGCCGAATTGCGTCAGACTACCAATAACAACAATTTCGGCTCCAAGAGTTTTTCCGCTATCAATTGCTCGTTGTTCTTCAATTTTGATATTATTATTAAGAAAGGAATCTGCCGGAATTAATTGAACAAGCTTTTCCTTCTGAAATTCTTCGGATAAATTTTTATACAAAGATTTCTGGATGAAGGTTTTATTGCCGATACTGTAGACATCAAAAGGCATGACCAATATTTTTTTTAATTCCTCAGCATGGGCACCGGGAATATAAAAAGTAAGCATCAGCAAGAAAAATAAACATGCCTGACGAATTATTTTATTTATTGTCATAAATTTTCCCATCATGAAGAACAATCCTTGTAGACATTCTTTCTGCAAGCAAATTATTGTGAGTTACAGTTACCAGTGTAATTTTTTTTGTCTTATTTAAATTTACAAGAATATCTTCTATCTTTTTTCCTGTTTCCGTGTCAAGATTTCCCGTTGGTTCATCAACCAGTAAGATTTCCGGTTCCATAATCAAGGCCCGGACAATTGCCACCCGCTGCTGCTCCCCGCCGGATAATTCTCCCGGTTTGTGCTTTTTCCTGTGTTCTAATCCAACTTCCTTTAATAATATGCAAGCTTTTTCTCTTGCCCTGGCTTTGGTCATGCCACCGATTAAAGCAGGCATCATCGTGTTTTCCAGAGCATTAAATTCAGGAAGCAGGTTATTAAACTGAAAGACAAAACCTATGGTCGAGTTGCGAAAAGACGCCTTTTTTTTCTCCTCCCATTCAAAAACGTTCATGCCGTTGATATAAAGACATCCCCCCGTGGGATGATCCAGCATGCCCAGAATATGAACCAGAGTGCTTTTGCCGGCACCGGATACACCGAGAACCGCCAACGATTCCCCTTTTTCTATTTTCAGGTTAAGACCGCGCAAAACTTCAATTTTATTTCCGTCTTTGAAAAATGTTTTGGACAGGTTTTCCAGTAAAATCATATGTTCATTCGCAATCTTAATTTTATTCGTATCTCAAGGATTCAGCCGGATCCGTTCTTGCAGCCCTTAAAGAGGGATATATGGTTGACAAAAAGCAAATAAGCAAAGTACCAATAACAATGACAACGATATCGCCGTAGTTTACTTTGGAGGGAAGTTCGCTCAAATAATAAACATCACCCGGCAGGAATTTGACATGAAAAATTTTTTCCACAAATTGAGATGCTTGCTGTAAATTCAAAGCAACAGCAAGGCCGGCTAAACATCCCAGAAAAGTCCCAATCACCCCGATAATCAAACCCTGATAGATGAATATTTTCATGATACTTTGAGAGGTTGCGCCCATGGATTTCAATATGGCAATATCTTTATTTTTCTCCATGACAATCATGATTAATGCACTGATGATATTAAACGCGGCAACCAGAACAATCAGACTCAGGATAATAAACATGACGCGTTTTTCCAGTTTCAAGGCAGAAAATAAATTTCTGTTCATCTGCATCCAGTTTTGCGCCCAAAAAGGGAATCCCAGTTTGCTTTGAATTTGTCTGGCAATAACATCCGCTTTATAAATATCATCAACCTTTATATCAATGCCCGAAACGGTATCTCCCATCTGCAGAAAATCCTGACAGCTCTTCAGAGATAAATAGGCCAGTGTGGAATCGTATTCATAGAACCCGGACTCAAATATACCGACAACGACAAAATTTTTCATCCGTGGCACCATGCCCATGGGCGTGGAAATACTTACAGGAGAAATTATGGTTACGGTGTCGTAAAGAAAAACACCAAGATTCCTGGCCATTTCCTTGCCAATGACAATTCCGGCAGAAGGCGTTTCCCCTTGCTCATAACCCGGTTGAAGCTTTTGAGGAAGATTATTGAGATATTCAATATTGCCTTCTTTGATTTTCCCCAAGTTGATGACTTTAAAAGCGGTTTGGGTATCTAATGCCCGGACAATCACGCCTGTAACGCCATTGCCGCTCTTCACCATCGCCTGGCTGTAAATGAACGGTGTCGAAGCAACAACGCCTTCGACTCCGGCAATCTTTTCGCGTACTTTCTGATAATCTTTCATCGGACCGGCCATATCCGTTGTCAGTTCAATGTGGGACTTGATTCCCAGAATTTTTGTACGAAGGTCTTCCTCAAATCCATTCATGACCGCCAGCACAATGATGAGAGCCGCCACGCCCAGAAAAATTCCAAAGATGGAAATAAACGTAATGACAGAAACAAATACCTGTTTTCGTTTCGCATTTAAATAACGTTTACTGATGAAAAGTTCATAGGGCATATGATATAGCCTGTAATCGGATAATATTATGATGTAATCTTTTTATATATAACTTTATTCCTGTCTTGCTCTAAGCAGGGGAAATAAAATGACATCCCTGATGGAAGCTGAATCGGTAAAAAGCATGACCAGACGATCAATACCGATTCCTTCACCGGCAGTGGGCGGCATGGCGTATTCCAACGCTCGGATGTAATCATCGTCCATTTCGTGAGCTTCATCGTCGCCGGCTTCTCTTTCCTTTAGCTGCTGTAGGAATCTATCCTTCTGATCAACCGGATCGTTAAGCTCGGAAAAGGCGTTCGCGATTTCCCTGCCGTAAATATACAATTCAAAGCGGTCCGTCAGATCGGCGTCTTTATTCGATCTTCTGGACAGGGGAGATATGATGACGGGATAATGGGTAACAAATGTCGGCTGAATCAGTTTTTTTTCCACAACTTCATCGAAAATGGCCATTAATATTTTCCCCAAATGGTCGGTGTCATTAACCTTGCATCCTTTCTTCTGGGCAAAGGCCATCGCCTGGGACTGATTTTCCAGTTCGGACGGCTCCATACCCGCTATTTGCATAAGGGCCTCTTTTACAGAAATTCGCCGCCAGGGAGGTGTTAAGTCAATCTCCGTATCCTGATAATTAAACTTCAATCCACCAAATATATCTTGGGCTATGAAAGCAAACAATTCTTCCGTTAAAGACATTAAATCTTCATAAGTGCTATAAGACTGATAAAACTCCATCATCGTAAATTCAGGATTATGAAATGTGGAAATACCTTCATTGCGGAAGTTGCGGTTGATTTCGTAAACTCTTTCCAATCCTCCGGTAACCAGACGTTTTAAATAAAGTTCCGGAGCAATTCGCAGATAAAAATCCATATCAAGAGTATTGTGATGAGTTTTAAACGGACGTGCGGCTGCTCCTCCCGCCCGAGGCTGCATCATCGGTGTTTCCACTTCCAGGAAATCACGCTCATCCATAAACTGCCGGATAAGTCTGATGATCCGGCTGCGCCGGTGAAAAATATCCTTAATCCCGGGATTGGAAATCAAATCAAGATATCTTTGACGATATCTTGTCTCGATATCGGTAAGACCGTGCCACTTTTCCGGCAAAGGACGTATAGATTTGGAAATCAGGATTAAATTTTGGGCTTCAATGGTCAATTCGTTCGTTTTCGTGCGAAACAATTTTCCAGAAATACATATAATGTCGCCGATGTCCAGTTTTTTAAAAACAAAATATTCTTCAGCTGTTAAAATATTTTTGGCGATGTAGCCCTGAATTTGTCCTTTATAGTCTTGAATTTTAACAAAGGCCGCCTTACCGAAATTGCGTACGGCCATTAAACGTCCGGCAATAGAAAAAGTTTCTTCCAGTTTACTTAAAAATTCGCTGTCAGATGTGTGAAACTTTGCAAATATTTCTGCTGTCGTATTTTTCGGTTTGATATCGTTGGGATATAAATCTATACCGGCCTCTTTTAATTCCGATATTTTCTCCAGACGGATATTTAAAAGATCATTATCTTCCATAATTTCTCCACTTTAATAAAGTTTGTTTAACTATATTTTTTTAGCCAAATAGTCAAGTATGATGATTATAAGTCAATTTTTTATAATCCATAATTATTTTAGATTTTCCCATATAAATTTAGTTTGCTACAACCCACATAGTAATGTTATGTATCGCCGAACGCCAAACAAGGAAATATCAAAGGAGGGCCTTAAATGGTAAACAAGGTAATATTGATTGGAAGATTGGGAAAAGATCCTGAGGTTCGATACACACCTGATGGCACGATGGTAACAACCTTTAGGATGGCTACCGATGAGCAGTGGAAAGACAAAAATGGTGAAAAAGTTCAAAGAACT
>CAYMWM010000006.1:20103-31134 GCA_964394185.1 uncultured Smithella sp.
TCGTTACCTATAGAAAATTGGCAGAAATCTGCGGCAACTACCTGGTAAAGGGGAAACTTGTTTTTATTGAAGGTCGTATTCAAACCCGTTCGTGGGAAGACAAGGAAGGCGTTAAACGTTACACGACGGAAATCATAGCTTCCAACATGCAGATGCTTGATTCTAAGGGACAAAATAAAACAGGAGACGCTTCTTCTTTGGAGGCTGACGCAGGAAGCTTCAATAACGGAAGCGCACCCCTGGATGACGTTCCATTTTAAATGATGATTAATAAAAAGCTTTTAATATGATACTGTAATTATTAAAATGACGGACAATCAATCATTTAATTAATTACGATAAGGGGAAAATAATTCCCCGGAAAAAGGACAATTTATTCAGTTGTTCTTTTTCTCGGGGAAAAATTATTTTTTGTCTTCGTCTTTCTTTGATGATTTATCTTCGATTTCTTTGGATTCGTTCATGGATTTTTTAAAGTTATTAATACCTCGACCCAAAGCTGAACCAATTTCCGGCAATTTTCCCACACCGAAAATAATCAAAATAATTACCAATATAATCAGTAATTCCGGCATTCCTATCCCAAACATAATAGTACCTCTTTATTTTATTTTTTCATAATTACGGTAATCGCAAACGGACTACTTGTCCGGGTTTACCCAGACTTCCCATGTCTTTCCCGTTAAAATTTATCTTAATTCCACCGGCATTGCCAACATCAATTTCAAAACTTTTAGCCCGATGCTCAATTTTTTGTCCGGCTTTTAATAAAACCTGATATGAATGATTATCATCCGCCTTGATACTTAGCCATGTTTCTTCAGTTGCCGTGATGGTTAGAAGCAATGCTTTTTTATCAGATGACCTTGGCATACTTACAGCCTGTGGCGGCACCTTTGAAGTAACTGCAATCAATTCTTTTTGTTCTTTTATTTCATCAGTTTTCTTTTCGACTGTTGGCTGCTTTATATCCGGCTGTTTTACATCTTCCGTCTGCTCAACTACAGCGGGAACCGGTGCCTGCTGATTGACTGTAATATTTGAACCCTGCGCTTGATTTTCCTGAATGATCCCGGTTTGTATTGCCGCAGGACTTGCTATCTCTAAATTCGATTCATTCTTCTTGGAAATTATCCAGTGCGCAACAATAATGGCTATTAAAACAAAAGCAATGACCAAGTAAGTTTTTTTACCGATTTTTTTTGCCTGGGAAAACTTTTCTACATCGCCTTCTTCCTTTGGAGCAGGCATTTCCTTTCGGGAATTGAGATATTCTTCATATTCCTTTATCAGGGGTTCACTCTCAATACCTAACGTAGCTGTATAAATTTTTATAAAGTTCTTTGAATAAACCGGAACCGGCAGCGAATCAAAGTCTTTGTTTTCAATGGCTTCCAGATAAACCGTTCTTACACGCGTCCGCTGAAACAAGTCTTCAAGAGAAAGACCAAGATCTTCTCTTATCTTTTTTAAATCCTGAAAATTATTACTTGGCGTTTTTTCAATAAACATATAATGAAAATTTTAAATATTATGATTGTTTTAATTTAGCACTAAATGAATTGTAATACAACTATTTAAAATATAACCAATTATTACTTTATTGCTTTCATTATTCCAATATTTATTATTAACATCATCAAAAGAGGGCTTTTTTATGTTGCAGTGGAAATCATTTGCCGTTGATCTGGCACGAAAATCAGGTCTTTTATTGAAGGATAAATTCAATCATACTCACGAAATTGAATATAAGGGCGACATTAATATTGTTACCGAAGCTGATAAAATGTCCGAGTCTTTGATTATAGAATCAATAAGAAGAGAATATCCGAGTCATGGAATTTTATCTGAGGAATCTCCATCGATATCAGGAACAGAAAAATTACGCTGGATAATCGACCCCCTGGATGGAACGACAAATTACGCTCATGGATACCCTATTTTCTGTGTTTCCATCGCACTGGAAAACGAGGACCAAGTCATTCTTGGCGTAATTTATGATCCGATGCGGGATGACATGTTTGTGGCTATCCGCAACGAAGGCGTTTTCTTAAATGACAGAAAAATGACTGTTTCTTCAGTAGAAAATATTTCCCGCAGTCTTCTGGCGACAGGTTTTCCTTATGACATCCGGGACAGCAAGGAAAACAACCTTGATTATTTTAATTCCATGGCATTAAGCGTTCAGGCCATAAGGCGCGCAGGCGCGGCAGCTCTGGATTTGGCTTATCTTGCCGCGGGGCGATTCGATGGTTTTTGGGAATTGAAACTGAAACCCTGGGACACATCAGCAGGGTGTTTAATGGTGGAAGAAGCGGGGGGAAGAGTTACCGACCTGCTTGGGAAAACATGGAATATTACATCTCCGCATTTACTTGCCTCTAACGGTCTGATTCATCAACAGATGATGGATATTCTCTGCCGGACGCATGCAAAATAAAGGTCATCCTATCAGGCCGGTAAAATTTTTATCATGAACTTTCGCGTCCGGGGGCCGTCAAATTCGCAGAAGAATATTGACTGCCAGGTTCCTAAAACCAGACGGCCTTTTTCAAGAATGATCATTTCAGATGAACCAACCAGAGAAGATTTAACGTGAGCGGCTGAGTTTTCTTCGGAATGACGGTAACCGGCAGATAACGGAACTGCCCTGTCCAATGCCGAAATAATATCGCGCGGCACATCGGGATCAGCATTTTCGTTTATCGTAATGGCCGCCGTTGTATGGGGACAAAAAACGATGCACAATCCATCGGATATCTTTTCACAATCGATTGCCGCCTGGACAGATGCAGTAATGTCTATCATCTCTATGAGTGAACTTGTTTGAAGTTTTATTTCTTTCATAAATTTATCACTAAAAAACAATCGCCGATGACACTTGTTTTGTCATGTAGCATTAATCAAAAAGTTAAAAAAGATGAATTATGGAAAACGTTGATTTATTAAGATCAAGTTAATGCCATATCTTATTAATATCGACATAGTATAACATTCATATTGTCCGATGCTTCCGAGCAAATGTTCCTTGCTTTATAACAAAGCAAATCATTCAGCTTTATTATAAAATATCTTGTATCCGTTGTATTTCAGCATCCATATACGTCAGAAATTCCGCTTTGCGCCACCAGTAATCACTGACATTATTTTTGAATACCTCATATAATATATAATGCATAATAAAAAGACAGAGAAGACGAATTAAGACTTAAAGAAAGTATGGTGATAACATGAATAAAAATACATCATCTATTATATTACATATTTTTAAAGGCGCTGAACAGAGGTAAGCAAAAAAAATATAATCCGGAAACGATGTGCCAAAACAACGAATTCATTACACCTGACCAGACTGAGGATATAAGCTTGTATCTCCATGCTGCCGAAGAAGGAAATGCCATCACACAATTGTGGCTGGGCTGGATGTGTCGTCATGGTATTGGTGTTTCCAAGGACGATACGGAAGCTGTCAAATGGTACAAAAAATCTGCCCAGCAGGAAAACGCGGATGCGCAGGCATTATTGGATTTTATGTATGGAACCGGTCACGGCGTCCAACTGGATTATGTCGAAGCCGTTAAATGGTATAGAAAAGCGGCAGGGCAGGGAATTGCCAATGCCATATTCAATATGGGTTGCATGTACCTTGATGGACTCGGTGTCCCCCATGATTATCAGGAAGCTGAAAAATAGTATCGCGACGCAGCTCTTCAGGATAATGAAGAGGCTCAGTTTAATCTCGGCTTGATGTACGAAGAAGGCAAGGGCGTTAAGCCTGATGGCGATGAGGCAAAAAGAAGGTATCGCCTAGCTGCCAGACAGGGACATTCAGATGCCAAGTCAAAACTGATAAAAACAGCAACGTTAACTTTGGTTAAAAATGAATAATCGCAAATTATTTTTACAGTGAAGGATAAATCGTTGAACATAGAAATGAAGAAAAATACATTAAACGGGAAATGATGAACAACTCTTTCTCATTTCACGTTCTGTACAAAAAGTAAACGAAATGTGTACGAAATATTACGAATTAAGTCGATATTTAATCAATCAAAAAATGTTGATATTGCCTAACTTCTTGTAATTAAAGGTAACTAAAATATTCAAAGAGGAGCCTGCTTCTGCAAATATCTGCAACAAATCATGTAATCCCAATAATACCGCCCCGCTACGGATGTAGCGGCAAGAAAACCACCAGTTGTTCAGTTGAGGAAAAAACTATTAAACATGCTCCCTAAAATTACTGACTGAATGAGCCTGTACATTCTTTCTTCAATGCTATTTTAAAATCTTATCGGCCATCCCCATATCGGTCAGTACCTTATTATAAATAACCGCAACTTTCTTCAGTTTGGGGGCCAGCCTGAGGAGCCCCGTCGCGGCCCCCTTTATTCGTATTTTTTTGAGCGTAATAGCCAGGACAGGGTTGAGTTTATTCGACCAGGCACGGTGAGCATCATCCGCGGAAAGGCTCATCGTCAGATCGGCGGTTTCCTTGGGTATACCGGAACCAAAAGCAAAGCCATTATTCCGGGTGTTCACCCACACCGCACAATCAGACCCGTCTTGGGTGTAATCAAAAACGACAAGTTGATTTATCTTGCGGGCCGCTTTAAGCAGTTCTTCATCCTTTTCAAGCTCCTCCCACATCTTTGTAATAACCGTAACGGCTTCCCAGGGGTCTTTCCAAAATTCCATAATTATCTCCCTTGTAATGTCTTAAATTGCTTTCATATAAAGCTCTAAAATATCGGCCTCTTCGAGGTAACGCGGATTATAACTGACCTGGCCGTCCGCGCTTGCGAGTTCAACCAGCGGCATCAGCCTCTCCCTGTCATTGGGAACATTGAAATCCTTCAGTGTTTGAGTTAGTCCTATCTCGTTATTCAGATTCACAACCGCTTCAATCGCCATTTTCGCAGCTTCCACGGGGTCCTTGCCCATTACATCGAGCCCCATGGCATCCGCTATCATCAAATAACGATGGGCAGCTTCCTCCGCATTATAATCCATAACCACAGGAAGCATAATGGAATTGGCTAGCCCGTGCGGAATTCCATAAAGGGCTCCCAGTGCATGAGCAGTGGCATGAACCCCGCCGGTCATGGTATTGCCAAAGCACATGGCTGCCATGGAACTTGCGATAAGCATGTGCCCCCGGGCAGTCACATTCTCCGGGTTGCTGACGGCTTCGGGCAGGTACTTAAAAATGAGACGAATAGCATGTAGAGCCAGTGCATCGGCAATGGGTTCTGCACCGGTTGAAGTAATGCCCTCAATCGCGTGGGTCAGAGCGTCCATTCCGGTAAAGGCAGTAATTTTTGCGGGCAGTTTCACAGTCAGCTCCGGATCTAACATGGCAAGGTCGGCATTGCAATAGGGATGCGTAACCTGCAACTTTGCATGGGCATTCGTGTCCAGCACCACCATAGCACTGGTCAATTCGCATCCAGTTCCTGCTGTGGTGGGAAATGCTATATGAGGGGGAAGAGGCTTTGCGTCATCCCATAAAGCTGCCTGATCCGCCAGCGGCTGAAAATCTTCATCCCCTCTGCCAATCATGATATTGATGGCCTTGGCAGTATCCATAACAGAGCCGCCTCCAACAGCGATCATGCAATCGGCGCCGCATTTCCTGTAAAAGGCGGCTCCTTCATTGATGATATCAATTCTTGCATCCTGGATAATAGCGTCGAAAATCCCGGCCAGTTCGAGATCGGAATTTTTCACCTTCTCGGCGACCATTTCCGCAATACCGGCTGCAACAAGTCCCTTATCGGTATAAATGACAGCCTTTTTACCCCCCAATTTCTGAATTTCAAATCCGACCTCGGACCTGATTCCCGGAGAATACAGAATTCTCGGCCTGTTGACCCAGCCAAACATTGGCTCAAATGCAATATCAGGATATTTCATGGCAATCTCCTTCTGATAGACTTTTTCACATACTAAAACAATGGAGTTTTTACTAAAATTACACCATTATTATGAGAAAAATGACTCTGATCGCTTATAATGCTTTGTTCTTAATTATATTTTTTTAATAAAGTCAATGACGGGTTAATCTGTAGAAATTTTGATTTTGTAAGGCAATTTAATATTGACGAGTTATGAAGAATGACTTCGGGAAGAAAAAAGTATATTTGAAAGACTTATCTTGAATCCGTTACACAAAGTAAAACTTCCATACTGACTTTCCGCATTGGAAACATTTCAAACGACGGATTTAATAATTAAAATTCTAAGGTCCGGGCTTATCCATATTTGCGAGCTGATAGTCTTTTCGTATTGAGACCATGCCATGTTACACTGCCATCAGCCAGTTGTTCGGGTATTGAATTGCATGACATCCACCGAATCGGCTTGCCGGTAACCTGCGCACTATATTCACAAGCCCAACTGCTCATATACTGGGTAATAACCGCCGTTTTTGAGCGCACGGACAATTAGCAGCACATCATCTTTTGTATTTTCAAAAACTAATACATGAAGTGATTTTCCCTTCATTGGAATGCTTCTCGTGCCTTGAAAAAATTTCAGAACTTGAAATATTAATTAAAAGCTGGCAGGATGGAGAAGGGACTATTAACAATAGTCATATAAATCCATCCATTTTTTCAAATTTTTTTAATTTAAATATATAAATTTATCTTGCGAGTCAAAGAGAGTGTTAATTCAAACATGCAGGATGTAAATGGTCGCCTAGTTTTGAAAAAGATACCAGAGAAAGATTGAAAATATTTTTAATTACAAAATATTAATCAATAATTCTTATAATTTATTTCATTTCCATGCAGAATTTATCAATGGTTTCAGGCGGAGCAATGGGATAGTTACCGTTGAAACAGGCAAGACAAAAGCAATCCTGGTTCAAGCCGGTGGCCTTAACCATTCCTTCAACACTCAGGTAATGAATAGAGTCCAATCCGATAAAATCGGCAATAGCTTTCTCGTTTTCTTTTTTTGCTGCGATTAGCTCGCCCTTGGATGAAAAATCAATGCCGTAAGGGCAGGGATAAACGGTCGGCGGACAGCTAACCGCCATATGAATTTCCTTTATTCCGATGCTGCGCAAATTCTTTACGCGGTTGCGGCTAGTTGTACCGCGGATGATGGAATCTTCCACAATCATGATTTTTTTATCTTCCAGCAAAGCTCTGACAGGATTGAGTTTCACCCGCACGCCGAAATCACGCATGGGCTGCGAAGGTTGAATAAATGTGCGGCCGATATAATGATTGCGAATCATTCCCATCTCAAAAGGATGGCCGCTTTTTTCCGCGTAACCCAGAGCGGCATAAACACCGGAGTCGGGGAAAGGCATGACAAGATCAACATCAGGATTATACTCGCGCGCCAGTTCATGCCCCAGACGCTTGCGGCAAAGATAAACATTCTGACGGAATATCTGACTGTCGGGACGGGCAAAATAAATCAGCTCGAAAATACAGTGACAATGTTTAATCGCTGGAAAAGGATTGATGCTTCTGATAGCCTTTGGATCTATAATCAAAACTTCGCCGGGTTCAATATCGCGCACATATTCAGCGCCGACCAGATCAAAAGCGCATGTTTCCGAGGCTACAACCCAACTATTGTTTAATTTTCCGAGCGCCAGAGGCCTGAATCCCCGCGGATCACGGGCGGCGATTATTTTATCCCTGGTCATTATTATGAAGCAATATGCTCCTTCTAGGCGCGAAAGTGCAGCCGCCAGCGCTTTTTCCAGACCCTTTTTCATATGATGCGCCATCCGGTGAACGACGATCTCACTGTCCATGGTTGATTGAAAAATAGAGCCGCTGTCCTCCAGTTCTTTGCGCAACTTCTGCGCGTTAAGAATATTACCGTTATGCGCCAGTGCGTAATATTCACCGGCAAAGTGAACTAAAAAAGGCTGAGCGTTGGAAATAGTGGAAGAACCTGTCGTGGAATAACGGACATGTCCGATGGCCAGTTTTCCGGGAAGTTTTTGCAGATTTTCTTCTTTAAAAACCTCGGAAACAAGTCCCATTCCCTTGTGTTCCGAGACATTACATCCGTCGGAACTAACGATGCCCGCCGATTCCTGCCCGCGATGCTGAAGGGCAAAAAGCCCGTAAAAAGCCAATCGCGAGGCTTCTTCATGATCGTAAATGGCGAAAATACCGCATTCTTCTCGGGGACCATTAAATTTTTCTGTTTGATCTTCCAATAACGTGGACATACAATTTTTATTCCTGAATGGTTTGATATTCCTGTAGTGAACAGACCTGCCAGTCTTCATTTTTTATCGCCAGGACAGCTTCGCAAAGAGCGCGCGCACCGGCAATGGTTGTGGTGTAAAGAACATTATAAATAAGCGCTCCGCGTCTTATGTGATAGGCATCCCGCGAAGATTTTCGT
The DNA here is from genome assembly GCA_964394185.1 of uncultured Smithella sp. Lineage (GTDB taxonomy): Bacteria > Desulfobacterota > Syntrophia > Syntrophales > Smithellaceae > Smithella. The sequence continues at coordinate 28,489 of CAYMWM010000006.1, forward strand.
CCGATGCTCGTATTAATCACCATCTGGATATCGCCGTTTTTAATATAGTCAACAATATGCGGCCGACCTTCACTGACTTTAAAAACAACTTGGGCTTCCACGCCGTGATCCTTCAAATATTGAGATGTGCCTCTGGTTGCCAATATTTTAAAACCCATATTTTGGAACGCCTGAGCCACCGTTACGATTTTATTCTTGTGATAATCATTCACGCTGATGAATATTGTGCCTTCCGTCGGCATTTTGAATCCCGCCGCCATTTGCGATTTGGCAAAAGCCAACCCAAAGGACTGGTCAATACCCATAACCTCTCCGGTGGATTTCATCTCCGGCCCCAGCAGAATATCTACATCGGGAAAACGGTTAAACGGGAAAACGGATTCTTTAACGGAAATATGTGTGGGCGTAGGCGCTTGCATGAATCCCAGTTCTTTTAAAGATTTACCCAGCATTACTTTAGTGGCCAGTTTCGCCAGTGGCACGCCAATGGCTTTGCTCACAAAAGGAACTGTTCTTGAAGCACGGGGATTTACTTCCAGAACGTACAAATTGCCGTCTTTAATTGCGTACTGAATATTCATCAGGCCGACGACATTCAATTCCTGCCCCAGCATTTTGGTCTGTTTTTTAATCAGTTCCAGAATTTCGGCGGAAATTGTCATGGGTGGCAAAATGCAGGCGCTGTCGCCCGAATGGATGCCTGCTTCTTCAATATGCTCCATAATGCCGGCAACAACTGTCGTTTCACCATCACTGATGGCATCCACATCTATTTCTATGGCATCCTCCAAGAACTTATCAATCAAAATAGGATGACCGGGAGATACAAGAAGCGCTTTCTCCATAAATGCCTCGAGCGTTTCTGCATCATAGACTATTTCCATGGAGCGGCCTCCCAATACATAGGACGGCCTCACCAGTACGGGATAGCCGATGTGCTTTGCCGCAACAAGCGCCTTTTCCGCATCCATCGCTGTATTATTATCCGGCTGGTTGAGATTTAACTTATGAACAATTTCCTGAAAACGGTCGCGATTTTCCGCGCGGTCTATGGAATCGGGAGAGGTTCCCAATATTTTAATTCCTGCCGCTTCCAGTCCTTTGGCTAAATTAAGCGGCGTCTGGCCTCCGAACTGGGCAATCACACCTTCCGGTTTTTCTGTTTGCAGAATATGCAGAACGTCTTCCAGTGTAACCGGTTCAAAAAAAAGTTTATCGGATGTATCGTAATCGGTACTAACCGTTTCGGGATTGGAATTAATCATGATGCTTTCCACGCCTTCTTCGCGCAGGGCAAAAGAAGCGTGAACGCAGCAGTAATCGAATTCAATTCCCTGACCGATACGGTTGGGACCGCCGCCGATAATCGCCACTTTTCGTTTCACTGAAGGCCGCGTTTCATTTTCCGTTTCGTAAGTAGAATAATAATAGGGCGTATAAGCTTCAAATTCCGCCGCGCAGGTATCAACAAGTTTATATACCGGAATAATATTTTCCTTTTCGCGCCACTGGCGAATATCCAATTCGGTCATATTCCATAAAGACGCCAGCGCTCTGTCGGCAAAACCCATTCCCTTGGCGGCTTTCAGCAGTTCTACTGAAGGAGTGGATTGCTTCAGTTCATCTTGGGCATTAACAATTTCTTTGATCTGATGCAAAAACCAAGGGTCGATTTTTGTCAATGAATAAAGTTCATCAATGGACATGGAATTCTGCATCGCCGCTGCAATGTAAAAAAGACGCAACGAGTTGGGCTTAATCAACATGCTCTTTAAAAATTCAGTTTTATCCTTTAAATCATCGGGCAGCATTTGATCCAGATCAAAACGGCCGATTTCCAGAGAGCGAATGGCCTTTTGCAGGGATTCTTTGAATGTGCGGCCGATAGACATGGTCTCTCCGACTGATTTCATGGAGGTCGTTAAAAAATCTTCCGCCTGTGGAAATTTTTCAAATGTCCAGCGGGGAATTTTCACAACGCAGTAGTCTATCGTCGGTTCGAACGAAGCCATCGTCTCGCGGGTAATATCGTTGGGAATTTCATCCAGCGTATAGCCAACAGCAAGTTTCGCGGCAATCTTGGCAATCGGAAATCCCGTTGCTTTCGAGGCCAGCGCCGATGAGCGCGAGACGCGGGGATTCATTTCGACAACAATCATTTCCCCAGTTTGGGGATTAACGGCAAACTGAACATTGGAACCACCGGTCTCCACACCTATTTCCCTCATGATGGCAATGGCGGCATCCCGCATGATTTGATATTCTTTATCGGTCAGAGTTTGCGCCGGCGCGACAGTAATAGACTCGCCTGTATGCACACCCATCGCGTCAAAATTTTCAATGGAACAAATAATGACAACATTGTCCGCCTTGTCCCGCATCACTTCCAGCTCATATTCCTTCCATCCCAGCACGGACTCCTCAATCATGACCTCGGAAATCATGCTCGCATCTAGTCCCGCCTTGGCTATTTCCACCAATTCTTCGCGGTTGTAGGCCACCCCGCTTCCCGTTCCACCCAGAGTAAAGGAAGCCCGGATAATAATCGGGAAACCAACATCTTCCGCAATTTTCAGCACTTCACTCATAGAACGGGCAAAACCGCTTTTGGGCACGCGCAGGTTTACGGATTCCATGATGTCGCGG
>CAYMWM010000006.1:31144-53344 GCA_964394185.1 uncultured Smithella sp.
CGATTTTTTCGATAGCATGCCGGAATTTCTCCCTGTCTTCCGCTTTATGAATCACCTCCAGTGAAGCGCCAATCATTTCCACATTGTATTTTTTGAGCACGCCGCTCTCGGCAAGCGCCACGGCGGTGTTTAATCCTGTCTGACCACCCAGGGTGGGAAGCAGAGCGTCCGGCCGTTCCCTGGCAATAATTTTTTCCACCACCTCCGGAGTGATTGGTTCAATATAGGTCCTGTCGGCCATTTCCGGATCGGTCATGATGGTTGCCGGATTGCTGTTGATTAAAACAACTTCATAACCTTCTTCCCGCAGGGCTTTACAGGCCTGGGTTCCGGAATAATCAAATTCGCAGGCCTGGCTGATTATGATTGGACCGGAGCCGATAAGAAGAATCTTTTTTATGTCGTTTCGTTTAGGCACTGATTTTACCGGAATGATTCACTGTTATTTTATGTCACTTGCCTTTTTCTTTGTTCATCATTGTGACGAACTGCTCAAACAAGTATTCCGTGTCACGCGGTCCCGGAGCCGCCTCCGGATGATATTGCACGCTGAAGGCCTTCGGCATCCTCATGCCTTCAGAAGTATTGTCGTTCAGATTATGATAGGATTTTTCAGCCTTCTTATCCACCGATGCGGGAACAACAACAAACCCATGATTTTGTGAAGTAATTTCCACCCGGCCTGTTTCGGCATTTTTCACCGGCTGATTAATGCCATGATGGCCGAATTTCATTTTTTCCGTGTAACCGCCTATCGCCTGACCGATAATCTGATGTCCAAGACAAATGCCGAAGACAGGAATCTTACCGATAATATCGCGCGCCGTCTCCACAATATAGGGAAGCGCCGCAGGGTCTCCGGGTCCATTGGAAAGTAAAACTCCGTCCGGTTGCAATTCCATAATTTCAGTGCTTTTGGAAAAAGCCGGCAGCACCAGCACTTCGCAGCCGTTCTTCTCCAGAAACCGCAGGATATTATATTTTACGCCGCAGTCCAGAACGGCCACTCGCAATTTATTTGCAGATTTTACGGGAGGAAATTTATCCGTAATAGGCTCATCATTCTCCCACACATAAGGAATGGCACTGGTTACCTCGCGGACAAGATCACGTCCGACCAGACCGGGATAAGCCTCAACTTTCGTTAGCAGCGCTTTAATATTCTCACTGTCTGTGGAAATAATACCCTTCATCGAACCGGAAAGCCTCAATCGGCGGGTCAAAGCACGTGTATCAATTCCTTCAATGCCAATTTTCCCGTAACTCTCCAGAAATGATTTGAGACTTTGATTCATCCGCCAGTTACTGGGATGGGACTGATATTCCTTGACAATAAAACCTTCCAGATGAATGCCAGCTGATTCCATGTCCTCGTCATTAATTCCGTAGTTGCCGACAAGGGGATACGTCATCGTGACGATCTGACCTTTATAGGACGGATCCGTAATGACTTCCTGATAACCGGTCATGCCCGTGTTAAAAACGACCTCGCCCATCGTTTCACCAACTCCGGCAAAGGCAGTTCCCTCAAAAACACTACTGTCTTCCAGAACAAGCAGGGCTTTTCGTTTTTGATTCGCGAGTAGCATTTAATTTTTTTCTCCCAACAAAAAAATGTTTAAAGATGAAGAATGTTGAAGGTGTAAAGATGTCAACGCTGAAACGGACATGAAAAATTCCTTTTGCTTATCTGACAAGCGGAAGTGTCTTGCCTTTTTTCCTTTTCTTGTCAATCATGCAAGGAAGGGTCGGCTTGTTATGCCGACCCTTCCTTGTTGGTGTCATATGTTAACTGATGAACAACATTTCCCAGAACTTAGGCAATGGCCATAATTCATCATTTACCAGAACTTCCAGGGCGTCTACATATTCCCTCAGTTCATCCATCCTTGGCTTGACCTTGCTGCAAAGCATATCCGCTTTCTTTGCCTCGTCGTGAACTGCCGATGCCGCCTCAACCTTACTCAGAATATCCTTATTCATATTGTAGACACTGTTAATCAGGTCCGCGACCTTTTTCAGGATTTCCGTCTGGGCGGAAACAACCGCGGCGGAACCGAGCACATCTTTCGTGGCGATGATTGCTTTGGCGAGCTCTTTCTGGTAAATGGACGCTGCCGGAATTACCTGATTATGGCAAATATTATTGAGGCATTTAACTTCAATTTCCAGATCTTTAATATACTTTTCCAGATAAATAACATACCGGGACTGAAGCTCAACTTTGGAAAGAACCTGATATTTCTCAAAAAGATTCAGCGCTCTGTCGGTCACCAAGGCCTTCAGGGCAGCAGGGGTTGTTTTGTAATTTGGCAGACCTCTTTTCGCGGCTTCCTCTGCCCATTCTTTGGTATAGTTGTCACCATTAAACAGGACGGGCTTTATATCCCTGATCTCGCATTTCAAAACTTCAAAAACCGCCTGATTGATATTCTTGGTCTCTTTGGCTTTGATTTTCTCAGCAAGATAATCCAGACTTTCGGCAACAATAGTGTTGAGCACCGTCGCGGGGAAAGAAATGGACTGCGACGAACCGACGGCTCTGAACTCAAATTTATTGCCGGTAAAAGCAAACGGCGATGTCCGGTTGCGATCCGTATTATCTTTGCTTACTATTGGCAGTGAAGAAATTCCCAAGTCGATAATTTCCTCGTCAGTGGCTTTGGTAACGATTCCTTTCTCAATGTTTGCCAGAATGTTGGTGAGCTGATCACCCAGGAAAACGGAGATAATGGCTGGTGGAGCTTCATTGGCTCCCAGACGGTGGTCATTGGCGTAGGTCGCGACGGATGCCCGAAGGATATCGGCATTCTTATAAACGGCACGAACGGCGGCAACAAGAAAAACAAGAAATGTGATGTTTTCATGAGGGGTCTTGCCTGGATTAAAAATATTATTTCCGTTGTTATCGGAAAGCGCCCAGTTAACATGCTTGCCGGAACCGTTTATTTTCGCAAACGGTTTTTCGTGCAGTAAACAGGCAAGGTTATGTTTTTTGGCGACGGTTTTCAGAGTATCCATTACGATTTGGTTATGATCAACCGCCAGGTTGGCTTCTTCAAATACTGGAGCCAGTTCGAATTGGGAAGGTGCAACTTCATTATGCCTGGTCTTGGCTGGAATACCGAGCTTGAAGAGTTCTTCTTCTACATCGTGCATATAGGAGGACACTCTTTCTTTAATGCTTCCGAAATACTGATCTTCAAGTTCTTGACCTTTAGCCGGGGGAGCGCCGACAACCGTTCGGCCACCCAAAACAAGATCCTGCCGTTTGAAGAAATAATCCATATCAATTAAAAAATACTCCTGTTCCGGCCCTAGTGTGGCAAAAACATTTTTCCCATTTTTCCTTCCCAGAAGCTTTAGGATATTTACGGCGCTTTTGTTGATCGCGCGGTTTGACCTCAAGAGCGGTGTTTTCTTATCAAGTGCTTCACCTGTATAGGAAATGAAAGCGGTGGGAATGCATAATGTCGTTGAAATGCCGTTTCGGCGAATAAAAGCAGGCGATGACATATCCCATGCTGTGTAACCTCTCGCTTCAAATGTTGCCCTGATACCACCTGATGGGAAACTCGATGCGTCCGGTTCGCCCTGTACCAGCTGTTTTCCCGAAAATTTTTCCACAACTTCGCCAACACCGGTGGGATCGACAAAAGCATCATGTTTTTCGGCCGTTATACCCGTCATCGGCTGGAACCAGTGGGCAAAGTGAGTTGCCCCTTTTTCCAGAGCCCATTCTTTCATGGCATGAGCCACGATATCCGCAGTAGCAATATCAAGAACCTTATTTTCATTGATCGCTTCCATGAGTTTCTTGAATGTATCTTTGGGTAATTTTTCCTTCATTACTTTATGACTGAAGGTATCTTCACCATAATATTCAGACACAGGAACGAATTTTTCTTTTTCGATAGCATAACTTCTTTCTGACGCGATTACAGGCTTCGATTTTCTCATAATTCCTCCATTTATCTTTAAGTATTCCCTTATTTTTCCAAAACAATTTATATGTTGAATCCGCAGAGCAGATTCAACATATGAGCGAGATCTCTCGAACTGACTGACTTAGTGCGAAAAACATGCCATGTCGTAAAGTGTATTTATCTTATGAAGGGTCGCAGCCGTATGCTTACTTGAAATATTCTTGATATTCCGGTTTATTTATGCAATTCTGACTTTATGAAACCTTTTATGGAAGCTCTTATGTAAAAAGTTAACGACTATTATTTACACCTTGCAACACACAAGGGAACAATTATGTATTATTAACAAAGATAAAATCACAATATTGTAACTTCTTTGTTATTAATAAATCCTGAATTCTCCGACTCACGTTCATTTTTTCTACAAAAATATCCCTCTTTTATTTTTTTCTGTACCTTTCATTCATTAATCTCACGTTGTTGGCATTTATTTTGCTGTAATCAATGTTCGAATTATTGATTTGTTATTTTTTAACAACGAAAGAGAAATATAAAATATGAATCTGGCAGAAGAATTTAAAAAAACAGCAGGCGATATTAAAATTATCGACAAAACTGAAGAAAAGGAAATGTATAGCCATGATATCGGCGATGTTCCGACCATCATGACCAAAACTTTTTTTAAGATTCAGCCCGATTTTGTCGTCCAGCCGAAAAACGCCGAAGAGATCAAAAAGGTCTTGGAATTTGCCAACGAGAATAAAGTGCCGGTTATTCCGAGAGGTGCCGCATCCTGGGGATTTGGAGGCGTAATCCCGACCAACGCTGGAATTGTCATTGATTTATCTCCCTTTAGAAAGATTCTCTATCTCAATAAAGGGCAAAAGACGGTTACCGTGGAAGCGGGCGCAAGGTGGAGCGACATTGATATTATGGCCAAAAAAGAAGGTCTGTGTCTGATGACCTATCCGTCAAGCAAGTTTTCGACAGTCGGCGGCTGGGTTGCCACGGGCGGCTACGGAATCAACAGTTTTCACTACGGCCATTTAGCCAACCAGATTGTATCCATGACCGTGATAACACCATTGGGCGCAACAAAGAAAATTACGCCCAATGATCCCGAGTTTGCCTATTTTGTTTCCACGGAAGGCTCTCTTGGAATCATAACTGAAATCAATCTTAAATTGCGCGATGTTCCCAAAGCCTCCTGCCCGCATCTCTTTTATTTCAAAAGCGACTCAGAAGCGTTCGCTTTCATTGAAAAATGTATTCATTCACCGGAAGCCGGGCAATTGCAGCCGAATGTCATCCGGTTTCTTGATGAAAATCACATCAACGATATCAATGAAATCATGCACGCGAAGTTCTTTAAGAAGAGCGCCGGCGTTCTTATAGAATTCGGCAACGCTGAGGATGACAATAAATTTATAAAGGCTATTGAGAGTTACCATATTGAAGAAGCACCGCGTTACATTGCCAGTTATTTATGGAATGAGCGGCTTTTCGGTATGAAAACAAAGCGGTTGGGTCCCACGATTCTGGCCAGCGAAAGCGTTATCCCACTGGCGTCTGCGGCAGGATTTATTGAAAAAGCAAAAAAACTGGGTGCCAACTTCGGTGTGGAAATATTTGTTGATTCCTACATTATCAATGCGGACACAGCGCTGATTATGACCAATTTCCTTTGCGATTCCCGCAAGTTCAAATATTACATTGATTTGCCGCTGACCATGATGCTGACCCAAACAGCCATTTCCATGGGAGCCGAGCCCTACGGGTTGGGCATATGGAACGCGGGCTTTATCAATCATCTTTATAAGGGTGATGCAAAACAAAAACTGCTTGCTTATAAGGCGCAGGTCGATCCGAATGATATCATGAATCCTGGGAAATTCTTCGGCATCAAATCGAAGTTCGCCAATATTCCGGCCGTTGTTTTCCGTCCGGCTATTTTCAGCCTTTCCGTCAATCTTTTGATTCTGCTGTCCCCTGTCATCGGCAAAATCGCGACTTTGTTTTTGGGCAAAACAAAGAAAGTTGACAGCCTCGACTTCGAACTCACAACTCACGCCTGTGCCAAATGCGGCAACTGCATTGCCGTGTGTCCGGCATACCTTGTCACCGGCAATGAAGAAGTAACGGCAAAGGGCAAAATTGCTCTGGCGAAGAAACTTATTGAGGGGAAACCTGTAACGGATGAGGAAGCCCAAAACGTGTTTATGTGCATGCATTGCAAAGCCTGCGAAGAAATTTGTCAGACAAACCTTGAATTGATGAATCTTTGGGATGCTCTGGAAAAGAGAATGGAAGCAAAAGGAGGCCGTCCCGAGGAAAAGATCTCCGAATTTCTCAAAAAGGTGGATGACAGCAAGGATTACTGGGAAATGGTGGAGAGAAATAATTAAATGAAATATTTATATATTTGAGATGAATTAACTTATGCCAAAAAAATATCACATTCATACTAAAGCAACACCGCTTAATCTGGATTATGTTTACAAATTCAGAATCGAGCGGGGAGAAAACTGCATCAACTGCGGAAAGTGCACCAAGGTGTGCATTTACGAAGCACACAAACGGGGAAAAGGCGGCGATCCGCGTAAAATGGCCGACCCGAACACTGTCGTTTGCCGGAACTGTTTCCGCTGCATTCAGGAATGTCCCCGGGGAGCGTTGGAAAAATCTTTAGACAAAGATTATTTAAACATCGGCGGCTCTTACTGGAAATCCGATATGTTCATCACGTTGTGGAAACAGGCGGAAGACGGCAAGGTGCCGGTTACCGGCGCGGGCTACCGCGGACCGTTTACCGGACCGGGATTTGACAGTATGTGGACGGACATGTCGGAAATTGTTCGCCCGACACGTGACGGAATTCACGGACGGGAATACATCAGCACATCCGTTGAACTGGGCAGAAAGCTCAATCATCTGGCTTTTGATGAAAACGGCAGGCTGACATCTAAAATTCATGAAACCGTTGACATACCTTTGCCGATTATCTTTGATTTTCCCGAGGCTAAACTGATGCCGAACGTCAAAACCGGCATCCTCAAAGCGGCCTCGGAACTCAATACTTTTGTTGTGCTGTCCGCGGACGATATTGTAACGGACAACAAAAAATTCATAAAAAATATCATCCCGTTACTGTCCCACAAAGAAATTGATAAGCATCAGGGATTAATTAAAACCATAAAAATTGCGGCGCTGGAATACAGCGATGAAATATCAAGTACTCTTCCCGCGGTACTGGACAAAATTAAAAAGATTAATAATGTACCGGTCATTATCCGTGTTCCCGCTCTGAAAACCGTTGAGCAGACTGTTTCCAAACTGGCGCACAGCGGCGCGGAAATCATTCATATAGCGGCGGATTATCGCGGCGTGGAAATAAAAGGAAGCGCTCTGGCCAAGGATATTATCCGGGCCATTCACCTGAAACTTATTGAAGATGAAATCCGTGACGAGGTTACCATTGTCTTTTCCGGTGGAATCGCCATGGCTGAACACGTCCCCAAGGCCATGATTTGCGGCGCTGATTTAACAGCGATTGATTTGCCCCTCCTTATCGCGCTGGGCGCCAGATTGTATGAGGAACCGGAAAAGATTTTGGTATTCCCCGACGGGCTGGAAAAGATCACCGGGCGCACTGTCATGCATCGCGTTACCAACCTCATGGGTGCGTGGCATTCACAGATCCTTGAGATGATGGGCGCGATGGGTATCCGCGAAGCGCGACGTCTGCGTGGCGAAACCGGCAGGGCCATATTTTTTGAAGAAATTGATAATGATACTTTTGGAAAACTATTTAAAAAAAGAGATTAAGCAAACTTATGAAACCATCAACTGTTAAAATTAAAGAAATGCCGTCAAGGTTTAAGCATAAGGTTCCGAAATACAAGGTGACCCGATCGAACGCCTGTATCAACTGCGGCACCTGCGCCAAGTCCTGCCCCTACGGTGTTCACGAACGGCAGGAAGGGCACAATAAAATGAGCGTGCCGATAGATTACAAATGCATCGGGTTTGAATGCCAGAACAACGATTTTTACTGCGCGGCCAAATGCCCGCGCCAGGCGCTGACCGTCACTCTCAATCCCATGTATCAAACGCTCGGCGATTATCGCTGGACGGCGGATATGATTACAGGAACGTGGATCATGGCGGAAACCGGCTATCCTCCCCAGCGCAAGGATCTGGAATACAACACCGGTAATTCCGGCGGAGGTTTTGATAAACTACGCTTAAAATTCCCCTCCGGACATCCGAAAATTGACAAGTTTGAGATATCAACGGAAATTCCCTTAAACCGCAGAAATGACGGCCGTGCCAATATCATCATTTCCACTCCCGTCTACGGAGGGGGAATGTCCTTCGGGTCGGTCAGTCTGCCCACCATGGTTTCCAAAGCGCATAATGCCGCCATCTGGAACACTTTCACCTGCACCGGTGAAGGAGGATATCCGGAAATGCTTCAGCCTTATGATGAACATGTTATCACTCAGGTGGCTACCGGTTTATTCGGGGTGCGTGAAGAAACGATTCAGCGGGTTAAAATAGTGGAATTCAAATACGCGCAGGGCGCCAAACCCGGCCTGGGCGGACATTTACTCGGTGAGAAAAATACGGAAAGCGTCGCCCGGATGAGGGAAGCGGTGAAAGGATCGTCTCTGTTTTCACCTTTTCCTTTTCATTCCGTGTATTCCATAGAAGACCACAAGAAGCACATCGACTGGATTAAGGAAATCAACCCCCATACGCTGGTTTCCGTCAAGGTTTCCACGCCCAATGATGTGGATATGGTCGCGGTCGGGTCATATTACGCCGGCGCTCATATCATTCATATCGACGGCGGGTACGGGGGCACGGGGGCCGCGCCGGATATTGCCAAAAAGAACATTGCTATGCCCATAGAATATGCCATATCAAAGGTTCATAATTTCTTAAAAGATGAGGGTGCCCGCGATGCCATGACCCTGATAGCCTCCGGCGGTATCAGAACCGCTCATGATCTGGCCAAGGCCATTTGCCTGGGCGCGGACGGCGCGGTCATCGGCACGGCGGAAATGGTTGCTCTGGAATGCGTCCGCTGTGGAAACTGCGAATCAGGCAGAGGCTGTGCCCGCGGTATCGCCTCCACGGATTCGGTACTGGCCGATCTGTTTAATGAGGAATGGGCTACACAGCGCCTGACGAATTTGTACCACGCGTGGAATGTTCAACTGGTGGAAATATTGCAGAAGTTCGGTATGAGGAGCGTCCGGGAACTCGTCGGCCGCACCGATCTGCTGGAACATGTAGATTATAGTAAATAAAGCGGAGTTTTATAATAATGGATAATGTGGAAAAAATAATATCATCACGCGCCGGAATTTGCGGCCAGGTGCCGCCTTTAAGTTTAAATACCGAAGAAGAAGGCGGCTGCGGTGTAACAGGATTTATCAGTTCAATTCCTGTGACGGGCAAAAACATCTTCGAGCCATCCGTCCAGATGCACAACAGAGGTAACGGCAAAGGCGGCGGCATTGGAGCTGTCGGTTTCATTCCCGAAGCCATGGGTGTATCCAAAGAGGTTCTTCAGGATGATTATATGCTGCACATAGCGCTTCTTGATTTAAGTGCGCGCGCCGAAATTGAAGATAAATACATAAGGCCCTTTTTCAAAATCGACAAAGAAGAAATGCTCGCCACCATCGCCGATCATCACAGCATCGGACTGGATGTCCGTCCTCCGGATGTCATGCGTTATTTTGTGCGCGTCAAGGATGATGTGCTGGATACATTCATTCAGGAAAATAACTTTTCATCCATGGACAGGCGTGATGCTGAGGATGAATTCGTTTATCAGAACAGTTTTAAAATCAACACGCATTACTACGCTTCCCTCGGCGAGAAAAAAGCTTTCGTCATGTCGCACGGCAGGAATATGATGATTTTGAAAATCGTGGGATACGCGGAAAATGTTGTCAAATACTATAAACTGGATGACTTCAAAGCGCATGCCTGGCTGGCTCATCAGCGCTATCCGACCCGTGGACGCGTCTGGCATCCGGGCGGCTGCCATCCGTTCAGTGCGCTCAATGAAGCTCTGGTGCATAATGGCGACTTCGCCAATTATCAATCGGTGAGTGAGTATCTCAAACAGCGCAACTATCACCCCCTGTTTCTGACAGATACGGAAGAAGCCGCTTTATTGCTTGATTTATGGAGCCGGGTATATAAATACCCTCTGGAATACCTCATTGAAGCCATGGCGCCGACTTCAGAAATGGATTTTGATATGCTGCCGGCAGATAAGCAGGCTTTATACAAAGCCATTCAAACTCATCATGTGAATGCGTCACCGGATGGACCGTGGTTTTTTATTATAGCGAGAAATGACACTAAAAATGATCAATTTCAGCTCATCGGCATTACCGACACCGCTATGCTGCGTCCGCAGGTTTTTGCTCTACAGGAAGGCGATGTCCAGATTGGTCTGATTTGTTCGGAAAAGCAGGCTATTGACGCGACTTTGATTTCTCTGGAACGCGAAGATCCGCGTTTCCGGCCAATCGCCGATAAATACTGGAATGCCCGTGGTGGCAGTTACACCGATGGTGGCTCCTTCATTTTTAGCTTAAAAGATACCGCAGATGGCATGAAACTGACCTGCACCGACAAATTCGGCAAGGTTATTAATACGCCAAAAAACAAATTGATATGTGATGTCAATAAAAAAATAACCGTTACAGAAGACAATAAACAGATAAAGGAAAACATCGATTCTTTATTTGCCAAAAATGATTCTTCGGATGTTGCTGATAAACTATTTACTTATGTAAAGGACAGCATTGGTAACTTTAATCCCGACCAGCTCAGATACTGCATCGAAATAATTAAGGATTACGCAAAGCAAAATGATGACTGCAAGCAGTCTATCATCAACGCCTTGACTCTCTTAAACGATCGTCGCTTTAATACCGGCGCGATAAAGAGAAGTTCTCTGCTGCATGTTCTGAAAATAGCACTGGATGAAATTTTCGACGCATCACCTCTGATTTCGGAAACAACCAACTCCCGTTTCAGCCGGATAAATTTTGCCTGCCACGAGCAACTTCGTGCGCCGAAAAACAATGAAAGAAATCTGATTATCGATGCCGAAGCCTTTGAGCCGGAAGGTGAACTTTGCGATGCGGTAATGATAGTGAAAGCTTTCAAATTGGGCTGGAAACAATTTATCGTATACAAATACCGTGGTCAGCGGTTTACCGGTTGCGGCTTTGGTCCTTCCACCAAAAACGTGCGAATTGACGTTTACGGCGCTTCCGGCGATTATCTGGCTTCAGGCATTGACGGCATGGAAATCCAGGTGCACGGCAACGCCCAGGATCAGCTCTGTCAAATTATGAAAGACGGGAAACTGGTTGTCTACGGAGATGTCGGCCAGACCTTTATGTATGGAGCAAAGGGAGGCAGCGCCTATATCATGGGTAACGCGGCAGGACGTCCCTTAATCAATGCAGTCGGCAGGCCTCGGGTCATTATAAACGGCACCGCACTGGATTATCTCGCTGAATCATTTATGGCTGGTGATCCGCTCAATGGCGGCGGCTTTGTCATCCTCAACGGCATTGGATTTAGTGACGAAGACGGTTCAATCAGTGAATACGACACACCCTATCCGGGCTCAAATATATTTTCTCTTGCATCCGGCGGTGCAATTTATGTAAGAGATCCTCATAATAAGCTCGTGGATGAACAGCTAAACGGGGGAGAATTCGCCAATATTACCGACGCGGACTGGAACCTGATAGAACCTTATCTGGAAGAAAATGAAAGACTGTTCGGTATTACCATCGAAAGGCTTCTGACTGTAGACGGCAATAAAAAATCCCCTCTTGAGGTCTATAGAAAAATAAGGCCGCAAAAAGCAGCAGCTGTCAAAAAAGATGATGACGGCTTAGAGGAATAGTATCATGATGTCGATATCAAGCGTCAGTACAGGCATCAAAGGTCTGGATAAAACGCTTAACTACCTGCAAATGGGCGATAATGTCGTCTTTCAGGTGGAAGACATTGAGGATTACAAAAAATTTGTAAATCCCTACATAGAAAGCTCTCTTGTTAAAGACAGGCGCATTGTTTATATGCGCTTCGCGAAGCACCCGCCGCTTGTGGAGTCCAGCGGCAAGGTTAAGGTTTACAAACTCAACGCTGATGCCGGCTTTGAATCCTTTTCCACTCAGGTCCATTATATCATCCGGCAGGAAGGCCGAGATGTCTTCTATGTTTTTGACAGTTTGTCGGATTTGCTTTTGACCTGGGCTACCGACTTGATGATCGGCAACTTCTTTGTCATTACCTGTCCTTATCTTTTCGAATTGAATACGGTCGCTTACTTCGCCATTCTGCGCAACCGGCATTCTTTTAAAACCATCGCCCGTATCAGGGAAACCACCCAGGTCCTGCTGGATGTTTATAATTATCAGGGCAAAATGTGTGTCCATCCCATTAAAGCGTGGCAGCGCTACTCTCCAACCATGTTTCTTCCGCATATTATGGAGGGGGATGAATTTGTACCCATCCTGAACAGCGCCGATGCCTCGATTTTATTTTCCTATCTCAATCAGGCCAACACACCGGGTGCCGAAAGAAATCTGGATTACTGGGACCGAATATTTTTGCAGGCAACAGAAATGCTGGAAAAGCCAAAGGATATGGAAGAAAGACAAAAAATGGTGGAACAGCTCTCCCGCGTACTGATCGGCAGGGAAAAACGCATGCTGTCCCTGATTAAAGAATATTTTTCACTGGAAGACCTCATCGAAATAAAGGAAAGGCTTATCGGAACGGGCTTTATCGGCGGCAAATCCACTGGAATGCTGCTGGCCCGCAACATTCTGCGGAAAGACCCCAAGGTAAAATGGTCGGAGCATCTGGAAATGCACGATTCGTTTTACATCGGGTCCGATGTCTTTTATTCCTTTATCGTTCAAAACGGTTTGTGGAGAACGCTCATGTCCCACAAAACAAAGGAAAATTATTTTAAAAGCGCCCGCGAACTCAAAGATAAAATGTTAAAGGGAAGTTTCCCCGAAGAAGTACGGGAGCATTTTCAATTGATGCTGGAATATTACGGGCAATCGCCGATCATTGTGCGTTCCAGCAGCTTGCTGGAAGACGCTTTCGGCAACGCTTTTGCCGGGAAATACGAAAGTTACTTCTGCGCGAATCAGGGAACGCCGGAGGAACGTTATGAAAAATTCGTGGAAGCGGTGAGAAAAATATTTGCCAGCACCATGAACATCGACGCCCTTACTTACCGTCAACAGAGAAGACTGGATCAGCAGGATGAACAGATGGCTCTGCTGGTGCAGCGGGTTTCCGGTTCTCATCGCAAAAATTACTTCTTCCCCGAACTGGCCGGAGTCGGTTTATCTTATAATACCTTCGTCTGGAAAAAAGGTCTGGATCCCAAGGCTGGAATGCTGAGGCTTGTTTTCGGCCTTGGGACAAGGGCTGTAAACCGTATGGAAAATGATTATCCGCGCATTGTCGCCCTGGATGATCCCCTAATTAAGCCGTTTGCCAAACCGGAAGATGCGGGGCGTTTTTCCCAGCACTGTGTTGATGTTTTAAATCTGGAGGAAAATCTGTTTCAATCGATGTTCTTTTCGGAGGTGCTCGATGAAGATCTGGAAGCTCGTCTGGACCTTATCGCTTCCCGCGATATTGAAGCCGGCGAGCGGATGAGATCCGCCGGCAAAAACAAGGATGTGTGGCTGCTTACATTCGATGAACTGCTGTCATCAACCCAATTTTCCAAACTAATGTCCAAAATGCTCAAACGTCTGGAATCGGTATACAGTTATCCTGTGGATATTGAGTTTACGGCAAATTTCAATGCTCACGGGAAGATGCGGATTAATCTTTTGCAATGCAGGCCCTTTCAAACGAAAGGTCACCATAGCCGTGTACAAATTCCTGATAAGATTAAAAAAAATAAAATACTGCTGAAACAGGAAGGCAACTTCATGGGGGGCAGTGTTTATGAAAACATTTCACTCATCATTTACATCGATCCCAAAGGATATTCCAAACTACCGCTTTCGGAAAAATATAATGTTGCCCGGCTGGTGGGCAAAATTAACAAGACCATTAACAATCGTGCGGAAATGCCGACGATTCTTTTCGGTCCCGGCCGCTGGGGAACGACAACTCCGGCAATGGGCGTGCCGGTCACTTTTTCCGAAATAAACAACATGGCGGCTATCGCGGAAATAGCATATAAGGAAGGAAGCCTGATACCCGATCTTTCTTTCGGAACCCATTTTTTCCAGGATATGGTGGAAATGAACATCTTTTATATGGCTGTTTATCCGGAACAAGAGAAGGTCATCTTCAATATATCAGCTATGGAATCCATGAGCAACTTGCTGGAAGAGTTTGCGCCGGAAGACTGCCAGTATGCCGATGTTGTTCGCGTCTATAATGTCCGGGAAAAGAATTTAATATTGCTATCGGATATTGTGGCTCAAGAAATGGTCTGCTTCTTCGAATAAAACCTACTCTGTTTCTCCAATGTCTTTACCCTTTTTGCGGAAAAACTTCGAATCAATGCCCAGCTTGGCAATTTTGTACTGAATGATTCTCTTCGTAGTGCCGAGCATTTTCGCGGCTTTGGTTTGATTTCCTCCGGTGGCTTCCAGAGTATCAATAATCAGAGTTCTCTCCTGAGCTTCTATCACAGAAGAAAGTTTGCCGCGTTCTTTCTTTTCTGTTTTGGTTTCTCTAAAATGCAAAGACGGCGGCAAATGCGAAATTTCAATCGTATCACTGTTGGACAAAAGAACGGCGCGTTCAATACAATTTTCCAGTTCCCGTACATTGCCCGGCCATTTATGAGACAGGAATACTTCTATAGCCGCCGTGGATATTTTTTTAACTTTTTTGCCCATTTCCTTGCAGTATTTCAAAACAAAATGATCCGCTAAAAGAATAATATCACTACCTCTCTCGCGCAGGGGTGGCAGATAGACGGGAAAAACATTCAGGCGGTAAAATAAATCGGCTCGAAAACGTTGCGCCTCAATATCCTGTTCCAAATCTCTGTTGGTAGCCGCGATAATGCGTACATTGACATTGACAACCATGGAAGAACCTAGCGGCTGAAATCTTTTTTCCTGCAAAACACGTAAAAGTTTTACCTGTGCGGCAGCGGAAAGCTCTCCCACTTCATCCAGAAAAATTGTACCGCCGTTGGCCTCTTCGAAACGTCCGCGACGATGCTGGAGCGCACCGGTAAAAGCTCCTTTTTCATGACCGAAAAGCTCGCTTTCAATCAGTGTATCGGGAATTGCTGCGCAATTGACCTGTACTAATGATTCTTTTTTACGCGGGGAATTCATGTGAATTGCTTGCGCGATCAGTTCCTTGCCTGTCCCTGTCTCTCCGGTTATTAAAACAGTTGTTCTGGAATCGGCTACCTGGGCGATTAAACCGAACACTTCCTGCATGGGTTTGGAATGACCGATGATATCTATCGAAGGCGTCCGCGTAGAGCCGACAATTTTTCTCAATCGTCTGTTTTCCTCTTCTAACGCTCTAATGTGAACAAATTTGGCCATCAATTCGGCAACGGACGAAAGCATCGCCAGTTCCTTATCCAGGCTTTCCACCTCACGCGCTACCTTATCAGCGGACAAAACGCCGACAACATGGTCGTCATACATAATGGGAACACAAAGAAAGGCCAGTTCCGACCTGTTTAAGTGACGCCTCGCGCCAGTGCGGTCCAGGAAATGAGCAGCATGACCCAGATTAGCCACTGCCATCGGACGCCCTGTCTGAGCAACTTCCCCGGTAATGCCCTCTCCCGGTTTATAGGTTACATCCAGTCCTTCGATATTGACGTCATGGGCTATGTCCAGCCACACTTCATTCTTTTCGCGGTCAAAGAGCGATATCATTCCTCTCTGCATTCCCATACGTGAACTCATTTCCTGAAGAACCAGTTCCAGTTCATCACGTAAATCCGTAGGCTGAGCCAAAATTTTAGCTATAGCATGCAAAGCGGCAAGTTCTTCATAACTGTGAATACTCAATTTATGCTCTTTCTCCGAAAAATGTTTTGTAGTCTTGTTCATAGAAGGTTCAATCAACCTTGTTTGTATTTTGTAACAAAATTGTGCTAAAAGCAACTGCTTTTCAGCTCTTCAGGATAAAATTGCAAATAACACGCCAATATAGTTACAATTTTAAAAAAATTTTTTTAAAAAAATAAAATTCTTCTTAGGAGACGTTTGTTAATTCACATCAACAAATTTGTCATTATCTTTAAAATTCTTATGAATTGGTTTGATCTGTTAGATTGGCACAATTATGTCTCTTCTTTTCTCACGCTGCACAAATATGCACATGTACGCCGCCTCGTAATTTTTGTAACTTGTTGTATTTAATACATAATATATTATGGCAAGATACTTGCTATGATTTATCCGGATATATATTGACGGGAGGTACATAATGGTTACACAAATCAGCGCGGGCGATACGGCCTGGATATTAGTATGTTGTTCTCTTGTTCTTTTGATGACTCCGGCTCTGGCGTTTTTTTATGGCGGGATGGTGCGAAGGAAAAACGTTCTTTCCACTTTAACTTTGAACTACATCTTCATGTCCCTTATTGGAGTTCAGTGGGTTCTCTACGGATATTCTCTTGCCTTCGGTCCGGACATTAGTGGAATGATCGGAGGTCTGGATTTTCTGGGTTTTCAAGGAGTCGGCGCAGAGCCTAATGCCGCCTACGCTAAAACTATCCCTCATGAGCTTTTTGCTTCTTTTCAGATGATGTTTGCCGTCATAACACCCGCTCTGATTACCGGCGCATTTGTGGAACGGGTTAAATTCAAAAGCTTCCTGCTTTTCAGTCTTCTCTGGGCAACGCTGGTATATGATCCTCTTTGTCATTGGGTCTGGGGACAGGGAGGTTGGCTAAGGGAAATGGGCGTCCTCGATTTTGCAGGTGGTACTGTTGTGCATATCGCCGCCGGTTTTTCGGCTCTGGCGTTTGCTTTAGTCATAGGACCGCGCAAAGGCCACGGCTCAGTTCCCATGGAACCGAACAATATCCCCCTAACGGTCTTGGGCACAGGATTGCTGTGGGTCGGCTGGTTCGGCTTTAACGCGGGCTCTGCCCTCGGGGCAAATGGCGTAGCGGTCAATGCTCTGGTGACAACCAACACCTCAGCAGCTACGGCGGGCCTGGTCTGGATGCTGCTCTCCTGGCTGGACGGCAGACCCAGCACTTTGGGAATCGCCACCGGCATGGTTGTCGGCCTTGCGGCAGTGACTCCGGCTTGCGGTTATATTACACCATTGGCAGCTATGGCCATCGGTGCGGTTGCGGCACCTCTTTCGTATTACGCGATGCGCTTCCGGGATAGGCGTAAACTTGATGAATCGCTCGATGTATGGGCCTGTCACGGCATGGCCAGTACCTGGGGCACCATAGCCACGGGTTTATTCGCTACCGTTGCCGTCAATGCCGACGGAGCCAACGGTTTGTTCTTTGGCAATCCCGCCCAGGTCGCCATTCAGATCATAGCCGTCATTGTGACCATTATTTTCTCTTTCGGGATGACCTATGTGCTGGCCAAGGCGCTGAATGCAAGTATCGGATTGAGGGTAAGTCCGGTGGAAGAAGAAGTGGGATTGGATATTAGTTCTCACGGAGAAAGATCATACTCCTAAGCGGCTGCCCTATGGGTAAAGAACAATATGAACAGGAGATTTTATCATGTTAAAAAAAATCGAAGCTATCATTCGTGAAGATAAAGTAAATGATGTCAGGGAAGCTCTCAATGAAATAGGAATTGTGGGTATGAATATGTTTGAGGTACGCGGTCACGGCCGTCAGGGAGGAATTCAATTGGTCGGACGCGCTGGAACCTATCAGGTCAATATGCTTCCCAAAATTCAAATCAATATCGTCTTGAACGCACGCAACCTTGACGCTGCGCTGGAAGCGATTCTCAAATCAGCTTATACGGGCGAAACGGGTGACGGCATTATTTTTGTTACACCCGTCGAGGATGTCATTCGCGTTCGCACGCGTGAAAGGGGAGCGGGCGCAATGATGTATCCGGGTGATATCGATGAGAAGAAAAATAATTGAAATGATAAATCATCAGTCCGGTTGGCCATTTTAGCCATCTTTTCGCAAAAGAAAAGAAAGGACGTTTTCCATCAACTGATTGATTGATTTATATCTCTGTGGATCAGCCGACAAGATTTCTTCCTCAGTTTGTATATATTTTCCCTCAACCAATTCTTCGCGGCAATGGGAAACTAGTTCGTGCGCCGCCTTGGGTGTGGTTTCCAGATGAAACTGCAACCCGATAACGGATTTACCTATTTGAAAGGCCTGGTTTTTACATCCATCACTTTTCGCAAGGCGTATCGCTCCTGATGGCAATTCAAAGGTCTCTCCATGCCAATGAAACACTTCTGAAACCGAAGGAAAACAAAAAATGGATTTATCGTCAGATGGGATTCCGTAGACGGGAAACCATCCGATCTCTTTTGTATGATTGCGGTATACCCTGGCGCCTGCCGCACCGGCAATAAGCTGCGCGCCAAGACAAATCCCTAAAACAGGTTTTCCTGAATGGATGGCTTCACCGATGAACTTTTTTTCGGCGGCAAGCCAGGGGAATTTATCTTCATCATTTACGCTCATGGGACCACCCATGACAATGAGCAGGTTTATTTTTTTAAGATCGGGAAGTTCGGCTAACTCAAAGAATCGGGTATTTGTTACTTCATATCCGGCCGCGTCCAGCCAGGGCTCAATACTGCCCAATCCTTCAAATGGAACATGTTGAAAGTAGTGTGCGCGCATGTAATTCCCCTTGTGGGGCTATTGAAAAACGCTCATTTGCTGTGTTGCGCTGCAAACCGCACCGCTCAACGTATGTCTATATACGCCTCGCGGTTCGGTTTTTTGCGCGCCCTGCAACTGAACATTTATGAACAGCCCCTTATCTTTTACTTTTTATATAAGATTCTGCAGCTTTTTAACAATCAATTAATGGCTGATGGGCAAGGACTCGAACCTCAATTCACAGAGCCAGAACCTGTTGTCCTACCATTAGACGACCCATCAGTTTAATCCATCAAAATATGCCTGTAACTTTTAAGAATCCGATATGAATTTCCTGCATCGTATCTACTTAGAAAGCGTAACTCAAAATAATCCCGCCATACAGATATGAGCTATCCTTATCGGATGGATTGACCGCACCTTCAAGACCGCGAGCCTGCATTTCATATTTGGCATCATTGGACAGAGGGAAAACATAAGTTGCCGTCGGGGTAATTGTAAAATGATCAGTTGCAGCAATTGGCAGGGCAACAGAAACCATACCGTCATGGAAATTATTAAATTTATCGGTGGTTGCCATGGAATCGCCGTCAAATTCCGGATAGGTTGTTGCATCTTCACTTTTCAGGTAGCTTGCCTGTGCTGCAAGCTTGAGGCCGACTTTTTCATGCAGGGCAAATGTATGGGAAATCCCCAGCGTGGCATACCACTGATGATAATGATCGATTTCTTTATAGACAGTTAAGGTCGGGGAAGCCATTGTATCCAATCCCACAGTCAGATATACTTCCTGTGAATCACGAAGGTCTGTACCTCCCGGAACAGCTGCCGCCAAGCCATAGTATATGTAGCCGAGTCCGGCCTGTACCATGCCGAATTTTTTGGAATAAGATAATGTTACGTCCGTTTCGGTAAAGTTGGATGAATATTCTTCATCCATGGCAGAGTATGGTTTGGTATCCAGATTCCCCCAGGCGTTGGCGGAAAAACCTTTGTAACTTGCCGTCAGTGATGGCTGAATAACGACACTGTGACGCGTCAGTTCCTGACCTCTCCAGATATAAGCGCTTAAAATACTGGCCGCGACCTCACCGGTCACTTTATCTTCTTCTGCGGCCCAGGTACTCATTGGAAATGAAGCTGAAATTAACACCATAAATATCATTATCATTGTTGTCTTTGAATATTTTTTCATTGTCTTAAGTTCTCCTTATGTTCTATTCTTTTTGAAACAACGTGCAATCGATTTCATATTGATCAATCTTGCTTGCCAAAATGTGTTTTGGTATTCCCAGAATTTGCGCAGCTTCCGATTGATTTCCTTTTGTTCTTGTCAGGACATGCATGATGACTGTTTTTTCACAATCGGACCCGCAGCGTTCCAATACATTATCTTTGTAACCGGACTTATGAGTCTCCATAAGATCACCTCAACCAATGGCCGCACCGCCTCGTTCGCCACTCGAGATGCGGATACATTCAGCAAGCTCTACTACGAAAATCTTCCCATCGCCGACACCTCCCGTATGAGCTCCTGTGGTAATCGCCTTAATTGTCGGCTCCAGGAAATCCTCATTCACTGCAATATCCAGTCTAACTTTGTTGAGCAAGCCTCCGGCTTCTTTGGCGCCTCGATAAATTTCCGTTAGTCCTTTTTGACGGCCCTGTCCCACAACATTGGTAACCGTCATCAGATTGACACCTACGGCCTCCAACTCTCTTTTAACCGCTTCCAGTTTGTGCGGTTGAATGATGGCAATGACTAATTTCATGATTCATTCCTCCTATTCAATCACGGTGTAAGCCGCTTCGCTTTGCTCAGTTAAATCCAGACCGACAATTTCGTTCTTTTCTTCAACCCGCATGCCGATAACCGCATCCACGATCTCGAAAATAATAAAAGTCATAACGACTGCGAAAACAACCGTTACCAGGAGCGATAAAGACTGGACATAAAGCTGATGCGCATTACCGAAAAACAGGCCATCCGCTCCCGCCGCGTTGACGGCCTTTTCCGCAAATAATCCTGTGGCTATCGTTCCGACGGTTCCGCCGACTCCGTGCACACCGAAAGCGTCCAGCGAATCGTCATAACCGAGTTTGCCTTTGATGACTGCAACCGCTATGTAGCAGATGGTTGCGACAATCATGCCGATGAATATGGCGTTCATGGGATTGACGAAACCGCAGGCCGGTGTGATGGCAACCAGTCCGGCAACGGCGCCGGTCGCAGCGCCAAGAATGGTCGGGCTGCCGTTGTGCCACCATTCGACTATTGCCCAGGTAAAAGCCGCTGCGGCAGTCGCCACATGAGTTGTAACGAACGCATTTGCTGCATTGCCATCGGCAGCCAGTGCGCTGCCTGCGTTAAATCCGAACCAGCCGAACCACAGCAGAGCTGCGCCTAAAACTGTGAAAGGCAGATTATGTGGACGAATGGGTCTGTGATTATATCCGACTCTCTTACCCAGCAATAAAGCGAGAACCAGGGCGGAAATTCCAGAACTTACATGAACAACGATTCCACCCGCAAAATCAAGCGCACCCATTGTCTTCATCCATCCTCCCGCACCCCAGACCCAGTGAGCCAGAGGATCGTAAACAAATGTCGCCCAGAGAACCGTAAAGAGCAGAAATGCTGAAAACTTAACCCGTTCCGCGTAGGCGCCGATAATCAAAGCCGGCGTAATGATGGCGAACATCATTTGAAAGATCATAAAAACGCTGTGCGGAATCGATGCGGCGTAATCTTTATTCGGCAAAGCGCCAACTCCATTGAGCCCCGTCCAACTCAGATTGCCGATCAGTCCGTGAAAATCAGGCCCGAAAGATAATGAATAACCAAACAGAACCCACTGCAAACTGATGACAGCGGCAATAATAAAACATTGCATTAGAATAGAGAGAACATTCTTGCGGCGAACCAGTCCTCCATAAAAAAATGCCAATCCCGGTATGGTCATTAACAAGACCAAAGCGCTGGCGATTAAAACCCATGCTGTATCTCCCGAATTCATTTCCAATACCTCCTTTGCCAGTATTTTTTCAGCTTTGATTAGGGCAAGGATAATGCCAAGATTGCTAATGTTCGATAAGATATTGTAATTAAAAATAAAATGTCGAAGATATTACGAGTGCCATTTCAACAATATTGTATCATTTGTACAAGAGGTGACCCGAAATGTTGTCAAATTCTTTATTTGATTGAAGTTATCATTGGCGGGATTTTGGTTTGATTTAAGGTTAAAAAGCGGCATAATAATTATATTGACAATATTAAAAAAAGGAATAAATTACCGCGAAACAAATGCCTAATCCTGATTTTCAGGAGCGGAGGAACCGGTTTTTTGGGGCGTATCGCTTAAGCGTAGGGTAACCTTTTCGGCCCGAGCCCTTCAGCTAACTTCG
>CAYMWM010000007.1:0-24897 GCA_964394185.1 uncultured Smithella sp.
CGGATACTTTAATCTGGCCATCTTTTATGGGCATCGCCCGATTAACAACCGCATTATTGTCCATGGCGGTAATATCAATGTAGTTATCCTGCAAGGTTAATATCTCGATTTTATCTACTGTTTTCAATGTTGTTTTTTCCATTTTATCTATTCTCCTTTTTCAATCAGTTTTAATATTTATACCGATAGAGATATCTATTGTCAGATGATTGGATTATACACCATTTGCTTTTTCATCAAATGGTCGGCAAACCCCGGTCGATTGATGTATCTGCTTCTGAATACGACCGGTGGATATCCCATCCACAATTTGTCAATGGTCGCAGACGTTTTCTCCCACCTGTAATGTGCCGGCAAAGTAATCATGAATCAGTTTTTCCGGTGTTTCGGCCGGAGCTCCTACCACAACCTGAATGCCCTGCTGGGCAAACAATTGCTGGGCCCGCTGTCCCATCCCTCCGGCGATAATCATTGAGGCGCCGCGTTCGGCCAGCCACGGCGGCAAAAGTCCCGGCTGATGCGGGGGCGCAGCAATCTCCTCCTTTTTAATAATGTTTTTTGTTTGCGGATCAACATCCACGAGCGCAAAACTCGAACAATGCCCAAAATGCATTGTCAGTTTTCCTTCAGCCAAAGGTATTGCTATTTTCATTATTTTTTCTCCTTATGAATTTAGTTTCTTCGTTTGATCAAGATCGGTTATTTGTCTGATAATATCCTGCATTCTTTTCCCCGTTGTTGTCTTGGAAAAATGGTAGACAAATACTTTGCCGGAATCTCCCGACTGCGCAATGGCCGGATCCATCGGAATTGAGCCGAGATATTTGACTTTCATATCCTCGGCTATTTTTTTCCCGCCTCCTGCCGGCAATATTTGCGTAACCTCGCCGCATTTGGGGCAGACAAATCCGCTCATATTCTCAATGACGCCCAGCACCGGTACATCAAGGCGCTTGCAGAAGCTTATGGATTTGCGTACATCAACAGCGGCCACCTTCTGTGGCGTTGTAACGATGATCGCGCCGTCCAGCGGTTGAATGAGCTGGCACAGGGACAAGGGTTCGTCTCCCGTTCCGGGAGGAGCATCGACAATCAGATAATCCAGGTCTCCCCACTGCACATCTGTCAGAAACTGCTTGATAACGCCCATTTTCATCGGACCGCGCCAGATGACGGCGTCATCCGGATTTTGCAGCAGAAAACCCAGAGACATGATTTTCATGTTTCCCCGTTCCACCGGGAGCAATCCTTCGGAACTGCCTTTCAGGGTTTCATTTTCCAACCCGAGCATCGTAGGAATGCTCGGACCGTGAATATCCACGTCCAGCAGCCCGACGCGCATGCCCGAAATCGCCAGTTCCGTGGCCAGATTAACCGCGACGGTGCTTTTGCCTACGCCTCCCTTGCCGGAAAGCACAACGATTTTTTTCTGAATGCGGCACAGCGCCGCCTGCAATTTGCGACGGTCGGCGTATTCTTCAGGAGATTCATCCTTCTTCTGTTTTTGAGCCGTGCAACTGGAATCTCCGCATGTATCACATGTTTTCTTGTTTTCCACTATTATCCTCCTCCTATTTTCTTTTCTTTTAACAGGTAATCTTCACATGCTGCCTTCAATGTATTTGTTGCCAGAAGTGCGCAGTGTTCATGATCTTCGGGTAGTCCCTCAAGCGCCTTGAGAACATCCTGCTGATTTATGGATTTGACTTCCTCAAGCAATTTCCCCTCGGCGAGAAAGGTCGTCATCGAGCCGCTTGCAATTGAGGGGGCACAACCGTCCGTTATGAACGACACACGTTTTACCCTGTCATCCTGCACTTTCAGCCAGAACTCCATTGTATCACCGCAGGGACCGGTAATTTCCGCGTGCCCGTTATAATCTTCAAGTCTGCCCATATTATACGGGTCGTTGGCATGTCTGTTTGCCTTATGATAAAATATTTCCAAATTAACTAAATCATCCACTTTTAATATCATTCCTCCTTGATATTGAGATTATTCCAAAGTTGCCGAATATCTTCAGCACTGGGCGCATCGATTTCCACAACCGCTTTTTTTTGAATCTGCGCCCGGGTTACGGCGTTGTCATAGCGGATACGTCCCACAATTTTCGCGCCCCAATTAACCGCCTTTTCTTCGATGCGTACGGTCATGTCGGGATTAATATCCCATTTGTTGACGCAGACAGCCGCTGGAATTTGGAAATGACTGGTGAGGCTAAGCACTCTTTCCAGATCATGTTCACCAGAAACGGTCGGCTCCGTGACCACCAGAACCTTCGAAGCGCCTGTAACAGACGCGATTACTGGACAGCCGATGCCGGGCGGTCCATCAACAATCATCAGGCCAAAGTTTTCTTTTTCCGCCAGTGCGCGCCCTTCCCGCCTGACGGTTGAAACAAGTTTCCCTGAATTTTCGGCGGTTACACCGAGACGCACGTGAACCATCGGCCCCAGGCGTGTATCCGAGATAAACCATTTGCCGCAGTTGCAATCAGGAAAATCAATCGCTTTTTCCGGACACATGACGACGCACACATTGCATCCTTCGCAGGCAATCGGATCGACCGAAAATAAAAGTTCTCCCTGAAAAGTCTGCCTGCTTTGAATCGCATTAAAGCGGCAGACATCACGGCAAATACCGCAGCCGATGCAGTCGTTTTGCCGGATGATGGCTTCATGACCGCTGATAAATTCATACTCCTCTTTTATCTTAGGGGTCAGCACCAGATGAAGATCGGCGGCATCCACATCACAGTCGCAGATGACCGAACGCCCGGCCAGTACTGCCAGAGAAGCCGTGACGCTGGTTTTGCCCGTTCCTCCCTTTCCGCTGATAACCACCAATTCTTTCATTTATCGTTCCTTATTAAAAAATTATATCGTGCCCCTGCCGGTTACAATCACCTCTTGCATTAGGCTTTTATATTCTTTGATGTCAAAGCCCCGTTCGGCAAATATTTTCCTGGCTTCTGTCATCGTTCCTGAATTTAATTCGTGTTTTCTGCCTTCATGTTCGTGAATCTTATCGATAACAGCAAATCCCGCAGTGCTGAAATCGCTCACCACTATTTTCCCTGAAGGTGCCAAAATTCTGATAAGTTCATTACAAGCTGCGCTCACGGACGAAAGATGATGAATCATATTAACAGCGAAAATCACATTAAAAAAATCTTCATCGCAGGGAATGCTCTCAACATCAGCCACGCAGAAAGTCACCTGTTGATGCAATCCGTAATACCTCAGGTTCATAAGAGCATATCGTTGTTCCGCGGCGGAAATATCAAAAGAAAAAAAATTCAATCCCGCCCGCGCCAGAGCGAGCGTAAAATAACCTTTGCCTGTTCCTGCCTCCAGGATGTTGCCCGAAAACGGGAGCGCCTTTTCAATTATAAAAGAACGCTCCTGTTCGATATCGTATCCGAATTTCCGGTAGAGAGCGACGCGCTCCATATAACGCTTATGATTTTCAGTTAATTCTTTTTCCATCACGGTTAAGTCGAACTTTCATATAAAATTTATCTTATCTCAATAACGCAATGATATCTCTTGCGCCCTTTACTCTGTCACCGAGCTTCACCTTGATTTCTGAATCCTTTGGCAGAAAGATATCAACCCGTGAGCCAAAGCGGATCAGTCCGTAACGTTCACCTTTTTTAATCACATCGCCCGGTTTGGCATAACAGACGATGCGCCGTGCAATAATTCCGGCAATCTGTTTTACGAGTATTTTCCTGTTCCCCTCCGCAATGACCATCGCCGTCTGTTCGTTTTCGAGTGAAGCCTTTTCAATCGCTGCAATATGAAACTTGCCGGGATTGTATTTAACCGTTTCAATAATGCCACCAATCGGAGCCCTGTTGACATGCACATTGAAAACCGAAAGAAAAATGCTGATCTGTGTTACGTTTTGTTGAAGATAGTCGTTTTCATAGATGTCCTTGATAACAACTACCTTGCCATCTGCCGGAGAGACCAAAACGTTCTCTCCTTCAGGAACCGTTCGCTTAGGGTCACGGAAGAAAAAAGATACAAACAAGCTCAGGATAAGCAATACGAAACTTGCAATCGTCCATCCGCATACAAATAAAAGCAACGTTGAAATTGCCAATGGGAGGATAAACGGCCATCCTTCAACTGCCACTGGTATCCTGTTCTCTTTCATCATATAAGAAAACCCTTTATTCTCTTAGTTCCTCTAAAGCACAACGGTATAGTAATTTCTTTTTCTTGTAACAATACAGTTCACTTTTTGGGCTGTGACCAGCTTTTCCATTCTTTTAATCACTTCGTTTACATGAATGCCAAGACCGTTGGCAATATCCTCTATTGTGCACGGTCTTCTGGCTAATAATGAAATAATATCCGCATCCGTCGTTGCGGATAAATCCGGGATGAGTGCTTCGGCCTGCTCATGGCTGCCGATAATATCCACTTCTCCGGGGAAAAAACTTTTGAGGGCAAGCAACTGATCCATAGAAAGAGGATGTGCTATTTCTTCCGCGGGCGGCCGGAAAGCCGTATTAAGTTGAATTCGCAATGGCTGGATTCTCCTGACAATCGACGCAATCTTTTCAACTTCGGCAAGGATTCCTGTAACGCCCCCGAGCAACAGAACCTCCAGCCATACCTGTCCGTAATAATTGCGGGTGAATTCTATCAGGCCATTGACCATATTATCGAAAATAATTTCCGAGTGGGGGCGGTTGACATAGTTAAACAATTGCTCATCACCCGCGTCCAGAGAGGGGATGACCAGATCCGCTCGCATCAAAGACGACCGGACTTCCGGCAAGTGAAGTAAAGAGCTGTTCGTAAGAACGGCCACAGGTATCTGGGTCATGCTCTTTATCAATCCGATGATCTCGCCTATGCATAAATGCAAAGTCGGTTCTCCGGAACCGGCTAGCGTGATGTAATCGGGAGACTCCCCCGTCGCCAATCTGGTTTCCAGCTCATTCATAATATCTTTGACTGGAACGTAGGATCGAAGCTCCATCGTTTTGTTCGTTGTCCGTCCCAGCTGACAGTAGATGCAATCGTAGGTACAGGTTTTAAACGGCACAAGGTCAATACCGAGCGAGCGCCCCAACCGCCGCGATGGAACCGGTCCGTAAATATATTTATAAACTTCAGTGCTCATTTTAATCTCCACAATGCGATTCTCCGCACTTTCTGTCCGCCCCGCAGCACGTTTTTCCGGTTTCTTCGAGGGAACATCCCTTCATCTGATCGCGGCGGCTGACACTTGCCGATTTCATAATAAAACCGCTGCCTCCACTTATCAGCCGTTGTACTGCGCCCTTGCATTCAGGGCAGACCGATACAGGCGAGTCATTTATGCTTTGTTGTTTTTCAAAACGCAGGCCGCAATTGCTGCATGCATATTCATAGGTTGGCATGGTTTTTATCCTTTCTTTTTAAAGACTTCTATTATTTCCAAAAGATTTTCAAAAAGCGTTCGGTATTGAGGAAGGGCGTCCACTATTGGAATTCCTCTGGAATAAGCTTCGGCAATTTGCCGGTCATCAGGAATTTCCATTAAAACGGGAACCCGTTCTTTTTCGCAGAATTGATGAACACGGTCATCTCCGCTTCCCACCCGATTGATAATGACTCCGAACGGCAGGTTCAGTTCTCTGATCATGTCCACCGCCAGGGTCAAATCGTTCAGGCCGAATGGCGTCGGTTCCGTTACCAGCAGGACAATATCCGAATTACGAATAGCCGCAATAACCGGGCAGGATGTGCCTGGCGGCGCGTCCAGTATAACTGAAGTGTTTTCAGGAAGATCGTTTTTTAAAGCGCGGATGAGTGGCGGAGCCACCGCCACTCCCACATCAAGTCTGCCCGTTAGTAGACTTATGTTTTCCGCGCTAGATTTTTCAATTACGCCTATACGCCGGTTTTTTTCTGAGATGGCTTGAGTCGGACATACCCGCATGCAGCCACCGCAACCGTGACACATTTCCGGAAATATAAGCGGAGTTGTCCCAAATGTGATGATAGCTGAGAACTGGCAGATTTTTGCGCACTCGCCGCAGCTGTTGCAGAGATTTTCATTAACCTCCGGAACCGGAATGCCGATTATTTTTTCAGATGGACGGGATGTTTTCAGAAACAGATGGGCATTGGGTTCTTCTACATCGCAGTCCACCAGCAGCACGTCTGTTTTAAACACTCGCGCCAGGTTGACACTGACTGTGGTTTTGCCCGTCCCTCCTTTGCCTGATGCCACTGCTATCTTCATACTGCCTTACTCTCCTTTTCGCGGATCCAAAGAAGCGGGAAAACGATGTCGCTGGTGCAACAGGGGACCCAGACTGCGAGGAATAAGAAGAATGCTGCAAGCACCGTTACAGCAACATCGGGTGGTGGTCCCATCGCCATGAGAATGTGAAACAGCGACGCCCATGTACTTATAAACACATGTCCTGCGTGCGAAAATTTTGTTTTCGGATGCAAATATCCGACGGCAATACCTGCAAAAGCAAGAGGATTGACTATCCACCATTTTTCGATGAAACCCAGATGGACGCTCCGATGAGGCATATTCAGCATCCATTCCCCCGCAAAAGGCATGAGTGAGTCGCTGAGTGTGGCAATACCGACCGATCCAAAATATCCGATAAGAATGGTGATTATCAGATCTCCATTCGAGTGTATTCTGTACATGGCGGTCGTAACCAATGCACTCAAGAACACATGCAGCGGGTGAAGTGTCCAGAAACAAGCAGACGAAATTTCCCGCGAGATGGAAAAATGCACAAAAACAGCCATAATGACAATTCCTGTCACAGTGCCGAACATTGTGAAAGGCGCATGCCGTTTAAGTTCAGTCGCAATAATACCCGCTTTCATGAAGCCGCTCCTGAAAAATAACCGGGCATGGCAAGACGATTCGCAGCCACGTATGTTCCCACGCAAAATCCCGAATGACGGCTGATGGTTTTACATTTTGTCCGAAACAGGAAAAAGATTTCCCGCTTTTCATCAGAAAGACTTTCAAAATTACCCTGACCTTTGGCGATAACCAGATCCGCTTCATCAAAACGTCTGCGGAATTCGGAACTGCAATCGTCCAGAATCGTTCCGGGGGCATCAGACCCGTTATCGATAATTTCAGCGATATTATCAATCCCTGCCTGTCGGGCATCCGATACGGTCGCATCGTTGATCACAGGAGCGCCGCGCACCGCCATGGTTACTTTTGCGTTGGATAATTGTTCGATTAACAGGCGGTCGAAAAATATTTCTCCGGCGTTGTCTGCCAGATAGAGAATCGTTTTTGCTTTTTGAACAGCCTGTTTGAAGGCATCCATGTCGCCGTAAACCGGCTGCATGGATGCGCTTTGCAAATCGGCATAGATTTCTCCATAGCCGATTTTATTTTTTGCACCCAAATCGATGATATTACCGGTAATAGCATAGCGCACCGCCATAATCAGAGGATCAAAGGAAGAAGATATATATTTGCGAATGGGAGGAATTAACGTGGCTCCCATTTCGTTATGATTTCTTTTCGAGTTGCGATAAGGGTCATCTGTGCGTAAAATTTCGCGCAGACGCCGGTGAATCATCTGGGAAGCAGCCGGCGGCGACTGATTAAAATCGACCCCGCTGATCCATTGCAAAACATTCTGCATCAGGTGCTTGCGGTTTTCATCGGATAATTCTGTCATTGTAACCGCATCGGAAGCCTGACGCACAAAACAAGCTATGCAATCCAAAGTCATTTTCATGAACGATATCCTCTTTTGCCTCTTTTTTGAGCGGTCTTTTCATCGACCTGATCCTGCCAGCCGTTTCTTTTGACTTCATGCAAATCGAATTTTGCGGTGTACGGTTTTATATCCAGGAGCGGCGTCCCGTCGATAATGTCTGCACCGTCGAAATGCAGAATATTACCTTTTATGCAGAGAAGTTCCACCACACTCAATCCGATAGAATTGGGGCGGAAGGGCGCACGTGTCGAAAAAATACCCCGTTCAACATCCTGTAAAAACGGCTTTACAATAAGTTTGACTTCCCGCGACTTGTGAAAATGATAAATAAGGTAGATATGCGAGAAATCACTCAGATCACGCAAGCCATCCACAAACTCCGGAAACAGGTCAACATACCCTTTGCAGCCTTTAGCATAAACAGGCTGTATGGGAGTTTCTTCAGCTATCTTATGCTCACTGTGAATGATACCGATCGTCCGGTAAAGAATTTCACACCTATTCATACCCAGTGCCCTTCGACGTCCGAGGACGTTGCTTCCGCCAGTTTCCCGGCGGTGTAAAGTTCAAGAGCTTCTTTTACACTGGCGACCGAAGTATTATATATTTTGATTCCCGCTGTCTGTAAAACGTGAAAAGCCTTCGGTCCGCAGTGTCCGGTAACAATTGCATGGACACCCAGGCGGGCTATATTTTGTGCCGATTGAATACCGGCGCCCTGTGCCGCATTAAGATTCTGTGTGTTATCCACCACCTCAAAGGTATTGGACTTCATGTCGTAGATAAGAAATTTCGGCGCCCTTCCGAAACGGCTGTCCAATGGAGCGTTCAGATCATTACCTGATGTTGTAATTGCAATTTTCATTTTTTTATCCTCTTCAATCGTATGTTTTTTTTATTTTTTCCGATTCCTGCAAAAGGGATGCAGCGATTTCTCTCATATTGCTATCATTCCAAAAAGAAAGTCGCGCATGCGCCTCCATATATTTTTGAGGAATGGGATGAGTTCCTACAACCACGGATAATCCATAGATTGTTTCGATAAATGTCTGGAAGTATCGTACATTCGGACACGGTGGATAACCCACTACCAAACCAGTCGCGAGATGAATGATTTCTGCTCCATTTTTCTTCATTTCTGCCGGCACATACTCAATGTTTCCACCAGGACAACCGCCGCAATTAGAATATCCTACGATTTCCACCAATTCTGCAACCGGATAGTGAGAAAAGGCGCCTACGCGCTCCCGTAAAGCCCGAAAACACTTTCCCCCGCCGCAATTTTTATAACGTGCACAAATAATGATACCAATTTTGATCATATCAAGAGCCCTTTTTTACAATGTTTTGGAATCGTTATTTTCGATAACTTCCAAATCATTGACATCGTAATATTTTGCCATGTCAGGGTTGCTGTCTGTATCATCTTACAATTATTTAGTTGCGGCGATAGCGTGAAGCGTGAGAATCACACCATCGCCGCAGTGCATGGCTTAGCTCCATGCGGACCTGCCAACGGAGGTCATTTTTTTATGTTTTGGTGTTCAATTGATCCAGTCGCTTTTTAACCGCATCCAGTTCCATCTGCAAAGCTTCAGCCCGATTATCAAGAATCTTCTTTTCTAAACCCGGATCCTGATCCGGATTGGAAACGGCAAAAATTCCTCCGAAAGACGCCAGTCCCGAGGCGATGAAGCGATTGCGAAAACCAAAACCGCCGCCTCGTCCTCCGCGTCCACCAAATCCCGCGCCTCTTCCGAAGCCCATGCCGAAGTTGCGCCCTCCGGCGTTATTTAAGTAACCGGGCATATTATAACCCGCACAATACCCGGCTCCCCGGCCGGTCATCGGTCCCATTCCCATGGGGCCTGTCGAATCTCCTCTTGGCATAATAAAAACCTCCTTTCATAAATATTTATTCTCTGATCAATGCCGAACCACATTGCGGACATTTAATCTTCATGCAGGGGATACCCCGTTCATGAGTTTCACGATGGCCGCAGTGCGGACAAACACAGTAACCTGAAGGGCCCGCGGCTCTCTGTCCGCCCATACGCCCCTGTCCTGAACCTCTTGTTCTTCCGCTTCGATTATTTGCATTCATGATTTGTTCTCCCTTTCAAATTTCGATCGTTGCTAGAAAACAAAGACTGCTGCCGCCAGCACGGTGGTATAATCTTTTGTTTTCAAAACACAGGATTGCGTTGTATTCCGCGTGCCGACGATCTTCCCGCTGATTTTAAACAACTCTTTTTTCTCATCCCAGCTTTCATCAACGTTGAAATCGATTCCCAGCGTGGATGCCAGCATGGCCGCAGCCAGATCCTCCGCGTAGTCGCCTGTCTGACGTTCGTTATAACCAAAAGAATGATGCTCGCTGATATAACCATAGGTTTTCCTGTCCCAGGGAATGGCGCAGCCGACTGAAGCCGAAATCAGACGGCGTGGCTCATTGCTGCAGCAGCGGCTCATCACACAAAAGGTGATTGCACCCGGTTTAAGTTTTTTCAGTCCTTCCGTCCGCGAAATAATCCTGCATCCCGGTGGCATAATGCTGGATACCTGCACCAGATTGCATTTTTCGATGCCTGCATCCCGCAGGGCCAGTTCAAATGAATGAAGCTGTTCGCGATGCGTACCGACACCTTTTGTAAAAAACAATTCCCTGGGTATGGGGTTATTCAATTTCGTATTTCCTCCGCAATCATAATTTATATTAATAACTTCTCTTCTCCATCTCATTTGTAAGAAGCGGCTATTTTTTTACTTTTGTCATATGTGATTTTAAATCAGTCAGCCCTTTCCATATTTCATCGTCACCGATATATTTTTTGACATTATTCGCTGAATATTTAATGACGCAGGTTGGTGTGGCTCTGATGCTGTTTTCTCTGAGCTTGGTGCTGAGTTGCGGGAATACCGATTTTTCGTCTATTTTTTTCAACGCAATTTTATGCTGTTCCAGATAAGCAGCCAGCTCTTTTTCCTTTCGAATTTTTTTATTCTGTGCGGCGTCAAAAAGCGCTTTACGGATTTTAAATATTTGATCTGCTTCAGGATTGTCACTGGCAGCGTAAAGATAATATTTAACGTAAATGGGGGTTGCTTTATCAATGGGTACATCGATAAATGTTATTTTAACCTGTCCGGAACCAAGCAATTCCTTCATCAACGGTTCGGATTTATCGTTGAGGCGAAGGCACGATGTGCAGAAATAATCGGCGAACATTTCGACTTCATAAGGCCCTTTGCCGAGCGAAGGAATTGCATTGCAGGAATCCTGCGCGTAAGCCGGTGTGACCGATCCCGAAAAAGTCAATAGAACCGTCAGGTATCCCAGCAGACTAAAAAGCAGCAAAGGCAGCTTCTGAATCCTGAATGCGGGGAATTCAACTTCTCCCAGAAAATAAAGCCACATCCTGCTGCGCTTCCTGTACCAGGCTGTTGGAATCTCATAATTAACGATGAACGACAAAATCAGCATGACGGAAAAAGCCAGACAAAACGGGCAATAGACATCGTTTTGAACCTGAAAAGCGTACAGATGGACTTCCACTCCCAGTCCCGCGGCCAAAAGCGCTCTTACAAAAGGTTTCTGCTGAAAAAAAGCAAAAATGATAACTGCCGACATGTAAACCATTCCGATCCATTTCAAATCAATACCCCAGATGTCACCTTTCAGATAGCTGCATGCCGTATCACAATGGTTATAATAGGCCATAATGCCTATGCCTGCCAGAGACAGTAAAATTGTGATGGTACTCCAGTGTTTTTTTATTATTTGCAATAAATTTAACATCCCGTTATTTCCTTCAAAAACACTTTTTTAAAAAAAGATTTTTCTCATCAATGCATCATCCGGATTCATTATACGCCAGTAGTATTTACCCTGATGCTGATAAGAAACATTTATCGCCAGCGGCAGCGTGCACGCTGCTGTTGTCCCGCACCGTCACCTCTGAGCCTCCGTCGACAACCGGGCAGCAGAAAAGCCTTGTCGTCAAGTTGATTGTTTTGATAGGCCTCGACAATGTCATCAACCTTTCCTCTGACAAATGGATGAATTCTAATTCCCTGCGACAGGATGGCAGATTGTATCGGTCGTGAAATAGCTCCGCAAATTAGAACATCGATGTTCCGGCTTTTGAGCTGGAGAGCGCGTCCGGCCGGGTCATTTGCAAGAAATTTCTCAGAGGTTCTTTTAGACTCACCCGTACCGTCCATCTCGACAATCATAAACTGATCCGCCGCATCAAAAACGATGGAAATACAATCTTTAAATACCGACAGTGCCAGCCTCATTCATACTCCTGATTTTATAAACTCTTATCAAGCCGCTACGTTTTAACAGTATTAAAGCAAAATCAGTGCCAAATAATTTTAAATTGAAATGCTCATGGATATTGAATGCTTATCGAAAATTCCGGCGAAACAACAGCAAAAAATGTTGCAATTATGCGACAATAGTTGCACGGCAGTAGCATTAATGCGACGCAATCTGGCTATCGGGATATTGTAATTCCAAGGGATTTGATTTTCCGGTAGAGTGTACTTTTGTGAATACCGAGTTGCCTGGCTGTCTTGGGGCAATCCCAGTTGTTTTGTTTAAGAGTGTTGGTCAGGTAATTATATTCAATATCACGAAATGATGATGCCCCGGTACTTCCTCCTTTTGTCTGTTGGATAAAAAGAGATTCAGGAAGATGTTTTTTTTCAATGATTCCCGTTTTACTCAGGATGAAAGCCCTCTCGATGATGTTGGCAAGCTCTCTAATATTACCGGGATAATGATGACCCATGAGAATCGACATCGCTTCTTCATTAATGCCTTCAATATTCTTTTTTTGCAGGGTATTGAAGTGATTGATAAAATGCTCAATCAAAAGGGGAATATCTTCCATGCGCTCACGCAGCGGCGGCAGGCTTATCTTAAAGACATTTATCCGGTAAAAAAAATCTTCCCGGAAAAGCCCCTGCTTGACCATTCCTTCCAAATTTTTGTTAGTTGCCGCAATAATCCGCACATTATGATGAATACTTTGCGTTCCGCCCAGCGGTTCGTAGTTTTTTTCCTGTAAAACACGCAGAAGCTTTACCTGCATGGAAGGTGTTATTTCCCCGATTTCGTCAAGAAACAATGTTCCATCCTCGGCCAATTTAAATCTACCGGGCTTATCTTTTTTTGCATCGGTAAACGCTCCCGCCTTATAACCAAAAAGTTCCGATTCCAGCAGGGTATCAGGTAACGCGCTGCAATTAACAGCAATGAAAGGGGCTTTCCTGCGCGAACTCAGATTGTGAATTGCGCGGGCAATGAGCTCTTTACCGGTGCCGCTTTCACCTTCAATCAAAACGGTGCTTCCGCCGTCGGCAATGTCCGGAATCATGTCGAACAGCTTTAGCATCTTATGATTCTTTGATATAATATCGGCAAAATTGTATTTCTGGGAAATGACCCTGCGTAAGTCTTCCTCAATGCTTATATCGCGGAAAGTTTCCACAGCACCCAGCAACTTTCCTTTCTTGTCATGCAAGAGCGCCGTGGAAATGCTAATGGGTAATTTTCGTCCTTCCGCATTGATGATATAAACTTTTTTATTGATAATTTGTTCGCCGGTTTTCATTGTGGCCCGCAGGCAACAGTTTTTCTCACAGATATCAGCCTTTAGAACATCCTTGCATAGCTGGCCAAGTGCATCGTTACGTGAAACGCCGGTAACCTTTTCAGCGGCGCTGTTAAAAGATGTTATCCGCCAGTGCTTATCGACAGTGAATACTCCGTCGGCAATAGAATCCAAAATAATATTTTGGTCTTCATCAAGCTCTCTCGTAACAAAACTGGCAGACGGCCTTTTTTTCATAAACTTCCCTGATTTTTTCTGCTATCCTTCGTGACATCCATGCTGATGTTGAGCACAGGCAATTCCCGAATCTTTTAAATTACCGGCAAGCCAGTTTTCCGTAACGGCTTTGACATTGCCGGAACAGCCGCGCAGAACGTCGATACCATGACTATTCAGCACATTCACGGCGCCTTGTCCCATATTTCCGGCCAACATTAACCTGACACCTTTCTCGGCCAGGGTCTGGGCAATATTGGATTTGCATCCGCAGCCCGCCGGTGATGCGATTTTTTCCTCCGACATGATTTTCTTCTGTTCATCAATTGTAAATACCGTAAAATATTCACAATGTCCGAAGTGTTCATCAATTTGATTGTTGAATGATGGTAAAGCGATTTTCATAAATTTCTCCTTTTTAAATGTTATGTATTGTTGCCTGCCCTGCGTCTTCGGGGGTGTCCGCAGGATTTGGTTTCATCCAAAGTAATATTGCCGCCTTCAATTTTGAGCGCCTTGGCATTGATGAGCACATCGGCAATCTTCCTGTGCGCCTCATTAATAATTCTACCGAATGTCTGGCGGGAAATGTTCATTTTGATCGCTGCTTCCTCCTGATACAGTTGTTCGTAATCCGCCAGACGAATAGCTTCGAATTCATCCAGATTCAGCACAACCTCTTCCAAATCAACAGTGGGCATTCCCCGTGGCTTGAAATAATTGTTATCAGGCGTTCCACAGATATTACGGTGACACTTTGGCCGGGACATTTTCCCTTGATACTCCTTATGAGCACATTATAAGCATATGCTCATAACTTGTCAAGAGATAATATGAGGAAATATTTTTTAGAAAAGTATTTATATGCACTTATTCATAAACAACATATCTTTAAAAACATCAGCAGGATGGCCCGGGTGATGTTTCAGCATCAACACGCCTGAAAGGAAGCGATGGATGCTTCATGAATGCCCTTACGACAAGAGATATTCGCTTTGATAAAGGCTTGGTTATCGTATCGCCGTATGCCTCCAGCAGTTCATCGGGCATGTAGTGAAGCTTTATTCCCGCAAACTTGTTTGTGAAAGAGAGTGTAATAAAACACCCCGGGCAGTTTACCGCCATATGCCGGATTCCGGTTTGCTTTACTTCTCTGTATTTTTTATTTTGTTCTTTGAAAAGACTTTTGCGGAGATCAAGCGTTCTGATAACGCTGACCGCCCCGCAGGAAAGGTTTGAGTCGCCATGATGGGGGAGTTCAACAATGTCAGCACCCGCCGATTTGTAAACGTCGTG
The DNA here is from genome assembly GCA_964394185.1 of uncultured Smithella sp. Classification (GTDB taxonomy): domain Bacteria; phylum Desulfobacterota; class Syntrophia; order Syntrophales; family Smithellaceae; genus Smithella. Next base: position 14,860 of record CAYMWM010000007.1, read on the forward strand.
AAGATTCCGGGCAAATTTTTCGCCAAGTTCACTGACATAACATGATTCATGGAAGGTCGTCGTCAGGTTCAAAGGTTTTTTCACCGTGATGCTGCCTGATTCCTTTTTTTCGTTAAGCCATTCATAGAGCGATATGAGCTTGAAAGGGAGTTCCCTGCCATATACATTCCTTAAAATATTTGAGAAATAACTATAGCATGAGCCGCAGTAACAAACCATTCTTTCTATTTTTAGTTTTTCAAAAGCTTTCAGGGTTTTTTCAACTGTATCAGCATAGGCTTTCCAGGAACCCAGCCTGTAGGCCAGTTCTCCGCAACAAAGGTCAGGCGGCCCGAATTTCGGCAGTTCACACAGGATAGTCGAATTCTCAATATCGGCGCAGCTCATTCTGCCGATACATCCCACCCATAGAATTTCCTTTGACGGCGGCGGAATCTCAGACCACTTTTTTAATATGGATTTTTCATTTTTTGAAAGCATGGCATAGATGTCTTTCCACATGGATGTCTGCATCCCATTAAAAAGATAAGGAATAATCGCCGATATTTTCCCCTTCTTTTTTCTGGCGTCCAAATACTTTTCCAGGAATAATTCATGAGGCCTTAAATTCTCGGGACAGTATTTATTGCAGTTGAAGCAAAACGTGCATTCACTGAATATTTTTTCCGAATAACCGGTTTGCAATAATTCTGTTATTTCGGCAATGGCCGTTGGTTGGTCCAGATTCATAACAGGACATTTAACCAGACAGATGCCGCACTTCGTACATTTATTCCAATCTGATAATTTAGTATATGACATGATGCCCTTTCTCCTTTATCTGAATTGGCGCATGATAAACTCAAGCTTCTGGAACCGTGACGCAAACCACGCGAAAAACTTTTTCCAGAAACCCGCGCTTTTTACCTGAGGCGTCCAGTGAAAATCCCGATCATCTTTCCGTGCGTGTAATTCCTTTAATGATGCCAGCTGATGCAGATTTTTGCTTCTTTCCCGGATAATATGCCATACGCAATCTTTAAGCGGGTCGAGCGCGCATTTTAAGTTTGATTCTGAAAAAGATTTGCATGGGCCGTATTTGCTTTTGGCGGGACATTCGCTGAGCGGACAAATACCGGCGGTGCAGGTTAATACGCAGTGCCCGCAGCTCCGGCAGAGACTCCGGGCAAGAATGGGATCGCTGCAGTAAACAGCAGAGCTTCCCACCGAATCCAGCATGTTTATGACCGGCAAACCGGGCCTGCAGCTGTTGGCTGATTTTATGCCCGCCGCACAACTCAAAACTATTAAAGCGTCACACTTTTTGATCGCTCTTTTATTGGCATTCAGGGCCTGACGCATTATTTCTTCCGGGCAGGCGGCAAGAATGACCCTGGCCAGTTTAATCTCTTTACTATTTTTCAAAAGAATTTTTTTCAGCGCATAAACCCCGGTCTTGCCCCCCGTATATGAAAGGTTGGCGCAGGTTCCACAACTCAGAATACCAACTGTATTATAATCGCGCAGAATATAATCAATTTCCGAGTCCGGTTTCCAGATAGTTTTATTCATATTGCCCTTGCTTGACCAATCAGTAAATTACTATTTTTAATATCTTTATTATAGATTGTTAACAGTTAACAAATATTTTTATCATTGTCAAGAAATAATATATTCCACAATAAACGGATAAATTTAATTGTTGACATTTAACAACATTTGGTAAAAATAACCTTATGAATTTTATATTACCTCAAAATGTCTCAGAACAGATATCCGATGATATTGCGGAAAAAATTATCTCTCTTAAACTTAAACCCGGGCAGAGGATACTGGAATCAAAGCTTGCCGAAGAAATGGGTGTAAGCCGGGGTCCTATTCGGGACAGTCTTCGGAGACTTGAAAGAAACTGGCTTGTGGAACTCTTTCCCCGCAGGGAAGCCAGAGTAACTGAACTGACCGAAGATTATATCAACGATATATTCAATGTCCTCAATGATCTCTATGTTTCTTTCGTGCGGGAGTGAATAGAGCATTGCGATGAGGATCATCGCAGGGACATGACGGCCATAGCCGCCAAAATTAAACAAGTCGCCGAATCCGGGGATGTTACCGCTTACTATAATGCGGTTTATGAATTTTCGGCGGTTGGTTTGTCGGCTGAAAAGAATAAAATCCGTAAGCAGATTATTCTTGATCTTTTACCTGCCATCAGAAGAATTCACTATACGGCCCTTCTCAGTCAGACGCAGAATTTATCCGAAAATGCCAATTACTTTCAACTTCTGACGAAGTACATGAACGAGAGAAATCCCGATGGGGGTGAAAAGATTATGCGAAGTTATATCGAGAATGAAAAAAAAATAGCCTTTATTGCGGCAAGAAATTTATAGACTGAAATCCATCCATATAAAAAACTTTTTTTAAAAGACGACTTTCGAAAATTTTTAACCGGCATTCTTTGACCTGCTCTCTTATCTTGTACCGCACGTTAAATTATCATAACCAAATATAAACAAAACCCACCTTTGTAATTGCTTAATTTATAAGCGATTAATTTTGATGGAGAATCTCCTATTTCTAATTATCAACTTTTAATCCATTAGCCGTAGTTTCAAGTCCCACACAACCCACCAAAATCAAGGGATTACACGAGTAACACCTTTTTTCTTATGCGAGGTCTGCATATTTTTACCCAATATAACTTCATTTACGCCATATTTTTCAAAATATCAATTTTATGTTACGTTGTTGCGTGAACTCGTTGAAAAATCAGTATCAAAAATATCGCATATTAAACATTCATTAATTTGATCGGAATAAAGATCGAAAAGGAATCAATGAAAATAAAAAACAACATATCCTTTAATCTGAATAATAACTTTACTCCTCTTTTAGCATTAGCACTTATTTTCTTAATCGGATTCGGTTTAAGATTAAGGTTGTTAATTCACAATCCATCATTATTCTGTGATGAAACCGCGCTGGCGCTGAATGTTATCAATAGAAACTTTGCGGGATTGTTTCAGGGGCTGGATCATATGCAGGTAGCCCCTCCCCTTTTTCTTGTCACCACAAAAATTTTATATAACCTTGTAAATGCCGGGAATGATTTGTACGCGCGGGATTTGATTTTCAGGACATTTCCTTTTTTCTGCGGTGTTGTATCCATTCCCCTGTTTATGTACTTTGTACACCTCTTGTTCAAGAATAATAACTTCACCATTTTATCCGCTTTTATTTTCGTTTTGAATCCTGTCCTGATAGACTATTCTTCCGAATTCAAACAGTATTCCTGTGAATTGATGTTTGCCCTGCTGCTTCTGATTATTTTTTATCATTTTGAAAAATTAAATTTCATTAAGTCAATCGGAGCTGTTTTTATCATATGCCTTGCTCCATGGTTTTCAATTTCGTCATGGTTTATCATTGCCGCCGGATGTTTATGGCTGCTGTATCTGCATATCACGGAGAAGCCCGGTCCCGTTGGGCGGGGGAAAATCCTGTTATTATTCCTTGCCGTTTTAGTCAATTTCATTTTTTACATAAAATATTATCTGATTTCCACGTACATGCGGAATTATTCCGGCATGAACGAGTTTTGGAATGGAACGTTTCAAATATATAATCCGCTGCTTTTATTTCAGAAAACGGGTGAATTATTTTTTGCCAGAATGATGCCGGTCAATATTATTTTAGGATTTATTGTTGTTTGCCTTTTTATCTTTTATCTTCTCAAAGAAAAAGACAAGAGAAGAAAATGGTTTTTGACCATGCCGGTTTTTCTGGTGCTTTTGTTTACGCTTTTGCATATTTACCTTTTTGAAAGACGCCTTGTTTTATTTTTGATTCCGGCATTCAGCATCATCACCGGCTATCCTTTGATGACGATAAGCGAAAAAAAATACAAATGGATTCTTGCCGGGCTGTTTTTGACTGCTTTTCTGGCTTTTTTTATTCCGGCAGGAAATTTTGTCATCAACAAAAATGCCGCACGCGTGTTGATGCTGGATCTGCGGCAGAATATAAAGCCCGGAGACAAAATTATTGCCGGACCTTCAATTAATTCCTGGAAATATTATTCCGGGAAACTTCCGGCATATATGTTTTTAGATGAAAAATTTTCATCCGGCGACAAAATGAAACTTGAGCAGTTAAAAGCGGGCCGTTATTATATTTACATTGCTTACAATTACCATTTTATAAAGCAAACCAATACAGGGTACACCAATCCGGCGCTTACGGAATATTTGAAGCACAATGATAACTTCAGAATCATTAAAATATATGAATACCCGAATTCAAGAAAAACCAATCTTATTTACTTTGAAAAAAAATGAATATCTTTTCTGACAGACCACACCGTCCCCCGCCTTAGTGTAAAAATTATAAAACAGTTATTATATCAATAATATAGATTAACAAACCCGTAAATACAACTTATAAAAATATGTAACAAACAGATAATCATCATTGTCGAATATGATAGAATGCAATGTGTAATAACCTTTTTTACACCGGACAATCACCTGCGGAAACTTTTGCCCAAGATTTTCTTGACACACAGAAATGCCCATTTTATACTTCATCCGGCAAAACTGAAGTTCTTATATAAAATACCGTAAGGACAATTTGTTTTGGACAACATTGGCATAAAATTAAGGTATTCTATGCAGAGTACTCTCTAATAAAAAAGCATGGAAACGAATAGGAGGCATTTATGTATCGCGTTGATCTGTTAAACAAGATTTCGGAAAAAGGGATCACCCTTTTTACCGACAAGTATGAATATCGTGCTGATATTCCCGATCCTGACGGCATTTTGGTAAGAAGCAAAGAAATGAAAGACATGGATTTCCCGTCAAGTCTGAAAGCAATCGCCCGCGCCGGTGCCGGTGTCAACAATATTCCCATTGATAAATGTTCGGAGAAAGGCATCGTTGTTTTTAATACACCGGGAGCAAATGCAAACGGCGTCAAAGAATTGGTCATCTTAGGCATGCTGCTGGCATCAAGAGAAGTGGTTGAAGGAATTGTCTGGGCGAAAGGCCTGGTCGGTGAAGGCGACAAGGTTCCAGATCTGATCGAAAAGGGAAAATCCAAGTTCGGCGGTACCGAGATTCTGGGCAAGACGCTTGGGGTTGTAGGCCTGGGGGCCATCGGCACGATGATAGCCAATGCAGCAGAGGGTCTGGGCATGGAAGTCTGGGGATACGATCCTTTTCTGTCTATCGAAGCGGCATGGAGACTGTCCCGTAATACCAAGAGGGCGCCAAGCTTGGACAAACTCCTGTCCGAAAGCGATTTCATCACACTACACGTCCCTCAAAACAAAGACACCAAGGGATTTATCAATGCCGATAAATTCGCGGTTATGAAAAAGGGCGTGGTTATACTGAATTTCGCAAGGGGTGGACTCGTGGATACGCCGTCGCTGAAGAAAGCCATCGCCGACGGCATCGTGGCCTGTTACGTTACGGATTTTCCCGATGAAGAGATTATCAAGACGGACAAGGTAATAGCCATTCCGCATCTTGGAGCATCCACGGAAGAATCCGAAGAAAACTGCGCCATCATGGCAGTCATGCAGCTTATGGATTTTTTGGAAAATGGAAATATAAAAAATTCAGTCAATTTCCCCGAGAGTTCCCTGGAAAGATCCGGCAAGCAGAGATTGATAATATCGAACAAAAATACACCGGGCATGATTGAAAGGATTACGCATCTTTTGAGCGAAAGCAACCTCAATATTTCTGATATGATTAACAAGAGCAAAGGAAACATCGCTTACAATATCATCGACCTGGATTGTGAAGTTAAAGATGATCTGGTAAAGAAAATCCAGTCAATTGACGGAATCACCGGTGTTAGAGTGATTTAAGAAACGTATTTTAAAACATTAAAAAAAGTGTCTGGTTTATTTTCCCAGACACTTTTTTTAATGTCTGCATATAAGTTCAGATAGCAACGGATATTGGGTTTGAAAGGTATAATGCGCGGATAGATTCTTAGATGACAATCTGCGCTGTCATATCCGGGTGTCATTAAGATTGAGTCTAAAATTAATATATTAACGACAGTAACCTTTATTTTTGGCTAATTCCAACAGTTGACAGTATCCCCACCCGCATAGTCTTTGCGCATCGCGGCAGCCATCCCTGTTATTGCCCTGAAACAGATAAGCAATAGCCCGGCTGTGATAGGCTGAAATATAATTTGGTTTAATCTTTATTGCCGTGTTAAAATTTTCTATAGCAGGTGTATACTGACCCAATTTAGCGTAAAGGGTACCTTTGTTGTAATAAGCATCAACAAAATCCGGGGCCAGATGGATAGCCTTGTTAAAATCTTCTATAGCCTGCGGATACTGGCCGAACTCTGCATACGTAGTTCCCCTATTATAGTATAGCTCGGCCACATCCGGACTAATACGGATAGCCTTGTTAAAATCATCCATCGCCGGTTTGTACTGACCGATTTTAATATAAGCATTGCCCCGGTTACTGTAAAATTGTCCCTCATGAGGTCTAAGACGTATAGCCGTATTGTAATCATCCATCGCGCGATTGTGTTGGCCGTTTTCAGTATAGGCATTAGCCCTGTCACAATAATAATGTGCATTATCAGGCTTCAGGCGGATGGCTTCGTTGTAATGAGCAATGGCCTGTTCAATATTATTATTTTTTAGCAACGCTGATCCAAGATGATTATGCAAAAGATAATTATCGTTTGTTATCTGCAACGTGTGGCTAAAAAGCGTTATACCGTTTTTCCAGTAATTGCATTGCCTCCATGCTAAAGAGGCGAGAATTAATATGGCAGCTATGCCTGCAGGAAATAAAATCCTTTTTCGGATGTGCTGTCTCGGAAATAAAAGCGGTATGCCCCAGGCCAGCATGATAGTAATGCCGATTAGCGGCAAATAAGTATGGTGATCGGACATTGACAGGGGTCCGTATTGAATGATTCCAAGTATCGGTAGTATGGTTATTGTATACCATAGCCATCCAACAAGGAGATAGGGCGAATATTTGAAGGAAATAATTACAGCAACACTTATAACAATTATAAACATAGCAGAAAATAAAATCTGCCAAGCTGGAATTTGTACTTGGAATAATTGTATAATAATTAAATCATGAGGATAAAATGTTTTCTCCAAATAAATGACAAATGAAACGATTGCATTTGACAGTCGGGAGATCAGGGGGAAATGAGTCGTTAATTTATCTTCACGGGCATATATTGTAACTAAAGAAAAAATTATTGAAAGAATAAAGAAAGGCGCTTTTTCTCGTAATTGCCATAAAATTAAATTACCCTGTCGGGACCGGAAGCGGTCAAGCGGTCGATAATCAAGAAGAATCATAATAACAGGCAGGGTAACAACCATAGGTTTGCTCATCAAAGCAAGGACAAAGGGTAGAAAAATCAATAAATACCTTTTGATGAACGGTTTTTCCGTATAATAGACATAAAGACAAAGGGTCAGTATCCCGAAAAATGCACTTAAGAGATCTCTACGTTTAGCAACCCAAGCGACACATTCCACATGAAGGGGATGCAACGCAAAGACTGCGGCTATAAAAGCGCTTTGCCAGATTGCTCCTGTCATGCGCTTAAATAACCAAAACAGCAATAACGTGGAAAAAATATGCAGAATCACATTGATCATATGATAACCTCCGGCATTGAGGCCAAACAGATAATAATCCAGCATTAAGGAAAGCCAAGTTACGGGATGCCAGTATTCTCCAAGAGTAGTGCTGAATGCCCAGCGCAATTCTTTTAGTGTGATTCCCGATTGTATATGATTGTTCTGCGTAATATAAATTGTATCGTCAATGCTGATGAAGTCAAATTGATGCACCTGCCAGAAAACAGCAAGAGTAGCTAATATTAAAACGATATAAGCGATCACTATCTGTTTCTTTGGATTAATATTTACCATATTGTCCCCGTGTTGATTTCCATATCATATATTATATCTGTATCCAGCAGCTTTTTGAAAATTTCCTGTTTAAATTGCATCCGCGCGGCTGAAGTATATGTCATAAGATCATTTTTTTTGTAAAAGTGCCTACACCCAAGATTAAATTGGCATAAGTATCCCAGCTAAATTTCTGCCGGAACTGTTTTATCTTTTCGTCGTCAAACGGTTTTTGCAGAAACAACTCAATTTTTTTGGCAAGATCGCCGGCATTCCCATTCTCGAACAAATACCCGCTTTCTCCCTCACTCACACATTCACGAAAAGCCGGTAAATCGCTGGCAATAACAGGTTTATCAAAGGCATAGGCAATCTGAATCGGGCCGGATTGCGTTACCGACAAATAGGGTGCAACCAGAGCATCAGCAACGGTAAAATAACGGCCAACCTCTTCATTGGCAACATATTGATCAATCCAAACAACTCTTTCCCTCACAGAATCGTTTGAAGAGCATCCTTTCAAAAACTTGTCTTTTTCAGAAAGTTGATTTACTCTGCTGCCAAACTGCTCACCAACTATAAGCAGGGATAGATTATCATGTTTTTGAGACAATTCACTAAAAGCTTTCAACAACAGATCCAATCCTTTGTATGGCCTAACAAAGCCGAAAAACAACAAAACTTTGCCTCTAAGCCCCAAACTTTGCCTGATGGACTCACGTGATTCATCAGGGACTGTAAATTGATTATAAAGAGGATGAAAGGCTTCAATCAATCTATGAGAATCAACTCCTATCCGTTTTGCCAGATCCGTTTCAGAACTGCCATGCACAACCAGCCTGTCTGTCGTGTTGAATAGATTCCGGCTCAGCGCCTCGTCCCCGAAAAAACGCTCATGAGGCAAAGTATTATGAACAATCAGGCATATTTTTGCTTTTGTTGTTAGTTTTATGGCAGTAAACAGAAATTTAAATACCGGATAATGAACCGGATGGACCCAATGGGTTATGAATAAATCATACTGACCGCATCTTATATATCTCACCAAGTTAATCCACGTCAAAGGATTGGTATAATTTATGATGCGCAAGCCGGGTCTGGAAAAAGTCACTGCACTTTTTTCGTCCAGATAATCCGATGAAGAACCGGGCAAGAGAAAAGCAGGATAAAGTTTTAACCAATAGAAAAGAGCAACTTCCAGTTGAGTTTTGTTTTGAAGAACTTCAGCCAAACGACTGTTGAAGTGGACAATCCCTCCTCGAAAAGGATGAGATGGCCCCAATAAAGCAATTTTCATGATATGAAGCCGGCCCCTTCACGAATTGGCAACAAACAAAATCCCCCGAAAATATATATCAAGATAATCAGCATCAAAAAATTGATTTTTTTATATTCCTCTTTCACCGTATGGTTACTTGACCTGTAGCTTAATTTAATTTTTTACATTATGCACTGAGATTATTTCTGAGACTTCAGTTTAATATTTTCAATATCATGTGAAATTATCTTTAAGTTATAGCGCACATCTTCCATCATGGTGCGGTTTACGGAAAGCAAATCAGCCATAACGGCAATCAGAAGCGTCTGAAAACCCATGCCAGCCAGAATGCCAGAAAGGATGAGCGATTGCACATGGCCGTCGCCATGGCCTGTGAAATAAAACCACATGAAACGAATTCCAATTAATATACCCCCTCCTAACAACAGCACTCCTATTGAACAAAAAAAACGAAATGGCCGGTAAACGATAAACATTCGAACAATCGTGAAAATGCTGCGGATAACGTAATAGGCATTATTCTTTACGAGCCGGGATGGACGCAGATCAGCATTAACCCGAATAGGGACGGAAGTAATAGCCATATTTTTCTGCCCGGCTTGAATAATGGTTTCCAATGTATAGGTGTAATTATCAAATACGATTAGACGTTGAACAGCATCGCGGCTCATGGCTCTGAATCCGCTGGCTGCATCAGGAATGTCTGTATTGCTTGCCGTCCGTACAACCCAGCTCCCGATTTTCTGGAGTATCTTTTTCGTTTGGGAAAAGTGCCTTATACTATCTATGGGTCGCGCGCCTATAACAATGTCGGCCTTTTTTTCGATAATCGGATTAACTAAAACCGGAA
>CAYMWM010000007.1:24907-44958 GCA_964394185.1 uncultured Smithella sp.
CATCGGTATTTACAATCACATCCGCACCTAGACGAACAGCCTCTCTGATCCCGGTCATGAAAGCACGTGCAAGCCCCCGATTTCGGATATGCTGCACAATGTGATTTACGCCGTTTTTCAGAGCGATCTCTATAGTATTATCTGTGCTGCCATCATCAATAACAAGCCATTCAACTTTATCAAAACCCGGCACTTTGCGCGGTAACACAGAAAGTGTGACAGCCAACGTTTCAGCCTCGTTGTAGCAGGGAATTTGTATAATTAATTTCATATTATATCAGTAATGTCTGGGTAGTCATCATGCAACTGTTTTTCAAATAATAAATTCTAAGCATTATGTCAATTAGCAAATTGTGTAGTTTTTTAATAAAATATTTAATAACATTACGGCCATCTCCATAAAAGAATCATCAATTTCTGGGACAAGCAATTAACTATATTAAATTTCCTCATTTCTTCCACTTTTTTGCCACATTCATATTCTATGATATTATACAGTGAAGACATTTAATTGACGATCGTGATGACAGTGAAAATCATATTAGCATATTTTTCTTAAAAAGGCAGTTGCGGGAAATCTTTTCAATAATTTCATTTCCCTATCATTAATGAAATTAAATGATCTGCAACTGCCTCAATGCAAACAGCAATGAAGTTCAATCTAAATCGAAATTTGAGAAACAAGAAAATTATGTAAAAATAATTTTAGCCATGATATGTTAAGTTAAAACAGGAAAGACTTACCGTTGAAATCATCAACAGACAATAAATGGATATATCTTATCATTATTTTTCTCATTGTTTCATCCTTGGCTGCTTTTGGCCGAATAGCGGGTAATGATTTTGTTGATGTGGACGATAGAAAATACATTACCCAGAACCAAAATACACAGTCCGGATTTACTCTCCAAAGCATTCACTGGGCTTTGACCTCTGTCGTTGTGGGCAACTGGCATCCCCTGACCATGCTTTCCCATATGCTGGACTGGAGTCTGTTCGGTGCCAATCCTGCAGGCCATCATCTGGTCAATCTGTTGTGGCACATCGGGACAGTTATTTTATTGTTTCTCTTTTTACATAAAACAACCCATAACCTCTGGCCTTCCGCTTTTGCCGCCGCCCTGTTCGCCTGGCATCCCCTGCGGGTGGAATCAGTGGCCTGGGTTGCCGAACGTAAAGATGTTTTGAGCATGTTTTTTGCCATGGCCTGTTTGTATACCTATGCCTTCTGGTCTGAAAACAAAGAAAAAATACATTATTTTTTATGTTTGTCTCTATTTGCTTTGTCTTTATTATCCAAACCCATGATGGTTACCCTGCCTTTTGTGCTGATGCTTCTGGATTACTGGCCGCTTCATCGCTTTACGAAAACTTTTGCTCCGGTGAATGATTCAGCAATGGCTCACGAAACAGGCAATATGAAGAACTCTAAAAAGCGTAAAAACAATTCCACAAAAGAGCAGAATGTATCTTTAACACCAGTCAGCCTTTTTCCGGAAATTCGTTCTCTCTTGCTGGAAAAAATTCCTTTTATTGTCCTGATCATTCCCGTGATTTTTGCCACACTCTGGGCGCAGGGCAAGGATAAAATGCTCATTCCTCTTGATAGAATACCCTTTATGGATTGCTTGGGAAATGCCATCGTTGCTTATGTGGTTTATCTGGGAAAAATCTTCTGGCCAATGAATATGGCCGTGTTTTATCCTTTTGATTATTCCCTGTCTTTATGGAAAATTTTTATTTCCGGCATCATTCTTATCCTCATTACGCTGGGAGTTCTATATTATGCAAAAAAGCTGCCGTTTTTATTTGTGGGCTGGTTCTGGTATCTGGGTTCTATGATTCCGGTCATCGGTCTAGTGAAAGCCGGCAATCATTCCATAGCCGACCGCTACACTTATCTTCCTTCGATCGGCATTATGATTATACTGATGTGGGGTATTCTATATTTGTTTCCGCGTAAAGAGACCTTCAAAAAGATTTTATTCCCGGCGGGATCGGTTGTCCTGATTATCCTGGGCGTTTTGACCTGGCATCAGTGTGGTTACTGGAAAAACAGCATCAATCTTTGGAATCATGCAATAAATGTAACGAAGGATAACTATCTGGCGCATAATAATCTTGCCGTTGTTCTGGTCAAAGAAGGAAATTTCAAAGATGCTTTTTACCATTATGGAGAATGCATACGTATAAATCCGGGTTTTGCTCAACCTTATAATAACAGGGGGAATATATTTTACCGTACGGGTCAACGGGAGCAAGCCCTTAGGGATTATAGTATGGCAATCCGTCTAAAACCTGATTATGTAAATGCCTACTACAACCGGGGCTTGGCTTATTTATCGCAGGCCGATAAATTAGGATGCTCTGATGCACAAAAAGCCTGTGAAATGGGAAATTGTCAACTACTGAAAGCTGCGAGGAAAGATGGATTATGTATGTAACACAACTGGATGTCTCTTGATACCAAAATAAAAAGGCGGATCAATAAAGATCCGCCTTTTCGTTAATGGTTTAAACTTTAGTTAACCACTGCAACCGCTTCATTTGGCGCTTACGATGTAACTAATTTTGTTTCTCCATTCTTTGGGTGACATACCAATTTTTCCATTAGAAGCGGTTCCTCAACGTCACTAATCAGCTTTGGTATCTGACAAGAATATTTTATTTACAATTCTACCTGCCTAATACAACCACGCCCAGATGGGATCATCTAACCGAAAATTAATTTTTCATCCAAGAGTTTTTTAAGTAGTTTCATTTTACATATTTTTTATTATAAATCAAGAAAAAAATCAATATATAGTGGTTATTTTAAAAATTAACACAATTAGTGGTATAAATTAAAATACTTATAGTTAATTGATTAACGCGTAAATTAACATTATATTTTGACTACCAATGCCGCAATAATATATAAAACATCGGGGATATTGCTGTCCCTCTTTTAAAGTTTCACAGATAATTTTTTTAATATTCGGAGAGAAATCATTATGGATGAAAAAGTAAGAAAAGCGATATTTAAAGAAATCGAAAAAGAACCTTTTGGCAAAAAATTTGGACTAAAACTTATTGATGTACAGGAAGGTTACGCCAGAGTTGAAATGCGCTTTAGTCAGGATATGGAAAACATGTTTGGTATGGCGCACGGCGGCGCAATTTTCTCACTGATCGACACGGCATTTGAAATTGCCTCCAATTCGCATGGCACCATAGCAGTTGCCCTCAGCATGAACATCAATTATCTGGCCTCGCCGGAAAAAGGTGCGCTGCTTAGAGCCGAAGCCTCAGAAATAAACAAAACGAAAAAAACCGCCGTTTATAATATTGAAGTCAAAGACGAACAGAACAAACTGATCGCCTCCTGCCAATCCATCGTTTATCGGTTGGAAAAACCACTGCCGTTTCTGTAATTGAGATGAACAAGGCAGGAGCATTACTGCTACTGCCTTGTTTTCTTAGAATTGTGTGGGTATGATTAATCATTATACGAACGAATCATCAAACCTTCATTATCTCATGCCCAGGAGTTTTCTAGCCACAACGACACGTTGAATTTCATTGGTGCCTTCGTAAATCTGGCAGATTTTCGCGTCACGCATATGGCGTTCCGCCGGATATTCTTTGACATAACCATAACCACCGAATATCTGCACGCATTCGATGGCCGCTTTCATAGCAACATCCGATGCATAATATTTCGACATAGCCGACTGCATTTCAAAATCCTTGCCCTGATCTTCCAGCCAAGCTGCCCGTAAAAGAAGCAGTTCCGCCGCGTCCAGTTCGGTAGCCATATCCGCCAGTTTAAACTGAATAGCCTGATTGGAGGAAATCGGTTTGCCAAACTGAATTCTTTCTTTGGAATACGCAACTGCATCTTCAAGACAAGCGCGGCCGATACCGCATGCCTGAGCACCGATGCCGATACGCCCGGCATTCAGACCGGCCATCATCTGCTGGAATCCCTGCCCCGGTTTTCCCAGTAAATTAGCCGCAGGAACTTCCGCATCCTCAAAAACCAGCTCGGACGTACCGGAAGCCAGGATACCGAGTTTTTCTTCAATCTTGCCCACTTTGAAGCCCGGTGTTTCCTTCAAGTCCACAATCAGATTAATGACGCCCTTGTAGCCCAGGGATGCATCTGTGGTTGCCGCCAGAACGCAGTAGCGGGCCACCGGACCGTTGGTGATGAAAGTCTTGGTGCCGTTGACGATATACTTGTCACCTTTTAGTTCCGCTTTGCAGCGAAGAGCAGCCGCGTCTGACCCGGCGCCGGCTTCCGTAAGACCATAGCAGCCTTCCACAAGGCCTCCTGCTACAGGCGCAAGGAATTTAAGTTTCTGTTCGTGAGTTCCGAATGTCTTGACCGGATGACCATAGAGTGTATTGTTAACTGACACGATAACGCCGCAACTCGCGCAGGCCTTGGAAATTTCGATCATAGCCATAACGTAGGTGACATTGTCCATGCCCGCGCCGCCATATTCTGTGGAAACAGACACGCCCATGATACCCATTTCACCGAGCTTCCGGCAAATCTCTTCAGGATGGCGATGTGTATGGTCGAGTTCTGCCGCTATAGGTTTTATTTCCGTCTCGGCAAATTTCCGGACCATGTCCCGAACCATCATTTGTTCATCTGTAGGTGCAAAATTCATTTATTTTCTCCTATTCTTATATTTTTTGCAGAATCACTGCATTTTTATAACCTTAACACATTCTCCTTGAGCCATTATTTCAGCAGGTTTAATCTTTATCCAAATCCGGCATAACTGTCAAACCGATATTTGCAATAAATGATAATTTTTGCTTTTTTTACGGATTTTTAGAAAAAATCTCTCAGAGAAATTTACTTTTCATAATTATCATTTATTTTCCTATACTTAAGCTCTGCCAGTTTGCCTTTGTTCCAGCTGGAAATTTTACTGAAATATTTCGTCAATCTCGCGATTCCTTCCACATCGGCAGAACCGCAATAAATACATTCTTCATGAAGTCCTCTGGTGGTTTTTTCGCAGGCAAGGCAAAATGTGAATTCCGGATTAAAATCAATCTGACGGTTGACGGAATGATGAAAAACCTCATGGATAAATTTGTTTAGTTTTCCCTTTCCGGGATTTGATCCGCCCAGCTGAATATGCGTAAAAACATCTCCTTCAAGAGAATGATGGAAAAGGCCTTCCTGAATCACCCGTTGCAACGGTGTAATGTCTGCAGCAACATTTAGATGTGTCGAATTGGTGTAATAAATCGCTCCCTCAGCGATATCACCCTTGACATAGCGTCCGGCGGCGGGCGAAAAGTTTTTCAAATCCAGACGGGCAAAACGATAGGCAGTAGTTTCCGCCAGCGACTGCCCCGGAACAATTTTCATTTTAAGTTCCTTGCTTAAATGCCGGGACTTTTTTTGAATGAAATCGAAAATCTTCAAACCGAACTTCATCGCCTCCCCTGACTGATGCAGTTCTTTACCCAGATGAATCTGCACCAGTTCATTGAGTCCGGCGACACCGATTACGTAACTGGCCATGTTCATTCTGAGAAATGGAAATCCGTCGTGGTTCATGGCCAGCACCGCAAGCGGTCCTTCTTCCGCGTAGGACAGAAGCTTTTCCAGAAAATCTTTTTTCTGTACATGGGCCTTTGCCGCTTTTTCAATGAATTCACCGAGCAAAGAAAATAATTTTTTTTCATCGCCTGCGGCCCTATAGCCCAGACGCGGCAGATTCAGGGTTACGGTCTGAATGGCGGCCGACCGGTTAAGCCAGGGCTTATCACTTTCTTTATCAGGCGTCTGTTCATCTCTGTCAAAAACAAAGCAGGTATTGCCCATGAGATTAGCAACGTCGCAGGCGTAAAGAAGAAATTCCCGCGCATCTTCATTTTTCCAGAATGCCTCCGTGATATGCAACAGGGGACGGGGAAGAATGAACGGTTTGCCTTTGGCATCCCCTTTTTCAAAAACCTGCAATATGGCGCGGGCAAATCGCTGAGCATCAAGAACGTAATCGCCGTATTTTTTCCCCGTCGGTTTTCCTTCTGCTCCGATGGCGGGAAGATTCGCCCAGGCCGACGGCATTTCATAATATATGTGAATATCGGTGTATAGCGCCTGTCCGCCTCGCGTGGCGGATAGCTGGGAGAACTCATAAACCAGCATTTGCGCGAATTGCTTCACTTCCTTATCCGTCATGGAGGAGAGATACGGCGCGAAGGAAATATTAACCGCGTCCCAGCCGATAGTGCTGGCAAAATGACCCTGCAGGACAGCGCTGAAACGCACCATATGCGCGAGAAGAACCTCAGCGTATTTCGCCGGATTGGCGGAATTGATTGCCTGTGGCAGATTCAAACCGTTGATTTTCAGATACTCCAGTGACTGACAGCAGCTGTAAGGACGGTCGATATAACCCAGCGCGTGAATATGAATATCCCCTGTCGCGTGCGCCTCGCCGACATCGGCGGAAAAAACATCATAGAGAGAAAGTTCCCTTTTGATACCTTCGGCAAAAATCAGATTCGTGCCTTCGGGAGAGTGGGGAATACTGGCGTCCTGTTTGTTATGGTGTAAAATCAACTGCCGTACATCGTAGAGCGGAAATCCCAAACGGCCGTGCAGCCGGCGTTCCTTCTCCAAACCTTTTTCGATCAGACGTACATTGACCAGTTCGCGAATCAGCGCCGTGGTGAGCACACCGATGCCCGAAACAACAATTTGTTTTTCAACATCTTTGGATATTTCCGTCGCCACCTCACGATCAATATCCGCCTCACGCACCAGCGCGTCAACAATGCGCTGACGATCCCAGAGAATAATTTCTTCTCCCGAAGTGCGCACAAAAAGAGTCAAATCTGTTGTTTCGGATTTTTCAACCATATCAAATATTCGTCGTCAGTGATCTTTCGGAACTTCCCAGAACCTTTTCCGCCGCGGCGGATAACTCCCCATCATAATCATGATTGAGCGAAAACACGCGGAAGTGCATAATGCGCGCGGGAATAAAACGGTAAATTTCCAGAAGCGGTTCAGGCGAGGTCATTTCCGTAACCGGATTAAAAATATTTACTCTCTTTTTCCTCTCCGTGATGGGATTGAGCGGACGCGGATCCTGTGTGGCCAGATCCACTTTAAAGGAAAGTTTTTTCAGATTTTTCGGCAGGTATTCCCTTATTTTCGCTTCATAATCCACAGCCTGTGAAAAGCCTACGCCACGTTGTATCTGGTCAAGGGAAATCTCCGTAACAAAAGACATCTTCCATTTGACTTCCCGATCGTGCAATTTTTGCCATTCGGCAGCAAGCTTTCTTTTCTTCTTATCCCTGGATTCCTGCCAGCCCTGCACAGAATTAAACAAACTCCATTCATCACATTTTTGATAATCATCCAAATTTTCGAGAGGATTACCCGGCAAAATGAATTTCATCGTGTCATGAAAAAATTCCTGCAGGTGCAAATCCAGCCCGCGGGTCGTGCGGTGGAAATAAACATTCGTGTATAAATTCAGGCGGGCGTTTAAAAAACGTCCGAGCGCTGAAATACCGGAATGGTGAAGCGTAAGACCTTCTTTGGTAAAAAAAGTATAGTAACGCAGGCGGGGAATATCCACCATGTCCAGGGAAAAACCGGTCATGTAGGCGTCCCGTTGGACATAGTCGAGATTATCCACGGTATAAACGCCGGAGAACAACTGCCGGAGCATTTGCAGCCAGCGTGGCTGTTTGTCCGTTTCGAAGGCCTCGGGCATCTTAATCAAAAAAGCCACGCGGCGGGCGTCCATTTTTTCACCACGCGCGAAAGCGCCTGACGGGCTCCGTCTGATATGCGCGATATCCGCGCCCAGTTTTCGCACGATAATGTTCTGGCCCACCGCTTCATGAGTCAATCCCCAATCGCTCAGGTAATTATCATCGAAAAAATGTCCGTAAGGACCATGGCCGACATCATGCAGCAAACCCGCAAGTCTAAGCAATTCTTCCACATAATTACATGAAGGAACATCCTTACACACGGATGACAGACTCGGATAAACGCTTTTGGCGAACTCTCCGGCCATGTGCATGGTTCCCAGAGAATGCTGAAAGCGCGAATGTTCCGCCGCCGGATAAACCCAGCGGGCGCTTTGCAGTTGATAGATCCTCCTGAGTCTCTGCATCCAGGGGGAATCAATGATGGTTTGCTCCGTTGTTTCCTTTCTGGATCTACCTTCCGGCACGGTAAAAAGAATATATTGATGAATCGGATCGGCTATAAGCGCCATTCCGTTATAAACATTTTGATGTTTAAAATCTGATTTTTTCATATGAGTTTGTGTATAATATCCCACGCAAAAAATCAAATTTAATCATTTATTTGTCCTTGACTATTGATTGCCTCTCTCTTATTCTTCCCGTGTGGAGAAGACGTAAATTCTAATAACCGAGATTGTTGAAAAACTCCAATTTAGGGGGTGAGGTAACATGGGAACGGACAATATCATTTTTCTGGAAGTTATCGAATGGTTTGATGAATCAGGGAAGGAACTCGTACACAGAATTCCTCAAAAGGGTTCCGGCGAAATAAAATACGGCGCCCAGTTGACGGTAAGAGAAAGTCAGGCCGCCGTCTTTTTTTACAACGGCAAGGCCTATGATGCCTTCGGTCCCGGACGCCACACCCTAAAAACGGCCAATATTCCTCTGCTGACCAAGGTACTTTCCATCCCCTGGGGCATGACCAGCCCTCTGCGCGCCGAAGTTTATTTTATCAATATGAAGGTTTTCACTGATTTAAAATGGGGCACGCGTGATCCGGTTGCTTTCCGCGACAAGGAGTTAGGGTTGATTCGCCTGCGCGCATTCGGCGTTTTTAATGTCCGCGTCATTCAACCTCTTTTGCTGATTAATACACTCGCCGGAACACAGGGAATTTTCAGCACGGAAGAAATTGAAGAATATCTAAACCGTGTTATTGTTTCACGATTCAACGATTACATGGGTGAAAAAGTAGACACAATCTTTAACCTTCCCGGCAAATATAACGATTTTTCCGAAGGCCTGAAAAAGAAACTTCAGGATGATTTAAGCAAGTTTGGTCTGGGCCTAACCGATCTCTATATCAATTCCATTACGCCTCCGCCGGAAGTGCAAAAAGCGATAGACGATAAAAGCCGTTTGGGCGTATTCGATGATCTCAATAAACTTTTAAAAATGAAAACGGCCATGGCCGTGGAAGCAGCGGCGCAGAATCAATCGGAAGCCGGAGCGGGACTGGGTATGGGTATGGGCTTTATGATGCCCGGCTTGCTTATGGAAGCTTTCAGGGGAACTTCCGCTGCACCTTTAGCCGCGGAAACGTTCATCTGTCCTGATTGCCAGCAGACCGTACCGAAAGACGCGCGTTTTTGTCCGGCTTGCGGCCATCAGATTTTAGTGATCAACAAGTGCGCGCATTGTGGGAAAAATTTATCGGTTAACGCCAAATTCTGCGCCAACTGCGGCATGGCGATAACCTCAAAACCGGCTATCAGGCAGTGCGCCAAATGCGGCTTTGAAAATATACCAGAATCCATCTATTGTAATAAATGCGGTGAACGGCTCTAACTTTCAGATTGAACAGCAATGTCCTCAGTGCGGCGCGCCGATCATTCTCGATGAAACGGATCGGATTCTTTCGTGCAAATTCTGCCGCACACACGTGTATCTCGCAACAGACGATCACTTCCGATATTATATTCCACCGGCTCAAGGCATTTCTGAAAATATTTACTTCATTCCCTACTGGCGCTTAAAGGGTTTATCATATGTCATCAAAGCGAACGATATTTCCTACAAATATTTTGACGCCAGTTTTATTTCTTTCGATTCCACCCTGCTGCCACATTCCCTAGGTCTTCGGCCGCAGGCTCTGAAATTAAAATTTGCGGGAAACGCTGACAACGAGGGGAAATTCATTGCATCCTCCGATAAAACAAAAGAAAATATACTGAAAAATTACAAAACACAGGCTGATGCTCTGCGGGAAATATTCATCGGTGAAACTGCGAGCGTTATTTATACTCCTGTATATTGTGCCAACGGACACGTTTATGACGCTGTTTTAAAAAAGCCTCTCGACATTCAAAAAAAAGAGATAGAATTAGAACAGGCTCTTATTGAAGCTCCGGATGAAAAATGGCATGTTGATTTTCATCCCCTGCTTTGCCCCAATTGCGGAGCGGACCTGCCGGGCGAAAAAGACGCCTTAATTCTTTTGTGCGGTAACTGCCATACTGCATGGGATCCATCAAACAAAAATTTTACTCCTGTCAATTTTTCTACATGGCAGGAGAAAGGAGATAATGTTACTTATCTGCCTTTCTGGCGATTAAAAGTCAAAGTAAGTGATGTTCAACTGGAAACTTATGCCGACTTGATTAGGTTGGCAAACCTGCCTAAAGCGCCCACAAATGTTTGGGAAAAAACACCTTTATATTTCTGGGCTCCGGCTTTCAAACTTAATCCCGCTTCTTTTTTGCGCTGGTGCAGGCAATTGACCGTTGCGCCTCCGCCAACGGATTTTACATCTGACTTTCCTGGGAATAATTTTCATCAGGTAACTCTTCCTGTAAGTGAAGCGCTGGATAGCGCCATCGTTACCTTAAGCGCTCTGACGGGCAATAAAGCAGATCTTGTAGATTCGGCACTTGCATCCAATTTTACAGTTGAAGATCTTCCCCTGGATCCACTTCCTTTTAAAATTAGCATTGGAAAAACATCTCATGAAAAGTTCGGTTTCAGTATAAAAAGCTCTCTCGTTGTTCTGGACGGCATCAATCCGCATAAAAGAAATATCTCCGATCTGATTTCTTCACTCAATTTTTCCCTTGAAGATTATGCTCTGGTTTATCATCCTTTCAAACTCTCCTGCGGAGAGCTGATTCATACAAAACTGGGTTTTAGCCAGAACGTAAGCGCGCTGAATTTGGGATCTCATCTGTAATACTGATTACTTCTCTGACACGCTTGATACATTTTAAGACGTTTTTGCAATGGTTATAATTTAGATAACTTTATATTATTTTAATCAGATAATATTTGAATCATAACTTAATATACGGTACACGTATTTCCATGCAAAAAAGGATAAGTATCGACGCCGCAAAACAAAAGCTGATTGTTTATGCCGTTTTGACAGTTGTCACTCTTGCCGTTTTCTGGCAGGTGAATCATTTCGACTTCATCAATATTGATGATGATATTTATATCACAAAAAACAGTCATGTTTTGTCGGGTATTACGATAGAAGGATTTCGCTGGGCATTTACTACAAACTATTTCGGCTTATGGAATCCCCTGCTCTGGCTGTCTTTTATGTTCGATTATGAACTTTATGGTCTCAATGCAGGCGGTTATCATCTGACCAATCTTATCCTGCATATCATGAGCGTTCTTCTGCTATTCTGGGTTTTTAACCGCATGACGCATGAAACTTGGAAAAGCGCTTTTGTCGCTGCTTTATTCGCGCTTCATCCTCTGCGGGTAGAATCGGTCGTCTGGGTATCAGAACGTAAAGATGTCTTAAGCGCGTTTTTCTGGATGTTGACATTATGTCTCTATGTTCTTTATACGGAAAAACCGGCTTTCAAAAGATATTTGCCTGTTCTTTGTTCCTTTATATTAGCTTTGATGAGCAAACCAATGGTTGTCACTTTGCCGCTGGTCATGATTTTACTGGATTACTGGCCGCTGAAACGCTTTGATTCGCAAAAAGGTAACTCGATTTTCTGGCAATTGAGGGAAAAATCTCTTTTTTTTATTCTTTCAGCCATTATTTCTTTCATCACACTTTATGCTCAGTTCAACCCGAATACCGCACCTTCTAAAATATGGCCCCTGGGTTTGCGAATTAAGAACTCTATTGTTGCTTTCATGGCTTACCTGGAAAAAACTTTTTGGCCTCACGATCCGGTGACTTTATTTGCATATTCGGGCCAACCTCCCGCGTGGGAAGTTATTATATCCGGATCACTTATAGTCATGATAAGTGCTTTTGCCATTGCAGCGAGAAAACGATTTCCTTGTCTTTTTACCGGATGGCTTTGGTACGCGATAACGATAGCACCGGTGACGGGGATTATTCAGATCGGCATGTTTGGCTCACTTTTAACCAGCGACCGTTACACTTACCTGCCATTCATCGGTATTGCCATAATGGCATCCTGGGGAATACCTCAGTTGTTTAAGAACAACAATATTCGCAAGAGAATATTATTCCCCGCATCAATTGCAGCTCTGGCTGTACTGGCCTTTTTAACATGGCAGCAATGCAGTTACTGGAAAAACAGTTTCGAACTTGCCAATCATGATTTGCAGGTAACATCCCATAACAAGATTGCTCATGCCCTGGCGCACAATTTGCGCGGGAGAGCTTATTTTGAGTTGGAACGCTATCAGCAGGCCCTTGAGGACTTCAATGAAGTTGTCAAACTGATACCTGACTGTGCCGAATGCTACTTTAACAGGGCAAATGCCTACAATGGTCTGGGGCAGCTATCAAATGCCATTGAAGGTTATAACGAGGCGATCCGCTTATTACCCAATTTTGTTCATGCATACTACTTCCGGGGAATTGCATACAAGAAACTGGGCATGAATCAACAAGCCCTCAAAGATTACAATCAGGCAGTACGCTTCGGATTATTGCAACACCCACAGCAATAAGGAAATTTATTTGGGTGGCATCCTAAGCGCCCCGTCCAACCTGATGCAACACCCATTGAGCATCATATTTTCAATGATATGCAAACACATCCGGGCAAATTCCACGGGTTTTCCCAAACGCCGTGGAAATGGAACCGTTTTGGCCATATCCTCTTTGACTGCCTGCGGCAAACCGGCCATCATGGGCGTCTCAAAAATTCCCGGAGCGACCGTTACGATTCTGATTCCGTAATCGGAAATTTCGCGTGCAATAGGTAAAGTCATACCGACAATGCCGGCTTTGGATGCGCTATAGGCGACCTGACCTATCTGACCCTCAAACGCGGCAATGGAAGCGGTATTGATGATGACTCCTTTTTCGCCTTCCTCGCCGGGGGTGTTATTCATCATCTGTTCGACTGCCAATCTTATGATATTCAGCGTCCCTACCAGATTAATTTGCAAAACCTTATTAAAAACTTCCAAAGACAAGGGGCCTTTCTTGCCAAGGAGTTTTCCCGGATTGACAACGCCCGCGCAATTAATCACGACATTTATTTTACTAAAAGCCTCAATGGCTTTTTGTATGGCTTGCCGGACATCCGTTTCGCTTGTAATATCCGTTTTGACAAATATGGCGTTTGCTCCGATACTGGACGCCAGTTTTTCTCCTTTTTCCG
This sequence comes from uncultured Smithella sp., assembly GCA_964394185.1. GTDB lineage: Bacteria > Desulfobacterota > Syntrophia > Syntrophales > Smithellaceae > Smithella. The sequence continues at coordinate 38,248 of CAYMWM010000007.1, forward strand.
CGTCTACGTCAATAATAACGGCTCGCGCGCCTTTGCTTATCAGTTCCAAAACACTGGCTTCGCCCAAGCCTGACGCACCGCCGGTTACTAATGCCACAACATCCTTATGATTCATATCTCCTCCTAATGAGACCCAAACTTCAGAAATGAAGTGATCTGAAGTTTGAAGGTCGAATTATCCCGCAAGCATTGCTTGCGGGATGACATAACAACTTTTTTAAAAATTAAACACTTTATTCTGTTCTCTTTAAAGCATTGGCGCATGGCTTTATCATTTCCTTTTTCATTCTCTTGACAAATTCCCGCCGAATGATCGGAATCTTTGTAAGCAGCACCAGCGTGCTGTTAATCATCCGCCACTTATAATTCTTCTGAGGGAAATTATACATTCTGTGTTCTTTGTAGTACCGGTGGTCTGCCTGAAAGACAAAGCGCAATCGTCCCCAGATGGCATCCCGGAATAGTTTCGTTCCCGCAACCTGATAAAATGTGGGCGGCGGAATATACCCGAGTCTACTTTGCATTACTGCGTTGGAAGCCATCGTCTGCAGAGCGGAATTGATTTGCGCGGAACTTCCCATATCGTCACTGACAAAACCGGTTGCACTGCAATGCTGCATTTCAATAGAAGCTTTAAGTAATTCCCGCAGGTTGGAAATCTGATTTAATGGCCCGGCAATTACAAAACCGATCTGTTTACCGTTCAAGGCAGGCGTGTGGCCATTAAAAAAACTGCGGTCGAAGAAACATTTCCACAACGAGGATAAATAGCGGTCATGAATGGCGCCTGCCATAAATATGATATCCGCCGTTCTAACTTTACTATTGTAGAAATCGATATATCCGTCCTTACCCTGATATACACAGGTATTATCAAAGCCGCACTGCATGCAGCCGAGGCACCCGCCTTTTATGTCAATATTCTTCAGCTCTATTAATTCGGGAAGAGGAGTAATACTCTGCCGCAACCTCTCCACCATTTTCTGAAGATTAGAATTTTGAGCAAGATCATCAGCAACAATCAGACCTTTTTTCCCTTCAGCAGACAGCGGTGTTATATTTTCGGCTTTAAAAACAACGTCCGGAGCAACAAGAGAATTATTGTTTCTTATAGCGGGTGTGCCGCCCTTAATCGATTTTATAAACAATTCGCCGAAAGTTTTCAGCCTTTGACGCTCCGTCATTTTTAGTAAATCATTCATTTCCGCCGAATAGGAACCGAAAAAGTTCATTTCCAAATCATCGCAAACGGCATTGATATAATTGTGCGCGGTATGGTCAAAAAAGTTGATGGACGTCGAGAGAGAGGCAGCGGGCTTGCCGTGAAAAGCGGAAACAGCGTTTTTTTCAAAAATCAGTTCGATAAACCTTTTATACTGGGAAGCCACCAGAAGAAAATAAAGAGGGAATGCCCAGAGCACCGCGTCCGCGGCGGCTACCTCAGCAATAATCTCCTGAAAAGACTTGTCATCCTTTTCCATTTTTTTAATTTTCAACGCCACATCGAAAATTTTAAATTCAGCTTCCGGAAATCTTTGCTCCAAAAAATGAACATATTGCATGGTCACACTGACCTCGCCTTTAGGCGAACCGTTTAAAACAGTGATTTTCATACTTATCACCTGTAACAATTATTATTTGGGACTATTAATATCACAAGAGAATTATCGCGACAACCCATAAAGAATCCCCGCGGAATCATCTACTTAACATATCTTATCCATTTTTGACTTTTGTTTCCACGAGATATAGTCTGACAATTTTTTGATTGCTTCGGCGGGGGTATTAACGAATTCAACACCCGCGTGATAGCATTCATCTTCGCAGATGATTTTTATCCATTTGACTTTTCCCGTAGTGGTTATCATTTGCTGAAGATTTTTTAGTTTAAAGTCTATTTTCAGAAGAGTATCAATGGGAAGAAAAATATTGGATTGAATTTTCGCACCGGAAGCAGAGATATCCTTTCCGCTGTTGTAGATGACTTTTTCTTTGGAATGCTTTTTCCCGCCCGCAACGATAGTTATAGTAACCTCGCACTCTTCCTTCAGTCTCTTCGCCCTTCTTTTTTCGTCCATAACGAACCATCCTTATGTCTATTAAGAATTTTCGTTTGAAACTCCATATTCGAGCGTAAATAGTTATTAATATGCTTTTTATTACCTCAACCAAGTGTTAAATAACAAGGATTTTTTCATATCCGACAGCATAAGCGATGAATCGGCCATCGTGGCTGAGGCTTATATCAATATCTGTTGTTCTGCCGTCGATGAATAACTGCGGCGGCTGAAGTTCATTATTTTGCTTGGTTCGCCTGATTTCTATTTGATCAAGATTCAGTGAAAAGCGTGTTGCTAATTGCCGCGCGAGACACTGAAGCAGGAATAACGATGAATTAACTTCTCCTTCCGGCAGGACTTCTACGCCAAAAATTAATTTATCCAACACAGCAGGATGAAGCGTGCCAATGCAGTGGACATAATCGGGATTGGAAAACAGACGGACGAAAACACCGTCATTGTCCGGAATTTTAACTTCACCTTCTGAATATTCTGATTCGGAATCTGTAAAAGTTACCTGCCAGAGCCGGGGCGTGAAAGCGGCGTCGGGAAAAGACTTTTTTATCACTTTATACGCGGCTTCCTTGCATGCCCAGAATGACCAGAGCGCTTCATCCGCTCTTTGGGCCTTTTTTACAGATTCGATTTCAGCATCCGTGAGGATTTTTTTCAGATAACGCGAATCCCTGCTTTTGTCCCTGTTTGCCGGTTCCTTCAGATCCACAATATCGTTCCCTAGGCGGGGCAAAATATTTTTCCTCCATTTGCGCAAGACAATGAATTATCTGCGTGGCGTATTCCCGCTGCACTCTGAGTTCACTTCCCTTTAAGGGTTGAGGCGTTAAAATTTCCATCTGCAGTGAAAATTTCTCTCCCCAGGCGGGAATGACACTGTATGTATTCTGATTATCCCCGCGCAGATACATGCACATGACCCTGCAGTTTGTGAGACTCTTAACAAAACGTCCAACACCATAAGAGAAGCCTTCCTGATCCACCCGTCCGATGCGTGATCGCCTGCCCTCGGGAAAAATCATGATCGTCTCGCCATTTTTCATCAGGTAAATACACTTATCCAGAGATTCCTTCATCTTATCGCGGGACCCGCCGCGGTTGATGGGAATGCACTTGGAGAGGTAACACAATATCAAAAGAATAATGTTGTCCTTATAGTTATTTATTTCCGGCAGATTCCAGGGCAGTTTTTTATAATGGATGATATGCCGTCCCAAGCTGAACATAGCATAGCTTAAAATAAAAGAGTCAATCATAGTCAAATGATTGGCGCAAATAATCCATGGTCCCGGATGCCGGTCAAATTCATCGGCGCATCGGCGGCGGATTTCCTTTAAATCCCTGACCCGGTAAAAGAATATTTTTGCGGCAAGAAAATATAACGGGGCAAGGACGAATATTGAAATCCGCCCCATGAAATTCTGCAGTTGCAAAAATATTCTGGATTTTTTGCTCATGTTACCCGAGTTTCTTTTTGATGATTCTGACAGCGTCGCCCACGGTACGAATTTTATCCGCTTCATCATCATCCACACTAATGCCGTAAACGTCTTCACATTTAATAATAACGTCCACCAGACGCGCGGAATTGACTTTTAAATCGTTTAAAATATGCGTGTCCATTGTCGCCTTTCCCAGAAGCTCCTGGTTCTTTGCGTACGGCCTCAAAATATTAATCATTTCTTCAAAAATCTTACTGTCATCCATAAAGCAGTTTTCTCCTTAGTTATATTATTTTTCTTCCCATTTCTTGAATATGATGCAGCTGTTGACATCACCGAAGCCAAAGCCGGCCTTGGCAATAATTTTCAGTTGAGGAAATTCCACGCATTGCTGCGGAATTTTCGGTGCGTATTTCTCTATATCGGAATGAACATCCTCGCTATTGATTGAAGGATGCAGAAATCCTTTGTAAAGTTGCAGAACAACAGCCACACTTTCTATGGCGCCGGCAGCGCCCAGACAATGACCGATTAGCGATTTTGTAGCCTGAATATACGGAAAGTCCTCCGGAGTTCTTTTCAGTGCGTCCGCCCAGTTTTTAATCTCATGCGGATCGGCGTATGTTGCCGTTAAATGCCCATTGATGGCGTCCACTTCCGCCGGGTCCATGGCCGCGTCTTCAATGGCGCCACTGATGCACTTTTTTACTCCTTCGGGATTGGGCGCCGTCATGGACCCCCCCATTCTCTGCCCGCCGCAATTAACATGCCCGCCGATGATTTCAGCGTATATTCTGGCGCCTCTGGATAAAGCCGTTTCCAGATCTTCCAGAATCAGCATCGCGCCGCCGGAACCGGGGACAAATCCGCCAGCCGAGGCACTCAAGGGGCGGGAACCTGCCGCCGGGTTTTCATTGAATTTGCGGCAAAGCACACGCATGGCATCAAAACCTCCCCAGATATAGGGCGTCGCGCCTTCGGAGCCGCCTGCCACCATGCGCTTGGCGAGGCCGGTTCTTATTCTCCAGAGAGCATCAATAATGGCTTCATTGCCGGTAGAGCAGGCGGAAGAATTCGATGTCACCTGATTGCCGACACCCAGAAGGCCGGAAATGCGCGCGCTGGTTCCGCTGCTCATCACCTGTTCGACAACGCGACTGCCCAATCTTCTTACCTTGCCTTCGTTAATGGTGGGAACCAGAGTAGTGGCAATGGTATCCATTCCTCCTGTTCCGCAACCGGCAATAACGCCCGTGTCCCAATCGACAGTTTCATCATCATCGCTTTTCAGGTTAAATCCGGCATCCCTCCAGGCATCCACCGCCGAAACCGAGGCATAGCCGATATTATCGTTGATGGATAAAAGTTTTTCGCGATCAAAATAACGGCTTCTTATATCGTCGAATTTTTCCGGAACACCGGCAATCTGACAGCCGAAATTCAATTCCTGAAGCTTGGGAATAAAACGAATTCCTGAAACACCGCCCCTCAGAGCCTGTTCAAAATTGTCCAGACCATGCGCGTTGGGAGTTGTCACTCCCATGCCTGTAATAACAATTCTTTTTTTCATTGATCCACTCCTACTCCCGATAATTCCCCACTGCAAATGATTTCACCGTTTTCCCTTTCCATGGAAACGCTTGCCCTGATGACATTTTTACGAAAATAAATTTTCTTTCCCTTAATAATGACTCTCTCCCCCGGAGACACAATTTTTTTAAACTCCACGCCGTCCGCCAGTGAAAACAGACTGAGCGGCATATTCAACTGCGCGGGTCGCATGTTTTTTTGGCGGGACAAAAGATATATACCGAAAGCGACGACGCCGGTTTGCGCCATCGCTTCGATAAGAATAACGCCCGGCGTAATGGGGTTGCCGGGAAAATGTCCGCGATAAAAATATTCATCCTCGCGAAACCGGTAAGCTCCGATGATCTGTTCATCATTCAGTCTGATGATTTCATCTATAAAACGGAAAGGCTCCCGCTGAGGAACAAGGTTCAAAATCTCTTGTTTAAGGCTTTCGTCAGCCGCCATAGAGTCCTCCATTGACATGAATGACCGAACCGTTGATGTAACTCCCTTTTTTGGCCAGAAAGGCGACAACTTCCGCGATCTCTTCGGGTTTGCCGATACGACCCAGAGTAATTTCATCCATAACTTTATTTTTTAATTCCGCAGGCAGTTCCCGGGTCATCTCCGTATCAATGAAACCGGGAGCGACGGAATTCACCAGAATGTTCCGGCCTTTGAGCTCCCGCGCCAGAGATTTGGTAAAGGCATCCAGCGCCGCTTTTTCCATCGTGTAGGGAATCTGGCCGGCGTTACCGGTATGGCCGACAACACTGGAAATATTGATGATGCGGCCGGATTGGCCGCGCAGCATAAATTGACGCAGAATTCTTTTGGTCAGATACCAGACACCGCGCGTCAGCGCGCGCTGGGCGTCGAATTGTTCCACTTTCATGGAAAGAATGTCGGCATTAATGGAATGCCCGGCGTTGTTGACCAGAACGTCAACGCGTCCGGCAGTATCCTTGATCCCGCCAATCATCGCATCCACCTGTTCGATATCGGACAGGTCGGCCTGAATTAAAAATCCGTTTTGTATTTCCTGGAGTAACTGTTCAGCCCGCGCGGAGCTTTTATTATAATGCAAGCCGAGGAGAAAACCTTCCGCAGCCAGAGCTCGGCAGCATGCGGCTCCAATTCCTGTTGCCGAGCCTGTTATCAAAGCAACCGGGGTCTCGATCATTGTTCGCCCCCGACTTTCAGCATCGCATAAGCCCAGGCCAATCCCGCGCCGACAATAACCAGCGCGATGTTGTCTCCCGGCTGAATATTATCCCAGTTCATGCTTAAAACTGAAGGCGCACCGCAGCAACCGACATTGCCGAACTGATCAACATTGTACCAGTGATTACCGGGTTTTATCGCCCTGCGTTCACACACAGCTTTGAGCATCATGAAATTGGCCTGATGAGCGATAAAAATAAAACGTTGAGCCTGATCCTCATATTGATCCTGAAGTGTTTTCAGACAATCCGATGTTGTTCTAATCGCAAATCCCTGAACAGCATTGCCGTCCTGACTGAAAACCCAGTCGCCGGTCACGCCGACTTTTGTCCATCCTGAAGGACGGGCGTTAAAACCGCCGCTGACAAAAGCGGCACGCGCAGGGATTGTTGACGAAA
>CAYMWM010000007.1:44968-50713 GCA_964394185.1 uncultured Smithella sp.
GTCGCGCCGTCGCCGAAAAGCACAGCCGAATTACGGTCGGTATAATTAATCACTTTCGTTGTTGATTCCGCTCCGACAAGAAGACAGTAGGGCGGAAGTTCTTCCGGACGCATGCGCATCAGAAAATTGATCTGTGTGCCGAAAGTGGAACAGGCGGTATTTAAATCGAAACAGGGCACTTCTATTCCCAGTTCGGCGGCTACTGCTCCGGCCTCCGCCGGCGTAATGTTATCCGGCGATGAAGAGCCGGAAATAACAAGTCCGATATCCTCCGGTTTTAGAGAAGCTCGTTCAAGCGCCATTCGTGCGGCTTTGGCCGACATTTGGGAATTCGTATACTCCCTGATGGAAAAGGATTCCAACGGATTAACGTTTTTTGTTTTCCTGATATAATCCAAAGGCAGAACAGTATGACGGTTCTGAATGCCGACGCGTTCCATAATCCAGTCATGCGTAGTACCGATATCCAGTTCTTCCATAAATTGATTGGAAATAATATTTTCGGGATGGAAATGTCCCATCGAATGAAGATACAACATATTTAAACAATCTCCCGTCCGATAATCATATTTTGAACTTCCCGGACACCTTCATAAATGTCTATAATATGAGCGTCACGCGCCAGCTTGGAAATTTCATATTCCGTTGTAAAACCGTATCCGCCATGCAGATGCAGGCCTTCCGTCGAGCAGAAAATTGCCGCTTCGGCGGCGGTATTTTTGGCCAGCGACGCGTAAATTCCGGCATCTTCGGCTTTTTCCTGAATTTTAAAAATCGCCTTGAATAAAGCCATTTCCGCCAGTTCAACTTTTTTCCACATGGTTATTAGCATCTCCCTAGCCACGGGAAGATCACAGATTCTGCTACCGAATTGTTTGCGTTCCCGTGTGTATTCCAGCGTAATATCAAATGCTCTTTTAGCCAGACCCAGGCCAATCGCCGCTACCATAGGGCGGGCATAATCCAGAACATCAACGATGTATTTAAAGCCCAGACGCCTGTCTCCGATAATCTGATTCGGGGAAATAATAACATCTTCAAATGTCACACTGGCGGTGTTGGAAAGCCTCTGTCCCAGTTTGTCTTCCGGCTTGCCGATGATGATTTTCCCTCCCGTCGGCACTTTAATTTCTCTGGTCGATTTGCCGATATCCGGAATGTCTGCGGAAGTAATATGTTCCACAGGAATAATAACACAGGCCATGAAATTACCGGTCGGCTTGCCGGTTTTGCACACAACGGTAAACTGCGAAGCATAGGAAGCATTGGTAATAAAGCATTTTGAGCCGTTTAAGACATAATTGCCGTCGTCTTTTTTGCTGATATACGTTGTCATCATGGAATTATCCGAACCGGCGTTGGGTTCTGTCAGGCAAAAAGATGCGAGAACCGGTTTTTCGACAAACGGTTTGAGAAATAAATTTTTCTGTTCGTCTGTTCCGTGCAGACCGATGACGACATTGGCCAGATCATTGCACATGGCCGAAGTGGAAATACCCGTATCACCGTAGGACAATTCCTGAATAATCATGGCGGAGGTGAAAGCATCGATTTCATAACCCCGCACGGATTCAGGAATGCTTAAATTCATCAATCCGGTTTCCCATGCCTTGTTGATGATTCCCCAGGGGAAAACATGCTCCTTTTCCATCTCCAGAACATGCGGCGTTATTTCATTCCTGACAAATTTACGCACCGTGTCCAGATAGGACAACTGACTTTCACTGAGATTAAAATCCATAATTCAACCTTTTGCTTCCATTATTTTTTAGACAAAACTATACACACCACTCATTTCATAAATTTGAGCTCTTTAAAAACAGATTATTTTATTGCTTTTTTTACGCGGCAACGCCTTTTTTATGAGGGTTTTCCGCTCCCGTTTCCTTAGGCGGTTCGATCCCGTATTTCGTCTGGAGAAACTTCGTCATGGTCGCGGGATACAAGATGTAAGCCAGTACATCTTCATTACTACGGGCAAGTTCCCCCATTTGCTTTCTGGCGGCTTCAATTTCCGGTTCCAGATAATCAGCCGGCCTTCCAGACACCGGCTCCTGTCCACGTTTGTAGTTCTTCAATATTTTTTTGGTCAGTTCCACGTCAATCGGCATTGGCGTTTTTCCGTACAGACCTAAAACCAGATCCTTGAGCTGATTGGAAACCCTTACATAGCGGCCGAAAAGAACATTCAGCACAGCCTGTGCGCCGATAATCTGCGATACGGGTGTAACAAGAGGAGGAGATCCCATATCTTTGCGCGTTTTAACGACTTCCGCATAGATTTCTCCCAGTCTATCCAAAGCGTTCATTTCTTTGAGCTGACCTGTCAGATTGGAAATCATGCCGCCGGGAATTTGATGCGCAAGAACGCCATTATCAATGATGGAAAGCCTGTGAGTAGCCAGATGGCTGCTATACTTCGGGGCAATACTTTCCAGATGTTCGCCCAATGTAAGCAGTTTGTGCAAATCCATTCCCGTCTCGCGCGTTGTTCCCCGAAGGGCCGCAACAATGGGTTCAATAGCGGGCATGGAGGTTCTCAGCGCGAAAGGCGCCAGACAGGTGTCCACAACGTCAATTCCGGCTTCTATCGCCTTTAAATAGGTCATCGAGGCCATGCCGCTGGTATAATGTGAATGCAGATGCAAGGGCACTTTAATTTCCTTTTTTATGGCACATACCAGATCATAAGCATCAAAAGGAGAAAGGATACCGCCCATGTCCTTGATGCAAATCGCGTCCGCGCCCATTTGCTCCAGTTCTGTGGCTTTTCTGACAAAATATTCCAGGTTATAAACTTCTCCTCCCAGACGGACACCGGTCAATGAGTAGCAGACTGCTCCCTGAAACTGTTTGCCGTTGGCCTTGATTCTTTCCGCGCATGATTCCATGTTCCGAAAATCGTTTAAAGCATCGAAACAGCGGAATACATCAATGCCGATTTCGCAGGCTTTATCCACGAAAGCGCGCACAACATCATCGGCGTAATGACGATACCCGACAAGATTCTGCCCGCGAATTAACATCGCGAAAGGTGTTTTGGTGATATATTTTTTCAGAATTTTCGGACGCATCCAGGGATCTTCTCCCAGAAATCTGTGCATGGTATCGAAGGTTGCACCGCCCCAGACTTCCATCGCGTGAAAACCGCAGTGATCCATTTCCTCGGCAATCGGAATCATATCTTCCGTCCGCATCCTTGTGGCATAAATGGACTGATGTCCGTCACGGAAAGTATTATCCTGAATCTTCAGAGGATTATTTCCTTTTCCAACTTCTTTCAAAATATTTACTCCTTTGCGAAACCACTTCGCTTAACATTGCGTTGGTTACTTTGTTGCATTAAAAACTTTTTCAGCCGCATTAAGCCCTGTAACGGACTGGCAGGTAATGCCTGTTGTTCTGAAAAAATCACGCAATGGCCTGCCCGGACCGACTTCATATATTCCTTCGGCTTTTTCGGTCAGAGCCTGCATATTTTTCCGCCAGTTAACCGTATTGCTGATTTGATTAACAAGATTTTTCTTGACCTCTGAAACATCATTCGGATGGAAACCACCGGTATAGTTTGAAGTTACTTCAGACGCAGTCTGCGCACTCATACCATTGCCGAATTTTTCCAGCGTATCGGCAAAACGGCTTTCTATTGTTTTCATTAAACGGCTGTGAAAAGGTGCACTGACATTAAGACGGATGAACCGGAATATCTTATCTGCGGAAAAGCTCTGCGTAAGCCTCTTTTCCGCCTCATCAATCGCCTGCAATTCACCGCTGATAACAACCTGATTGGCGGAATTGATATTGGCAACACCCGCCGCCAGACCATCCATCGCCGTCATGAGCATTTCCATATTGATGTCTTCGGAAATAACCGCCGCCATGCCGCCGACACCTACCGGCACAGCTTCCTGCATTAACCTGCCGCGTGTCTGAACTATTTTTACTGTGTCAGCCAGAGGCATGACTCCAGCGGCAACCAGTGCGGTAAATTCTCCCAGAGAATGACCGCCATAATAATCGGGAGCAAAACCGAAACGGTCAGCCAGTCCGCGCAACATGCTTATCTCCGTCGTGACAATGCAAGGCTGCGTATATTCTGTTAGATTCAGTCTTTCATCTTCGCCAAAACACATGGCGGAAACATCCCAGCCCAACGCATCGGCAGCCTCTTCAAAAGTCCTGCGGCAGACAGGAATCTGTTCGTAAAAGTCTTTGCCCATTCCGGGTTTTTGCGAACCCTGACCGGGAAAAACAACAGCTATGTTTTTATTATCTTTCATCCAAGCAACCCCTCCTTAAGAGGTTAAATTTATCTTAAAAAATATATAATCACAACGATAAATTTGTTAAAGTGAAAGCACAATCCATGCCAGAAGACAGATATATATCAGATCATCCAAGCATCCTGTATTCATTATGCATTTTAAAAAGATGGCCTGAAAACGAAAAACAAGAAATACCGTCCGTATGCGTAAAAAATTTCACACTGCGAAGAAAATTTTACTCTGATTAAAGAAAAACATGCCTGAAAATAATGTTGCTGCATTTATCTTGCAGGCTGTTCTTTCTGTAACTTCTGTTTAGTTGTTGAAGAGGATTCGCTCTTCTCTTCCTGTTTTTTGGATGAAGCAGTATCACTCTTGGCTTTACAGGTAGTCACACAATCCTGATATTCCGCTTCACACATTCTTTTATCCGGATTTATATTAAAGCATGTTTGTTTCTTGTCTTCACAGGAACTAATGCAATTATTTACATTATTCTGTTCCGCCAGAGAAATTACAGAAAAAAACAAGACGGATAAACATAAGGTCAATGTCACACAAATGATAATGGAAATTTTTTTCAATTGTTTCATACGTTGCCTCCTTTGGTTTTTGGTTGTTCCTGCAATATTAAAAACACTGCTTTTTTATGGTATTAATATAACCATTTTACTAAAATTAAGCAATCTTCAAAAGCAGCAGCACAATGCATAATGTTCATCTGATTAAAAACAATTGTTTTTATGGTATTTAAATCATAATCATTTGTATTTTAATGACTTTCTACAATCTTCATTCACAATAAAATTTATTGTAACATTAATCCTTTTTCGCTTGACAGCCACGCCTTCATTTACCTATACTTCGCGAACAAAGAATTGCTGCCTAGATTCTTATCAAATAAAAAATAATAAGAAGGAGATTCACGATGAAAATTGAAGATGTGAAAAAAATTGCAGTAATCGGTTCAGGAGCCATGGGAAACGGCATTGCCCAGGTATGCGCGATGGCCGGCATGAAGGCTGTTATGGTTGATATCAAGCAGGAGTTTCTTGACAAAGGCATGGCTACTGTCAACAAGAGCCTGGATTTCCTGGTCAACAAGGGCAAACTCACGGCTGAAAAAAAGGCCGAGGTGATGGGCAACTTGTCCACATCTTTAAGCATCGCCGAGGCGGTCAAAGACGCCCAGGTTATTATTGAAGCAGTTCCGGAAATCATGGATCTGAAGAAAAAGGTGTGCGCTGAAATATCGGCGGCGGCTCCGGCGGACGCGCTGATAGCCTCCAATACCTCCACCATGAGCATTACCGAAATCGCAACGGCCGGAAAGAATCCGGAGCGGATTCTCGGCATGCATTTCTTCAATCCCGCGCCGGCTATGAAAGGAGTGGAAGTGATTTATGCCAAGCAGACCACTGACGCCAACGTTGACCTGCTGTGCGAACTGACCAAGAAGATCAATAAGGTTCCCATCAAG
>CAYMWM010000008.1:0-49734 GCA_964394185.1 uncultured Smithella sp.
CAAATAAACAAACTACCCTAAGGAGGTAACAGATCATGAAAAAGACATTAGGAACAATGATTGTAGCGGCGGCGGTAGTTCTTTTAACGGCAACTTTCAGCTTTGCTGAATTTGCGGCAGCAGGAGCAACCAATTTCCCCTTTTTCCAGCTTGGGTGTTTGATCGTTGGCGGGTTGATCATGGTTTCCCTGAAACGTAAGTATGAAAAGATGTATGTTGGTGAAGTAGTCGGTGCCTTCGCTCTGTATGTGATTATGATGGCGATGTTCACCAATCCGGTTATCGAAGCAGTTAAAACTCTTGTTTCTTAAGAAATGTAGTAAAAGATAGGCAACAGTAACAGGTAAACAAAAAAGCCGCTACAACAGTACATGATCTGTTGTGTTATAAACCCCCTCAATGCTGGTACAGGTTGAGGGGGTTTTTTATTTTGAGGGATTAAGCTTTGGTGAAACTTAATAATTACAAAAGCAATGCCTCAATATCTGTAAGTAAAATTATTACATATGATATTTCTTTAGATTACTGAACTGGAGAATACAGTAATTGTTATTTTTTTTCAAGAGAGCATAACATCTTAAATTACTTAAATTTTATTCTTGCAATGTCTTTTGAAAGTTGTAAGATACTACCCAATTAAATCTTTTTTAATCAAAGCAGAAAAATAGAAATATTAGCAGTTCACTAGCTGACGCTGTAATTTCTGGAAACGGATCGAAATCGATAATGGACCAAGCTACTCATAATAGAATCGTATCATTTATCTGGGGAATCGCTGATGATGTTTTACGTGATCTTTTTAAACGCGGGAAATATCCGGATGTAATTCTGCCAATGTGCGTCATCCGTCGGATGGATGCAGTTCTCGAACCAACCAAACAGGCGGTGCTCGACACCAAGAAGATGCTTGACGAAGCGCGTATTACCGAGCAACGCTCCGCACTTGCTGATGCCGCCGGTCAGGCATTTTACAACACTTCACGTTTCACTCTGCGCGATTTGAAATCCCGTGGAAGCCAGCAACAACTTCGGGCTGACTTTGAAGATTATCTCAATGGTTTTTCTCAAAATGTTCAGGATATTCTTGAAAATTTCAAGTTTCGCAATCAACTATCCACCCTTTCAAAGGCCGACGCTCTAGGTACGCTGATTAACAAGTTTCTCGATCCCGAAATTGATCTGACGCCAAATGGTATCGACAACCATGCAATGGGAACAGTCTTTGAGGAGTTAGTTCGTAAATTTAATGAAGACAATAATGAAGAAGCAGGCGAGCACTGGACGCCGCGCGATGCGGTGCGGCTTATGGCCAACCTTATATTCCTGCCGATTGAGGACAAGCTAAAATCCGGCACATACCTGCTTTATGACTGTGCGTGCGGCACAGGTGGCATGCTTACAGTGGCGGAGGAAACGCTCAAAGAGATTGCAAAGAAACGCAGTCTTCAGATTGACAGCCGCCTATTTGGGCAGGAAATAAATCCGGAAACTTACGCTATCTGCAAGGCGGATATGTTGCTTAAGGGTGAAGGTGAAAACGCTGACCGAATTATTGGCGGTGCGGAATGGTCAACTCTATCTAACGATGCCTTCCCCGCTTATGAGTTCGACTTTATGCTTTCCAATCCGCCTTATGGAAAAAGCTGGAAGAAAGATCTTGAAACCATGGGCGGTAAGGACGGCATACGCGATCCGCGCTTCAAAGTTATGCACGACGGCGACGAACTTTCGCTTATCACCCGGTCAAGTGACGGCCAGATGCTCTTTCTTGCCAACATGGTTTCCAAGATGAACGATAAATCAAAGCTGGGCAGTCGCATCGCAGAGGTAAATAACGGCTCATCACTATTCACGGGTGACGCGGGACAGGGAGAGAGCAACATCCGCCGCTGGCTTATAGAAAACGATTGGCTTGAAGCCATTGTCGCGTTGCCTTTAAACTTATTTTATAATACCGGCATTGCCACCTACATTTGGGTGTTATCAAATAGGAAGCCAGAACATAGAAAGGGCAAAGTTCAACTTATTGATGCAACTCAATGGTTCAAACCATTGCGCAAGAACCTCGGTAAGAAAAACTGCGAGCTTTCGCCGGAAGATATCGAACGTATCAGCAACACATTTCTTAATTTCAAAGAAACACCGGAGTCGAAAATATTCCCCAATGACGCATTCGGTTACTGGAAAGTAACCGTAGAACGTCCACTGCGTCTGCATAGTCAACTTACACTTAAGGCTATTGAAACACTGCGTTTTGCTTCGGGTGATGAATCTATCAGGGCTGATTTGTATGATGAGTTTGGAGAAGATCTTTTCACCGATTTCGCAAAAGTATATGAGAAACTGGAGAAGCGTCTTGCGGAATGGGGCAAAGATGAAGAAGATAGTGAAGAAAACGGTGACAAACCGAAAGGTTTGCCCGATAAAAAGAAGAAGAAATTGCTGGATCAGAAGACTTGGGAACGCGATGGACGTCTTTTAGAAATTGCTATAAAACTTCGCGAGATGCTTGGCGACAAGCTGTATGAAGATCATAATGAGTTTCGTAAACGTGTTGACAATACTCTTAAAGGTGAAAATATCAAAGTATCAGCAACCGATCTGAATCTGATTTTTAAAGCGATACGCTGGCGTGTAGAAACAGCGCCGCAAGTAATCGATAAAGTGCATAAACCGGGCAAGGTTAAGGCTAATCCGTTGTATGGTTTATACGAAGCGAGTGTTGAAAATAAGACGGTAATCGTTGAATACGAATCCGACACAGAATTACGTGATACCGAACAGGTGCCGCTTCTTGAAGATGGCGGCATAGAAGCTTTTATCAGGCGCGAAGTTCTGCCATACACACCCGATGCATGGATAAAAAAAGATGCTACAAAGATCGGTTACGAAATCAGCTTTACCCGCCACTTTTATAAGCCGCAGCCATTGCGTACACTTGAAGAAATACGCAAAGACATTCTTGCAATTGAAAAAGAGGCCGAAGGCCTCTTAGATGAAATTATTGGTGTTGCCGGAGGTAAGTGATGAAAGAACAAACTAAAGTTTATCTGGTCAGGGGTGGTAGCGACGGTCAGGACGAAGACTATGTGCTTGATAACAATATCGCTATCATAGGTTTTAAAGAATTTCCTTCATTAGAAAAAGCAAAGACCTATGAAGACATATTCAAGATCATTACTACCGCGAAGCCTGATCTTAAAACGAGAGCAGCGGGCAACTATGCCGGTCAATTATGGGCATTCGCTATTGCAATGAAAGAAGATGATATAGTTGTCCTGCCACGCAAACTTACGTCACAGGTAGCGCTTGGCAAAGTAGTCGGTTCATATAAGTATCTTAAGGTGGGCAATGAGCTTCGTCATACAAGAAAAGTGCAATGGATTCGTCCAGACGTTGCCAGATCTGTTTTTAATCAAGACCTTCTTTCTTCATTCGGGGCTTTCATGACGGTTTGCAGCATTTCGCGAAATGATGCTGCGAATAGAATTGCGGCAGTCATCGAAGGCAAACCTGATCCTGGGCTTGTCGGCGATGTTGTGCAGACGAACAAGACGGCTGAGGTAATGACCACTGATGAAGCCGCTATAACCGATCTGGCGCAAGCAGCACATGACCAAATTGTGGAACAAATTCAAAGCCGATTTAAAGGACACGAGCTTGCACGATTGGTGGATGCAATCTTGAAAGCTGAAGGTTGGGTAACAAAACTTTCACCGCCCGGACCTGATGGGGGCGTGGACATTCTTGCCGGGCGCGGATTTCTTGGTCTTGATCAGCCACGTCTTTGCGTGCAGGTTAAGTCCCAAACCAGTGCGGCCGATGTCAGCGTGTATCGCACGCTGCAAGGTTCAATGCAAAGCTTCAAAGCCGAACAGGGGCTTATTGTTTGTTGGGGTGGTTTTAATAAACCGGTTCTTTCAGAAGCAAAACAAGGATACTTTACAGTACGTCTTTGGGAAAGTCGTGATCTTGTTGAGGCTATCTACCGCAATTATGAAAATCTGCCTGCTGAAATTAAGGCTGACTTGCCACTAAAGAAGGTATGGATGCTTGTGCCAGAGGATACTGAAGAATGATCGCTGATCTCAAGCCATATAAAGAATATCAGGAATCGGGGCTACCGTGGCTTGGGAAGATACCTGGGCATTGGTCTATCCGCCGTGTAAAGTTTCTACTGAATGAAGTCGATTCACGCTCGACAACGGGGAAAGAACAGCTACTGCGCGTGTCGCAATTTACGGGAGTTACCCAGCGCAAATCTATAAATGGGTCTGATGAACCTGACAGCAGGGCTGCCACACTTGTCGGTTACAAAAGAGTCGGCATCAACGATATGGTCATAAACATTATGCTGGCATGGAATGGTAGCCTTGGAGTTTCTCGATTCGAGGGCATTTCTAGTCCAGCCTATTGCGTTTACCGTTTCAATAAAGATGCACTACCGTGGTACTATCACGAACTCCTGCGCTTACCAGCATACAAGGTACGCATAAAAATCGCTTCGACAGGTGTCGTTGAAAGTCGCTTGCGTCTTTATTCAGACGACCTTGGTCGCATTGAAGCTATTCTACCGCCACCCGGAGAGCAGACGGCAATTGTACGGTTTTTGAATTGGACTAATGGACGGTTGGGGCGAGCAATTCGGGCTAAGCGAAGCGTAATTGAGTTGCTCAATGAACAAAAGCAGGCCATTATTCATCGTGCCGTTACGCGTGGCCTTGATCCTTCCGTATCGCTTAAAGCATCCGGCATTCCTTGGCTTGGTGATATTCCGCAGCACTGGGAAGTCCGACGTGTTAAACAGATAGCACGAATTCTTCGTGGGAAATTCTCCCATCGACCGCGCAATGACCAGTCGCTTTACGATGGTAAGTATCCATTTATCCAAACTGGTGTAGTTGCTAAGTCTGGCAAGTTTATTAAGAGTTACAGTCAGACTCTTAACGAAAAAGGGTACGCCGTCAGTAAACTGTTCCCAAAGGAAACTCTAGTGATGACGATTGCGGCGAATATCGGAGAAGTATCTATCCTTAAATTTGATGCTTGTTTTCCCGATTCCATAGTTGGGTTTGTTCCATCAGCAAATGCTGATCGTGATTTCCTTTATTATCTCTTTTTTTGCATGAAGCCTGTATTTTTAATTGAAGCACCAGTGAATACACAGGGTAACTTGAATGTTGAACGAATAGGTGCAATGGGAATACCTTTACCGCCCAAAGAAGAACAAAAAATAATTTCAGAGTATGTTGAGACGAAGACTGTATCATTTGATTTCGCAATTACTAAACTCGAAAAAGAAATCAAGTTATTGCACGAATACCGGATGCGCCTTATTGCAGATGTGGTTACGGGCAAGCTGGATGTGCGCGAAGTGGCCGCTACGTTACCTGAAGAAGAAACTCTGGAAGAAATTGCAGCAAGTGATGAAGCCGAAATTTCCGATGAGGAGATTGCCGTATGACAACTGATGTAAGTGAAAAGGGACTTGAAACCATTATCATGCGTTTCATGACCGGCACTGATGGGTTGGATATTGCAGCCGGTGGTGTGGCCGAGACATCTGTTGAAATAGCTTACCGAAGAGCAAGTGGTTCAGGTTACATTGCCGGATTTGCCCAGGATTATGACCGAGCTCACGCCATTGACGTGACGCAGCTTTTTGCTTTCCTGCATAGCACGCAGCCCGAAGTATTTGAAAAACTTGGCCCTATAAGTTATCTTGACTCGAAAAACATGAATCGCCTTAAGTTGCTTACCCGAATCTCTTCGGAGATCGGCAAACGTGGCGTCATTGATGTTTTGCGTAAAGGAATCGAACATCATCCCATCGGACACATTGATCTTTTCTATGGCACACCATCGGAAGGCAACGCTAAAGCGGCAGAACTCAATGCCCAGAATCGTTTTTCCATAACACGTCAGCTTGCCTACAGTATAGACGAAACGCGCCGTGCGCTGGACCTGAGTTTGTTTATTAATGGCCTGCCGATTGCCACTTTCGAGTTAAAGAATAGCCTTACCAAACAGACAGTGGAAGACGCGATAGAACAGTATCGCCGCGACCGCAATCCGCGCGAAAAGCTTTTTGAATTTGGCCGTTGCATCGTTCACTTTGCCATTGACGATAGCGAAGTACGTATGTGCACCGAGCTCAAGGGGAAGGCATCGTGGTTTCTGCCCTTCAATAAAGGATTTAATGATGGCGCCGGTAATCCGCCAAATCCTGATGGCCTAAAGACTGACTATCTTTGGAAAGAGCTACTTACACCGGCGGGATTAACCAATATCCTGGAAAATTACGCCCAGATTGTCGAAGTCAAAAACAAGAAGACTGGCAAGAAAAAACGCAGCCAGGTATTTCCCCGTTATCATCAACTTGATGTGGTGCGTAAAGCATTGGCCGACGTGAAGGATCATGGAGTAGGAAAACGATACCTTATTCAACATTCGGCGGGTAGTGGAAAGTCGAATTCCATCGCGTGGCTTGCACATCAACTCATCGGAGTAAAACACGAGGGTAAGGAAATTTTCGATTCGGTCATTGTAATCACTGACCGGCGGATTCTGGATGATCAGATTCAGAATACCATAAAACAATTCATGCAGGTTAAAGCGACAGTGGGCCACGCCGAAAATGCAGGCGATTTGCGCAAGTTCATCGAGCAAGGAAAGAAGATCATAATCTCGACTATACAGAAGTTCCCCTTCATTCTTGATGAGCTTTCAATCGAAAGTGGCAAAACGTTTGCTATAGTCATTGACGAGGCGCACTCGAGCCAGGGTGGAAAAACTTCAGCCGCCATGAGCAAGGCGCTGGGTGCGGGGAAAGGCGGCACGGAGGTGGAAACAGACCCTGAAGATACGATAAACGAGGCTTTGGAAAAACGCATGAAGGCACGCAAAATGCTTAAAAACGCCAGCTATTTTGCTTTCACTGCCACTCCCAAGAACAAAACGCTGGAAATGTTCGGTGATGAATTGCCACCCGATGACGAAGGCAAGGTTAAACACCGGCCTTTCCATATTTATACGATGAAGCAGGCAATAGAGGAGCGCTTCATTCTTGACGTGCTCAAGAGTTATACACCCGTCAACAGCTACTACAAGCTGGTAAAGAAAATCGAAGGCGACCCGGAATACGATACAAAAAAGGCGCGGAAAAAATTGCGGCACTACGTGGAAAGCCACGATCATGCAATCCGCCTCAAGGCTGAAATAATGGTGGATCATTTCCACGAGCAGGTGCTTGCGGCAGGAAAGATCGGCGGGCAAGCAAGGGCGATGGTAGTGACTAGCGGCATTGAACGGGCAATTCAATACTACCATGCTATAAAAACTTATCTCCTGGAGCGCAAAAGTCCCTATCAGGCAATTGTTGCTTTTTCAGGCGAGCATGAATACGGTGGTGTAAAGGTCACTGAAGCCTCACTCAATGAATTTTCAAGTAGCGACATTGCCGAGAAGATTCAGACTGATCCTTATCGTTTTCTTATCTGTGCCGACAAGTTTCAGACAGGCTATGATGAGCCGCTTCTGCATACGATGTATGTGGATAAGCCTCTGGAAGGCATTAAGGCAGTGCAGACACTTTCCAGACTTAATCGCGCGCATCCGCAAAAACATGATTGCTTCGTTCTTGATTTTCAGAACAACAGCGAAACAATCTCATACGCTTTTCAGGATTATTATCGCACAACGTTACTTGCCGAAGAAACCGATCCTAATAAGTTAAACGATCTGAGGACAACACTTGGCGGTGCACAGGTTTATTCGCCGCAACAGATTGATGAAATAGTCGAATTGTTTCTTGGTGGTGCTGAGCGTGATAAGCTTGATCCAATCCTCGATGTTTGTGTGGCCGTTTACAAGGAATCACTGGATGAAGATCAGCAGGTGGATTTCAAAGGTAAAGCCAAAGCTTTCTGCCGAACCTATGATTTCCTGGCTTCAGTGATACCATACACTAACCGCGATTGGGAAAAACTTTCGATCATGCTCAATCTGCTGACACCCAAACTGCCCGCACCGAAAGAGGATGACCTCGCCAAGGGTATCCTTGAAGCAATTGACATGGACAGCTATCGTGTGGAGAAGAAGGCGGTAATGAAGATTGCGCTGGCTGATAAGGATGCGGAAATTGGACCAGTGCCTACGGAGGCAGAAGGCCGCAAAAAAGAGTCTGAGCTTGATTATTTGAGCAATATAATCAAGACATTTAATGATCAATTTGGCACGCTTTTTACTGATGCGGATCGTGTCGTAAAACGGATTCGGGAAGATATTGCTCCCAAAGTCGCCGCTGATACGGCATATCAAAATGCTAAAGAAAATACACCACATACCGCGCGCATGGCCCATGACCAAGCGCTCGGCAAAGTGATGCAGCTCTTACTCAAGGATGATACACACGTATACAAACAGTTCGTCGAAAATGAATCTTTCCGGCGCTTCGTCGGCGATATGGTTTACACGCTGACGAATCCTTGATAATCTTGAAAAGCCTAATAAATTAACTACTTTTCTTTCCTAATGCCCTTGAACGGATCGTGGTCGGCTTTTTGATCAATGAATCTGCCGGTATCCGTATCACGCTTAACCCAGCGATCATTATGTGGATTATACGTTTGCGACCGATCTGTTACCTGTCCGTGCCGATGGTTGTCGCCATAAGGTGGATTTTTAGCCATAATGGTTCACCTCCTTTCTAAATTTCTTAGTTGACAATTTAATAACTTTATGTTATTTTGTCAACCAATGGAGGAGAAGAATATGCTGGGGGATAGAATTAAACAGGCGCGAATTGCCGCCGGTTTATCTTTGCGGGGGCTTGCCGAGGCTTCGGATAATTATATCAGTGCGCAGGTAATTCAAAAGTACGAGCAGGGAATAACGAATCCCGGCTCTGACGTATTGATTAAACTGGCAAAAGCTTTGGGAGTGAAGGTTGAATTTTTTTTCAGGCCGGATGCCGTGCAGGTATCGTTGAGTTGTCCGGTTTACAGAAAAAGGGCTTCTTTATCAAAAAAATATCTGTTGTCGATTCATGCTCAGGTAAAAGATAAAGTTGAAAAATATTTGGAAATAGAAGCTCTTTTCCCGGAGGACCGCTTTGATAAAATCAGCATCAGTAAATTGAGACATCGAAATATACATAAGAGTAGTGATATTGAAAAGTTGGCGGATGATTTAAGAAAAGAATGGTCTTTAGGAAATGATCCGATCGAAAACATGACGGATATTGTCGAAGATCGAGGGGCAATGGTTATCCCGCTTGAAGCATCAGATAAATTTGACGGATTGTCCTGCTGGGCAAATGATTCTATACCGGTAATTGTGGTTAAAAAAGGGCTTACCGGCGATCGTCAAAGATCAGACCTTGCTCACGAACTAGGACATTTAATTATGAATGTTTCTTCTGATGAAAATGAGGAAAAAGCAGCAAAACACTTTTCCGCAGCTTTTTTAGCACCGGCGGATGCGGTCTATCGCGAGCTTGGCAAAAAGCGGAATAATATTGATCTGTCGGAATTAGTTTTGCTGAAGAAAAAATATGGGATGAGTATGCAGCAGTGGATCTATCGCGCTAAGGATTTGGATATTATTTCGGAAAGTAAAGCAATCGAATGGTTTAAAAAATTTCGCATAAAGCAATGGTATAAGAATGAACCTGTTGACGTTAAAGAGGAAGAACCGCAAAGATTTAAGTTGTTAGTTATCCAGGCTGTGGCTGAAGGGATAATTTCACCTATACGAGCAGCTGAATTTTTAGATATTCCATATGACAAATTTCGTAAGGACGTGATAGCTGGACTTGAAGAAGATAATTCTTGATACTTCTATATGCATTGATCTTAATAATGGTAAACTCCTTGAAGCTGTATTAGAGTTGTCTTATGAACTTGCACTTCCGGATGTTATTATTGCGGAGTTGGAGAAGCCGGCTGGTAAGCTTTTGCTGGAGCTTGGTTTTACTGAAGAGGGAATATCTGGTGAAGAAACAAAAGATGTTTTTGCGCTTAGAAATGAATATGCAAGTCCGTCAACAAATGATCTTGTTGCCCTTCATTTAGCAAAACGTAATGCTTGCTATCTAATTACAGGTGACAACGCTTTACGCAATGCCGCAAAGCAGGAAGGTCTGACAGTGCACGGTTTGTTATGGTTGATGGATAATCTAGTCGAACGGAAAATTATAACAAAACATAACGCTATTGTAGCACTTGAAAATATTTTAGAAGCAGGTAGTTGGCTTCCCCAGAGAGAATGTGAAGAGCGTTTTAAAAAATGGCGCAAATGAAGTTGCGCCGCAAACTTTTTTAGAAATTGAAAAAAGTAAATCTATTTATTTTTGACAAATGAAAAATCAAACCAATTTTGCTCTTGATTAATGCTAAATGACGAAATCCTTTTACTTCAACTGGAAGAACTGGCTGAACGACTCGGAATACTGGTCCGCGATGAGAATATAAACATTGACGATGTATCCAGCAGCGGTGGCCTGTGTCTTGTTGAAGGTCAATATATTCTGATTCTTAATTCTAAAACTACTGTACAGGAAAAGATTCAGATCGCAATAACGGCACTAAGACAATTCGACCTGAGTAACGTTTATGTAAAACCGGCAATCCGGGAGTTGTTGGAAGGACAAGAATAATTTTTTCGTTAAAAAGAATGAATAAATGGTCCATATTCTGATACACGTTATTCATCATATGATTTTCTAGTCATTTTTCTGTAAATCATCTGGGCTTTTTCCCATGATCTGGGAAATTTCACAAAACAATTACCTTTGTCATCAATTTTAATCGAACTAATCTGTCGAGATGCATGTTCTGGAAGTAATTTTATGTTTGAAATTTTAAACCAAGCACCTTGTTGCTTAATTATTCCCGTTTTCTCTAATTTGTTAAAATCAATAGGAGTTGCTAGTTGCTTCGCTAGTGTAATGATTTCTCGTCTATTTGGGATTTTATCCATAGTTATTATTCTCCTTTTAGAAATTAAGTCAGATTATTACTTTA
The DNA here is from genome assembly GCA_964394185.1 of uncultured Smithella sp. Taxonomy (GTDB): domain Bacteria; phylum Desulfobacterota; class Syntrophia; order Syntrophales; family Smithellaceae; genus Smithella. The sequence continues at coordinate 11,025 of CAYMWM010000008.1, forward strand.
CTCTTTAGAAACTGTACGACATTTTTCAAAATTCGCAGAGATAATATGTTCCGTTACATATTTGTCAGTTTGCCATATTTTACTTAATTCATCATATACATACTGAATCATCTTTAATGGTTGATTCGTTAGAAAAGGTCCATCAGATTCAACAAGTATATGATCCCTATGAACAGCTTCTATCAAATTTCTGTGCTTACTTCGTAAGATATTGACATTGACTGAAAAGTAATGCCCTTTCACTGCTAATGCACCCGCAGTTTGCGGCCCTCCAATGAAATAATGAAAACACACCGGCCCAATATGATAATCATCGAGCAATTGAGCTAATTCCTCATGCGCATTTCTACTATGAACAGTTACGAATTTATTATTTTTAAGAAATGGTAATATAGTTTTTAAAGTATCTAGTTGTTTCAATTTTGTTTTCTTGCCCTCAAAGGAGAAGTCTAGGCCAATCTCACCTATATAAGCTGTATCATTTACATAATTAATAAATTTTTTTATTTCTTCTTTATCTTCATGAACTCTTAGAGGATGCAGTCCTATGGCAGGCATTACACATTTGTATGGCTTCAAGTATGGTAAAGCCATCTGATAATGGCTAGGCATCATCGTTGTCATAACACAGCTCGTTTTTGCATTATGGTAAATCGATGCTGTCGCAATTGGGTTATTAAACAGATCAATATGACAGTGAGTATCTATAAGCATGTAAGACCTATAAAATTCCCATGCTCTGTGCCCAATTCTTCACTTCATCACGCAGCCTAACAATCAAAGATACATATTGTCTTTTTTGCAATACATTTAAAGGTGCATTTGATCGAAGTGTTCGCCAGATTGTATTGTCATCATCATTTCTTTCTATAAAATCTACAACAGATGAAAGATCGTGATTAGGTTGCGATAAAATCTTCCTTAGAACAGTCTCAGAAGTTACATCGTAACCATACCGCTCCGCTGGGAAACCACAATTTTGAATAGCTGCTTGTCGGAAGATACAAGGGACGCATACCCCACACTGGCAAGCATGTCGATCCGCCCAGTGCTTTCTTCCAAACCCACGCTTTCCACAAGATATAGAATGGGGATAGGAAGCTTGGAGAAGATTGGCATTTCTACATTCTTGCATCATCTCCCCTTTTGTTTTCATTACGTATGGATTATTAAGTGGATAATGTAGTCCGAGGTTATTTAAGAGGGTGTCTAACATTGTGATGAAGTAGGGATGCACTGTTCTTGTGCTTAAGGAGCCTCTACGCGCTGGAGTTAAAGGATAGTTTAGTGCGATAGCACCATTTTCAGGAATAATAATGTGTGTACCCTCACCGAGAAAACTTGCTGCCAAGACAGCATTTCCTATAAAGGCCAAAGATCTGCTTCTAAAATTAATGTCTTTTTCCTTATCTTGACTATCTGCACATAAACCTGTACGTGCCAAATAACGTTGAATACGGTTATTATAACTCCTCAACAGGAATGGCATCAGATTTTGCTGATCAGTTTTGGAATTCTCCGCTTGCGGGTCGTAACTTGATGCTAAAACTATGCTGGAAGAAGGATTGTCCTCGAGCCAATCGATAATACCCACCAAGGAGTCTAAACCACCTGAAAAAAGTGATACAGCATCGCCGCGAATACGTTTTACATCGATAAATCCATTCCTTTCTGTTCTGAATGCCTGACCAAATAGAGGTATCGCCGACGTTACGAAATTAAAATGCCAAATATCGCCGGTTAGAAATTCAAGCATTGACTCGATTAAATCTGAAACATGAGACCATTTATTAGGATCGACAACAGGAATCTGTACAGCAAATTCTCTGGTCCAGCGGTCGCCAACGTAATTTTCCCGATTAACTGCTCTATCGCAACCATATACAACGGATGCGAAATATGCAAATTCTGCTGCCGCGTAATCGAACGATCCGCGAATACGTGCGTATTCTTCGATGCTAAATATTGATTGCAGTCGCCTAATTCCATTTATGTCGAGATAAATAGCGGAACCAGACTTGTAAGGATTACCCTTTTGTAGTTGAACTGTAATTGTATTCATGGAATCAAAATATCCAAAACTTCTCGGTTAATTTCATCTGCCATGCGTAAACCATCTTTACTGTTCCAGTTAATTTTTGTTAAATCTTTCTCTCTGGAAAGTTCTTCTCTGACAATCGCTCGTATGATTTCGCGTGCTCGTTGAAAGAAAGCATATGTTTGTTCAGGTGGGATTTTTTCCTGTATTACGCTAAATTGCTTCTGCTCAAAATTAGCCGCTAATATATTCGCATAGTAGATTTGAAGCACTTCCTCAATGTTTATATTACCACTCGTTAGAAGTGTGTCAAATTCATCAACTGTTTGAACTTCTTCTGCAAGTTCATCGATAGTTTCAGCCATTGCTCGATTAATCGCCTCATCATCAAGCAATCCGCCCGCTTCAGAGAGGCGTTCTACAACACCATCGAGAAATTCTTCAAGCGATTTCTCTCGCAGATCAGACAGATCGAATACCCGAAGTGCATCATCTAGCCCTGATTTACCAACCGTGCTAATAAAATACGCTAAATTTGCACCACTATTTGCAGCACGCAACCTAGCAGCACCGCCACTGCCACCACCTCTAGGTAATTTTTGTCTTCCTGCAGTACCACCACCGACACCTTGACGGGTGCCTTGAAGGTTTGTATCTGACGAAAGGTATTTTTTATAAGCATCAGTAAAGACATTAACAGCGTTTTTGACTTTATTTGTAGATAAGTACCCGGAAGCTGCGTTTCCCACAGCATTATTTACACCTGGCCATTTTGGACTACCATATACTTTAGAAGTTCCCATTATTTTTTACTCTTTGTTTTGCTCGATATCGCACGACCAACTTTAGAATCTGTTTTGCTTAATTTATTTCTAACCTCTCCAACTAATACTGATGCTTGATTTGATGTATCGACGTTAAATGCGCGTAATGTAATGCCGAAACCGGGACTGAGATTGGAAGCACCTATACGTTCCACACATCGAGAAAATGATTCTGCACTATTCATATGTCCATTCGCTGCCAGATCAATTAGAGAACGTAATGCCGTGTCATCTTTTACATCTTGCATTGCGTGTCTTGCAACAATACCAAGGACACCTTCTTGCTCATCTTCTAGGAGTGATGCGAACATTTTAATGCCGTTACGCCTTTGAGTGTCTATTTTTAAAAGCAGTTCTTCTGCACATGTTCTCATCGCTTGCGTCATGAGTCGCAGACCCGCAAGAGTGTCTGTAACAGAGCTTCTCGCAACCCAGAAATAGTCGCGAAGATCTTCTTTCGCTATTTGGGGTTGTGCCTTCAACCATCGCCAGAATCGTGGTGTCTTCCAATTTTTATATTTCTCTGGTATTTCCTCAATGTTCTTAACATTTTCTAGTTCGATTAATGGTTGAGCAGTACCATCCCCCGATGCACGATGCCATTGATACAATTCATCAAAGCGGTCACTACTCATATATTCAAGTACCATTAATTTGATCAAAATATGATCCTTTAATGTAGTGATCTTTGCAACATCCGCCAAAGTTTTTCTTAACCAAAGAGCATTCAAAAATCTTTTAATTTGTCGCGGATTACCTTTTAAGCCATCAGTTATTGCATCTGAACAAGTTTCTACTAATCGAAGGCTATTAGAGACGACTGTTTTTAGACGATCATCTTTGATAGAATTTATTTCTTCGCCAAGTTGGAAAGACTTATAGCGTTCTCTCTCGAGAAACTGACTATATTTCTGAAGTACTTCCAGAAATTTTGGTTCCGGCAAATACTTCTTGAGAAATAGCATACACAGATATGAACGCACTTCATGAGGAGCTAATTTGGGTAATGTATATGGTACTTGGATTAGTTTTTCTAAATAATCAGTAACTAGGGAATCACCAATTGTTGCACCTTTCTCTCCCGTAAATAATTCAGCATATTTGATACGGATAGCATTTTCAACAATTCGACGATCAGTCGCAATGATAAATGCGGTATGATCAACACTTAAAAATAGTTTGATTGCTTCAAGATTCTCTATCAATCTTTCTGGTGAGCACCTATCTAAATCATCAATTAATATTATGAGAGCCTTTAATTTTGTTTTGTTTATTAACTCTTGAAAATCAGAACGAAAAGATCGAATGTTTTCAACAGATTCTTGCGATTTTTTTAATAAATCATCAAACTTTAAAGAAGGCGTCTCTTGTGTTTCTGCTGTTTCTTTACCCTGTTTTATAATCTGATCTGTTGGCAGCGTACCGTCTGCAAGTAGTAGAGGCAATGGATTTGATGTCAGATAGGATATGCCTGCGCCAATACCATACTTGACAAGTTTCATCCAATTCACTCTTCTTAATAATTCCTTTGCTTTGTCACCTACGATGCTCTTAAGTTTTTGATGTTCGCTGAGTTCATTAAGAAGAGTTGTAAGTATTGCACTTTTTGCATCATCATAGCCTTCAAAAACCCAACTATTGAAGTAAACAACAGCAATATCTTCATCCCGAACTAATTGTTGTTGAAGTATCTTGAGAATACTTGATTTGCCGCCACCCCAATCACCAAAAAGACCAATTGTAACAGGCAGCATGTTAGGGTCTTTAACAATGGATAGTAACAAATGTGCGTGAATGGTAAACCCTAGAAGATCTTGATCAGTTTCATTATCTGCCCACATATAGAAATACCTATTAATAGATGATAATTAAACTAGAAAAGCAAACGTCAGCCTTTTGTCTAAACAATTTTGTTTAGATCATATAAAAATCTATATAGATGACTTTTTTCTTATTTAAACCTTTTTTGCAATTTGATCAAGTATCAAATTCTCAATATAAGGGGACTGTTTATCTGACATGATATTAATGACCTCTGTTAAGAAATGATTACCGGTGTGATCTGCCGACGGGTAATTATCTTACGCCTGTTTTTTGCCGAAGTAAATATCAATAAATCATCTAATTAAAAAAGGAATATAGAAATTATTCTAATACCAAAAAATAACCCTAAGGAGGATTTAACATGGGAACAAAAGGTATTGCTGCAATTGCAGGAGCCGTAGTACTTGTAGCGGCGTTTCCGACGACGAGCTTACTGATGAAAATTGGTTGCGGAATTGTCGGCGCAGCATCGGGTGCCGTCATCGGAGAAACGTTCGAAACTGAAATTGTAAATGTAAAAAAACAAATTGAGGAACTTCGAACTTTCCGTGAATGGATGGCTACTCAAAGAGCAACAATGCAAGCAGCGGCAGCCAAAGCCTGATGAAAGATCCCTGGTGGCAGAATAAAGCTGCCAGGGAATTTTTATTTTAAAAGTTTTGATATAGAAATAGTAACGTATCAAATAAAAGGTGATGGTTGTTATGCATGTAAAAGTGTGTACTGGCTGTCGCCGGCATGATCATGTCCGTTATCATTCTTTCTGTCACACTTCTGGCAAATTTGTGATGGGATCAAAGATCAGGGCATGGTTGCGGTTTGATGAGCAGAAACTTCCCGAAAGAGATGTTTCTGTTTTTGAGTGACGATTTTTTAAAAAAATTACATCTATTTGTTCTGTTTTCAAGATACATATGTAAACATACGTCTTAGATAACTCTAAATCTATACGTATCAACACATTCATAAGTTGTTGTAATTATTTATAATATTGACATTTAGACGTATCGTGTTTAAAATACTGACGATAGTAATGACGATAACAATTTTTTAAATTCGATCTTTGACAATTTGAAGCGTCGGTCATCTGGTGGGAGACTGCTGGGCGGATGGGCAGAGTGAGTGGCCGTAAAAACACTACCACGAGATGATTAAAAAGGGCTCTTTTTAAAGGAGCATGAAATAGCAAAAACCAGAGGTAAGGAGTGTAGTGGTACAGGAAACTTTCCTACTATTAACAACTCCAACAATCTGCTGGTAATGTAAACTTTTAACCATGGAACTGGCATAATATAAAAAAGGCTTCTTTCATGTGAAAATTCTTATACAAAATTAATGCAAGTTTTTGATGCAGTTCCTGTTTCATAAGGAAAACAGGATGTCAAAAGAAAAAAAAGAAATTGCACCAAGATTATTAGGTATTGACCAAACGGCGGTTTATCTGGGAATTGCTGCTAAGACGATTCGGAATCGCATTGGATTGAAAGCGAAAAATCCTTTCCCTGTAAAACCAAAACGTATTGGTGGAAGAGTTCTATTCGATAAAAAAGAGCTAGACCTGTTTATCGATTCTCTGACTGCCGACAATAATTAAAATAAGAAAGGAGGATAAAATGTATGTCGATTTTGGCGGAATGCCCTGTTTGTCATTTTAAGCAGAACGCAAGTAATCGCTTATGCACCTGTGGCGAAGATCTTGTCAAAGCTAAAAGATCAAACAGGGTCAGATTTTGGATTAGTTATCGGCTTCCTGGCGGGAAACAAAAACGAGAGTCTGTGGGTTTTTCCATTAAGGAAGCCCAGGATGCGGAAGGTAAGCGCCGGAGCCAGAAACGTGAAAACAGAATATTTGACGTTAAACCTGAAGCAAATATGACATTTAATGAATTGACAAAATGGTATCTGAGTCTGGAGGGTGTGAAAGCGCTGGCAAGATACTATATTCTTAAAATTAATTTAAAGTCATTTAATGAAGAGTTTGGGAATCGAATCGTCAATACTTTGAAAAAAGTTGACCTTGAAAATTATAAGGCAAAGCGAAAAAAAGAGGGACAATCTGATTCATACATTTATCAACAGGTGTCCATGGCGAGGACAATGATCAATAAAGCATTTGATAATGACATGGTCGGCGGAGATACAATAAAAGTTTTTAGGAAGTTAAAAAAATTACTTAAAATTAAAGAAAACGCACGTGACAGGGTTCTTTCTTCTGACGAGTTTCATGGTCTGATGGCGGCACTTCCCCCTCATACGAAGGCAATCGTTGCAACTGGATATTATACAGGTATGAGAAAAAGCGAGGTATTAAAATTGACTTGGGATAAAGTTAACCTGAAAGATAGGGTTATTAAACTTGATGCCGCCGATACAAAAGACAGAGAGAAGCGAACTATTCCAATTTGTAATGCATTGTTCGAAATAATTTCGAGAATTCCCAGGAATCTTCATGATAACCATGTTTTTCTCTATAATGGGAAACCAGTTAAAGATATAAGGAAAGCTCTATCTAGAGCTTGTCGAGATGCTGGTATTCCTTATGGTAGAGAAACAAAAGATGGATTTGTCTTCCACGATTCGCGACACTGTTTTAACACTAATATGCGAAAAGCCGGAGTATCCGAGTCGGTAATAATGAAAATTACCGGTCACTCAACGCGGGAAATGTTTATACGATATGATACCGTTGATACTTCAGACAAACGTAATGCTGTTGAACAAATGGAAGGTTTTTTGAAAAGTGTTGACCAAAACGTTGACCAAGTGTCCAAAAAATGAAAAAGGAGCTAACTGATGAATCAGCTAACCCCTTGTATTCGTTATGGTGCCGAAGCCGAGACTTGAACTCGGACGGCTTGTGGCCACTACCCCCTCAAGATAGCGTGTCTACCAGTTCCACCACTTCGGCATCAAAAAATATTTGTATTCACTCGGCCTTTTAATCAGTATTTATCTTTCCATGCATAGCCGATTGTCAACATTAAAGAACCCTGATTACTTGCTGGCCGGTGCGGGCGGTGCGACTGGTTTTGCAGGTGCGGCAGGTGTTATGGGATTTTGTCCAACATCAACGGCATTCACCGGAATTTTTTGTTCAGCGGCAACAGGCGCTTTATGATCAATTAAAGAGCCGCCCGAACTCTGGTGATTTGCCATATAGGTAAGTATCAGAGATGTAAGCATAAAAACTATTGCTACACCGGCGGTTAACTTTCCTAAAAATGTGCCGGCTCCGGAAGAGCCAAAGACGGTTTGACTGGAACCGCCGAATGCCGCACCCATGTTGGCGCCTTTGCCTGCCTGCAGGAGCACAATCGTTATTAAAACCAGGCAAACTAAAACATGCAAAATAATCAATAATGTATACATAAATATTGTCTCTTAATAACAAATTTATTTTTTAACCAGCGGACAATACCAAAACACTATACGCTAGTCAACTTTTTTCTTTCAGCCATTATTTTGTTAATAAATCTTTTAAATCTATACTTTTACGTATTTGGCTTTATCCCTAATAATCTTCCTCTGTCCCTCCAAATGTTCGATATGCTTGCTAATCAAAGCGCGTTCATTAAATTCGAAAAATTCTTTTGGCTCCCTCGGTTTTCCATAAATCAGCCAGGCAGAGACTATTTCGTCGAGCGTTTTAGGCTTGTCCAGAAAGTTAAGAATCCTGTTTTCGCGCTGATAAATAACATTTTCGTAATTATTCCAAAGCGTTTCCGGATTTTCCTGAAAAAGTCCGGTATTGTGGGATGCAATCCATGTGCGGGCGGGAATAATCTTAAGTTTATGGATGGATGCAATGGTTTGTTCGATGCTGGAATAAACATCCCCGTACCACGGGCCAAAAGATGTTAAATCGTAATCCCCCAGAAAAAGAATTCCTTCACTGGGGAAAAAGAAGGAGAGGTGCCCCGGCGTGTGCCCCGGCGTGGCAATGACCTGAACATCGAGATTTCCCAGATTAATGGTTTCTTCATCTTTAATAAAGAGAACCTTATTTTGGGGTTGATAATTAAAATTCTCCAGCATTTCTTTTTCCCAAAGCTCCCGGAAAATCCCCTCCTTAAGACCATACCAGTCCAGAAAAATATTTATATCAGTCAGCGGCGGGAAATCCCGTTCGGAGATTCTCAGCGTGCAATCGGCAAAAAGATTGATATAGCGCATATGATCTTCATGCCAGTGAGATAACCATACCTCTTTAACACCATCCTTCTGTTTTAGTTCGACGAGTTTTGCCTGGCTGCATGATGGATCAATGATGACGCGTGAATTATCTCCCTCGAGATACAAGGAATGATTGAAGGGATATTTACCGCCGTTATCCCCGCAAATGAATCGTATCCGTCCGAACTGAACATTCATAATCAATCAACTTCCATATTGTTAACGGCTCAAAGTAACGCCAATCCGGTCACAATATTTATTTACCGGGCACTGACTGCAAAGCGGGGAAACCGGTTTGCATGTCTTGCGACCGAAGGCAACCATTATCGTGTTGTAAATAATCCAATGCCGTATCGGCAGTTTTTTGCGCAGGGCAAATTCCGTCTCGTCGGGCGTCTTGGTTTTGACGTACCCCAGCCGGTTAGAGATTCTGTGAACATGCGTGTCAACGCAAATAGCGTCCTTCCCGTAGGCAAGCGAAACAACCAGATTGGCGGTTTTGCGTCCCACGCCCTTAATACTCAGTAAATCATCGATGTTAACCGGCACTTTGGATGAAAAGCGTCCGATTAACTCGCGGCTGGCATGATGAATGTTTTTTGCCTTCACGCGGTAAAAGCCGACCGGATAAATGGCCTTCGCGATTTTATCCAAAGGAATCTTTAGCATTTCTTCCGGAGTGGATGCCAGTTCAAAAAGTCTGTCCGTTGCCACCGCCGTTACCTCATCCTTTGTCCGCAAACTCAAAAGCGTGGAGATTAAAATGACGAAAGGATCACGTTGATTTTCCGCCAGATGAGAAACAATCGGCAGGGTTCCCACTTCCAGATTCTTTTTCAATATTTTGATGACATTGTTAATATGGCTGTCTTTCATAAAATATCACTTTTCTTATATGATACGGGATTTTAGCAAAAAGCAGGTTGTTCCCGCAAAATAGGATTCTTTATTAATATTTTTAGTATTTCTGGTCAAGCTGGGAATGATAGTATGCGCCAAATTTCCTTTGACATGCAATGTTTCCATGTCCTATACTACCAGCCACCCAAATAAGATGTGACTTTCTGCATTGGTATAATACATGAGGTTCGCATGGTGGTAAAAAATGAACAGCCGCCCATTGATGATCTGTTAGAGATCGAACGCAGAAACGGTGAAATTCTCATCAGCCGCCTCAGACTGGTCATCCTTATAGGCTTTGTCCCCGTATTATATCTCCTGCGTTTTTTTACCGGTTATATCAGCCTGGTCTTTATTCCTCTGGTAGTCAGTAAATGGGTGCTCATGAGCGCCGCAGCCTATCTGGTTTATTATTTTCTGCAACGCGGTTATTATCGCCCTTTCATCGGATATTTTACGATGATGCTGGATTTTACCTTTATTACGGTCAGTGTTATCATGTTATCCTTCTATAAGAGCATGCCCACCGGCGCCATGAATGACCCTGTGTTTATTTTATACTACCTCGTTGGGATTTCGAGCGTTTTGCGCTACCATTATGAATATGTGATTTTCAGCATCGCTACCGGTATTGCCATCATTGCATCACTTGCCGCCTTTGATATGCATTATTTTCACATTCCACTTGATTCTGCCGTTTTGATTGACCGTGTCGCTGCCTTTGTCTTTTTTACTTTAATGAGTATTTCCTTCTCCAAACTTATCAAGGAATCCATCGCGCGCGGATACAGCATCATGGAACGTCACTTGCGCGTGATTGACGCTATTTTGGACATTGGCCGCAAAATTGCCTCGCATGGTGAACTTAAACGTTCATTGAAGAACATCACCATCAAGGCAAAGGACCTCATGCAATGTGATATCAGCTGGATTTTGCTTTTTGATGAATCATCGCAGAAAGTGACTTGCGTATCGGATGTTGAGCTTCCCCAACCATTCGAAAATCAGGAACTGATCTACGCCGCCGTATCAAAAACACTGCCGGCGCTTGCAGCAAAATCCGGACTGTCTCTGCAGGGTAAACCGGTGATTAATCTGACAGGAACCCCTATCAAAACAGATCAAGGAATCGCCGGGGCTCTCCTTATGGCGCGCATTAATGATCGTCCCGGCTTTGCCCATGACGATACCCTGCTGGAAATGCTTGCTGAACAGGCTTCGATCTGCATAGGAAACTCACGTTTGTTGCAGCAGTTAAAAAAGGAAACAGTGTATCTTTATCAGCAGCTAGACGATCTTTCCTGTTTTGAAGACATTATCGGTTCGAGCGCGCGCATGCAGGAGATTTTTGCCCTCATCAGCAAAGTTGCCGCAACGGACATGCCCGTCTTTATTTCAGGTGAAAGCGGAACCGGCAAAGAACTTGTCGCGCAGGCGCTTCATAATCTCAGCCGCCGAAAAAACGGTCCCTTCATCAAGATAAATTGTGCGGCAATTCCTTCGGAACTGCTGGAGAGCGAGCTTTTCGGCTATGAAAAGGGAGCTTTTACCGGCGCCGTAAGATCAAAGAAGGGCCGTTTTGAACTGGCGGATGGCGGCACCATTTTTCTTGATGAAATCGGCGACATGGATATCGGTTTGCAGGGTAAGTTACTGCGCATTTTGCAGGGACAGGAGTTCGAGCGTGTCGGCAGTGAGATGTCGCGAAAGGTGGATGTTCGAATCATCACCGCCACCAACCAAAATCTGGAAGTAATGATTGCCAGAGGGACGTTCCGCGAAGATCTTTTCTACCGGATTAACACGCTACCGATTCATATGCCTCCATTAAGAGAACGTCGTGAAGATATTCCGTTATTGGTGCGGCATTTCCTGAAACAACACGCCGAGGGCAAAAACATTGAGTTGACCGGTTCAGCCATGGAATACTTAAGTCAGAAGGAATGGAAAGGCAATGTTCGGGAACTTGAAAATCTGCTCAAAAGAATCATCATCATCATCGATAAAGAAATTGTTACTGAAAATGATATCCGTTCAATCGATACGCAGGAAAAAGCACCGGTTACCAAAGACAATGTCGCTGTACTGAAGGAACATATCAGCATGATGGTCAAAAATTCCTGCACGGTTTCGGCGGAACTGGAACGAATCGAGCGGGAATTCATTACCGAAGCTTTGCGATTATCGAGCGGCAATATGCGCAAGGCTGCTTCTCATCTGGGCATACCAAAATCTACACTTTTCAATAAGATTAATAAATACGATATTAAGATAGAATAAGCGTCCTCTTTCCCCGGATTTTTTCTTAAAAAATCGTCCCATATTTGGGACAAATATTTCACATTCGGGATATATCAGGCTTAATTTCTTTCCTGTTGATAGATATCATAAGTTACTTATAAAAATATTATATTTTTCTTCTCGTCGTATAATATTGTATTTATTAGTCTTTTGTATATTGATTGCTGTGATTTTACCTGTCTGCAATGATATAGGCATGTATCGTGCAGAAAAATACGACAAATATACACAACAGATTGCCCATACGAGTACTTAAAAGCGTATTTTTCGCTTATTAATTTCCAGATATTTATTAAAATATAAATAAAGGAGGGTGTTTTAATGGTTCAGGTCGATATTATTTGGGGATATGCGTTTGGAGCAGGTTTTGCAGCATGTGCTGCGCGTCAGCTGGACAAAGCAGAAAAACCTTTTGTTAACAAATGGTATACGTTTACTTTGCTTTTCCTTTCCACTTTTTTTGCACCATCAGGATTATACCTTCTCTGGCAGTTTGTGCAGTGGGAGACCATGCAGGTGGCTACAACTTTTACGGATATACCCGCGTGGCTTGTCTGCGGCTTTGCGGTGACCAATGTCACCCAAGGAATTCTTGGATATTGGGTAACCTATAAATTTATTAAGAAAAAGAATTACTATGCCGCCCATGCCAACTGGATGTGGGCATGGATATTATTCTGGTTCGTCCTGGTCTGCGGTTGGGACTGCACCGGATACCAGCGTTTTCTCTATGACGCATCCGTACATGGCGGCGTTCTCTGGTCGCCCGGCAATCATATGGGTATCAATTTCTTCTGGAAAAGCAATGTATGGTGGACACTGGTTGTTATGGCAATGTTCTTCGCTCCCATGCTGATTTACTCCGTCCTTAATTTCATCATTAAAGGCGCCAAAGAGGACCCCGCGATCAAAGCCGATGAAATTCCCGGTCCCATTACTTTATTGTTAACATCTTTTGGCGCGCAGTGGGTTGCCTGCCTTGGTCTGGCCATCGCGGCGGCGCTTATGGTCATGGGCCTGCGTGATTTAACCGGCAGCATCCTTTTAGGTTATCTCATCGGCGTTCCGCTCTTTATCGTACTGGCGCAGCTTCTTCTCTTCAGACGCGGCATGCCCATGCACATGCTAGCCAAGCAATTGTATATTAAAGAACCCGGCGAAGCCTAAGATATTGAGTTTTATGAGAGCGCCTTTGCCGTTAAAGTAAAGGCGCTCTCATTTTTTTGAAGTCGATATTGGACTGATATTGTAGATAAATAGAGTATTTTAAAAAGCGTGAACTTTTTAAAAACTAAACATTGGTTCGTTGGCAACTGATTTTATCAATATTTCGGCTGATTTTTCTTGCGCGGATTTGCCGCTGACAGCGAGCCATACGCTTCCTTCCGCTCCGCAGACTCCGCCTGCCGCAACCAGTGACGCCTGCGCGCCGGTAAGCAGAGCGATGGCGTCAAGTTCTGTAAAAATTTCCCCGGCTACGGGAAAAAGTCTGGGGCCCTTCATTCCCGGCTCGTTCATCCTTGCTGCGAGCTCATCCAGATTTTCATAAATACGTTTTTCCAGCCCGACCGGTAGAATCAGCCGTACCCGCCTGCCCACCGAAACAGGCAGGGACGCGCCGATGGTGCCAGCTTTGGGCGCGCCAATCAATACAGCCGCCTTTCTCTGAATCAAATTGACTGCATTGGCTCCTTTAATGATAATGTCACCTTCCCTGAGTTCTTCAATAACATCAAATATCGTTTTTCCTTTTTGAAAAACCCCTTTCTTGATGACCACATCGCCGGGGAATTTACTTTCATCATAATATCTTCCCTTGGAAATTCCTGACTGCGCCGGGGGAAGAATAATTCCGCGGTGAAAACGGTTGCGCCTGAAATCTTTTTCCTGTTTCAATTTGGTAAGAATTTCTTCCGCGACATAGCCATTGGTCGTTCCGGCTATAATGACGACAGTGTTTTGTTTAAGCGCTTTTACAACCGACGCGTGTTTGGTCATCGCTTTTCCAATAAGGCGTTTACCAGCCGCCGGTGTCAGGACAAATTGTTTCATATCTGTTTCTCCCTATTCATCATAAGAATTACTGCTTTTGTTCGGAGTCTTTGTTATTAGTTTCTTCCTTTAATTTAGCTATTACCCTTGTGACATCCTTTCTGTCTGAATAGCTGTTCAAAATTTTGTCACACCACCCTATAGCCTCTTTATCCCTGCCTGCCAATAATAATGACCGTGGTATTTTCTCTAATGGTCTGGCCATCCAGTTTGTTGGATCTTTTTCGTAAGCAAGAATATAATATCGAGCGGCAGCATTCCAATCCTTCTTTTTAAAGTAAAACTGACCGAGAGAAAAAAGAAAATCGCTATTGCCTGAAAGTTCAGATTCAGCTCTTTTATAATAATTTTCAGCATTATCAAAACGATCAGTCATTGCACAGGCATCGGCTAACAACCATGTCATTGACGCCGGGGAAAGAGCAAATAGAATCGCTACGGAACATAATGTCCCGATATTAAAAAACAGTGCGGCATAAATCTTAGCAGACGGGTTTCTCGAAGCACCCGAAAATCTGCCCGCCAATAACTTTATTGTCCAGATGAAAGGAAAAAAGCTAAACGGTATAATTAAAAGTGGATATATCCATGTTGAGGGTATTGTTGGTGCGTAGAACGAAAGGATTAGTAATCCCGCTAGTGTCAAAATAATTCCGTTGCAGATAAGAAAAACAACCATGAAATCAGCTTTAGCCGCTTTGACCGGATAATTAAGTATCTTGATCAAGCCGGGGTCAACTGCGGCGTTTTTTGCGTAGGCCAATAAGAACCTGACACATTCTTTATATATTTCGTTTGTTGACGACTGGATTTGCAGGATCTGTTTTGACGAGCCGCTGGTATATTCAACGATGACAGGCCCGTATCCGGCAATCACATATCCCGTAGTCTTGAGACTTACAATATTGTCCCAAGTGATTATATTTTTATTGGATAGCACCATAATCCCTTGGGTGCTCAATTCTATATTTTTGTATTTCATCGTCACGGTTGATAGGGGTTTGAACTGGCACAGTCTATTTTCCAATTCTTTCGAGCTTTTTTGAGGAATAATTTTTTTCAGGATAGAAAATAATTCACTGCCTTTAGTAAACTGCTTTGCGCTGATAATCAGTTCTCTTATAGAGCTGTCACTAGCATTGTAGACTATTTTAATTTTTTCATCATATTTCCCGGCACGAGTAGAGGTGCTATCCTCTACCAAACCATCGATACGTTCCCATTCTAGGAATATTTTTTTGCCCAAGGGATTGTAACTCATCCCTCTGTTGGATAGTATTACCGCCGGTTTCATTGCCTTCAAAAAGAACCATATGCAAAGTGCCATCAGACCAATAAAAAAAACAGACAGGACAATGATACCTTCTACAGGCATTTGTCTGATATTAAATGGTAAACAAAAAACTATCAACAAAAGTGATAATGGCATAACGGCTAAGGCAATTCTGACCTGAGTTGAATATGAAAACGACCTGATTTCGTCATCATTAAGAAATACGGAAGACACGTTTTTATGAGGTAAATTATTACCGGAAGAACGAGCTGAATCATCTTCTATATTCATATCAATAGCCCTTTCAATATTTTTTCAGTTAATTCATAAATCAAATAACATTATAATTTTCGCACATTACGCGCGTACCAGCGCCTCCCCAGCCAGCGCTGATGATGCCATGCAAAAGTTGGCAGAATTCCTCTCTTGCGCAGCCAGAAACGATGGGGAATGCCTTCGGTAGAAGCCCGAGCGGAAAGTGTTATATCAGCACAGACGATGCCCTCGCCCTGCTCGAAGCTTCGATGTGCCAGCACATGACCGCCTGCATCCACAATGGCCGCGTTACCTTCGAAATAACCCCGGTATGGAATCGGCAGTCCAGGCATGGGGCACTCAATCTCGCCGCAATGAGCGGCATGAATAACCGGCGCGCCAATCAGACGGGCGTTATCCTGTATGCAGGCAAGAGAGGTATGCCTGTTTGCCGGTTCCCAGAGACGCTGGAGAAAGTTCGGAAAATTGGTGGGGATACTCCACCAGCAGGAGCCTCCCATGATGACATCAACCTGATTGCGAAGCCTCCGCGCGGTCATCGTGCGCATAAACTCCCAACAGACAGCCGCACCGATGCGTGTATGGTCATGGATTCCAAGCATTCCATTGTCAGATGCCTCGCCGCCCTCATAAAAGTAATTTTCCCACATGGTGGGAAGGTCTTTATCGTGTTTGCCTACAAGAGTACCGTTGGCAAAGCATAAATATCTGTTGCGCACACTGCCATCGGACAACCTGCACAAAAACGAGCCACCCAAAACCACCTGATGATTTGCGGAAAAATCACGCAGAAAACCTGCGGCCTCGCCGTCACTGTTTTGGATAGCATTAACAATTTGCGGATTCCAGCTAACCCCTGTTGTGAAAAATTCCGGCAGGGCGATCCATTTTGCGCCCTCCTGGACCGCACGCAGAGCTAAACGCTCGCAGCTGTCTATATTTGCTTTTGAATCCCCTATTTTCGTTTCAAGTTGAATTGCCGCGACTTTAATCGGCTTCTTCATCATTTTTAAAATCATCCTTTGCACGTATTGAATTCCGGCGGTTCCATGATGGTAATCCTGTTTCTCCTCAGATATTCCGGGAAGCCATACAGGCGTACACCCCGGTATTCCATCACAACGGCATCAGCCGGACAATTATTGAGACAGCCGAAACATGCCAGGCATTTATCCCGGTCAACAAATTGTCCAAAAGGATTGATGGCCTTCGTCGGGCATTTTCTTATGCAGGTTTCACAGCCGATACATTTTTGAGCATCGATTGTATGTTTGGTAATGGCTTTTTTATTGAGCCAAATCAGAGGCAGCGCCTTCAAGCCTTCCCTCAAGGCTATTTCATAATTAACGGGAATTGCTTCTCCGCTGCTGATTCGCTTGAGTGTTTCATCGGTGAAACGCCTGACCTGAGCATACGTCGCCGCATTCGGCAGATGCTGCGCGGCAATCTGGTTCGCGCTGTTCCAATTGGGGGTTGGA
This sequence comes from uncultured Smithella sp., assembly GCA_964394185.1. Classification (GTDB taxonomy): domain Bacteria; phylum Desulfobacterota; class Syntrophia; order Syntrophales; family Smithellaceae; genus Smithella. Next base: position 28,164 of record CAYMWM010000008.1, read on the forward strand.
TATGAGGGGATATTTCTGAAGGCGTCCCGTCCCACAGGCACTGCGCCCTTTTCAGCTAAAAGCTTTAGCAGATGACACGACGCGTTATGCTGATTACCTTCCGGACCACCGAAGGAGACAAAAGCCGCAACCGGTGTTCCCTTGATGGCAGGAATCGTTTCCAGCCACCAGACAACGTTGGGTGGAGTGTCGTAATAAAAAACCGGCGTACCGATGATTATGAAATCATAATCCGACAGCAGTTTTTTATCAAAGTTCCGAATTTCTACAGTATCTACGATGATATTTTTTGTCTGCAGCAGGCAGGCGATAAGTCGGGCATAGCGATGTGTTTGACCTGTCTGGCTGTACCATAAAATAAGCACCTTCATGGGAGAGCGTGTTTTTAATTCAGGATAGGACGCAAAACACTCGCGCCCGATAGAAACCGGCAGGCATAAGGCCGTGCCTAAGATTGCACTCTTTTTAATAAAATCCCGCCGCGATTCCAAACAAGCTCCTTTCAAAGGACTTATAAATTTTTATTATTCCATTTTTTGAAGGGATTTCTGGCGAGGCTGGAATTCGTGTAGCGCGGGTCGTGGGTGACTTCCTGCCCCAGCCATGAAGGTTTTTCAAAAAGCTGATCTTCCGATTCCAACTCAACCTCCGCGACAATCAAACCCTTATTGTCGCCGAAGAACTCGTCAACTTCCCACTTTAATCCCTTGTGCATAACATTATGCCGGACTTTTTGAATAATCACACCGGAGCAAAGTCTTAGCAAAAGCCGGGCGTCATCCATGGGAATCTCGTATTCAAATTCCATTCGCGATATTCCGTTGCGAAATCCTTTTACACAAAGGAAAGCCTCTGTTTCCGTCAATCGGACCCTTACCGTTTTTTCCTTGTCTTTATTCAGGTAGCCCTGCGTGTAGCGAATGCCGTTACCGGCTCGCCAGTCTGTTCCCGAAACAAGAAATTTTCTTTCGATTTCCATGGGCACGGCAATATCCTCTGAAAAACTCCGTTTTTATTTCCAGCGCTTATTATAAGCTTTATTATCAGCGACGGGAACGGCCGCCAAGAATTGATCCCAGCACGCCGCGGATAATTTCACGCCCGACCGTAGAGCCAATGCTTCGCGCCACACTTTTGGCGGCTGCTTCGGCCAATCCTTCAGTATGACCGCCGCGGGGGCCGGTGCGGCCAAATATTATTTTACCTAAACCGCCTCCTATTCCTCCCAGAAGGCCTCCCTCATCTTTCGAGGGAGTACCGGGTGTTTCAACTTTGATCTCAGGCTTGTCCTCCGGCGCGGTTTCCTGTTCGCCGTTTTTCAATTTTTCGTAGGCTGATTCGCGATCAACTGTTTTTTCGTAATGTCCATAAATGGTGGAAGCCTTGATAGCAGCCATGCGTTCGTCATCGCTCATCGCGCCGATGCGTGAACAGGGAACAATGACAAAGGAGCGTTCTACAACCGATGGACGCCCTTTTTCATCGAGGAAAGAAATCAAAGCTTCTCCGACGCCAAGCTCGGTTATCGCCTGGATGGCATCAAAGGCCGGATTCTGTCGCATGGTTGAGGCGGCTGTCTTAACCGCCTGCTGATCACGCGGCGTAAAGGCGCGAAGGGCGTGTTGAACACGGTTTCCCAGTTGGGCAAGAACCGTTTCCGGAATATCGAGCGGATTTTGTGTAACAAAGTAAACTCCCACCCCTTTGGAACGGATGAGGCGAACAACCTGTTCGATCTTTTCCATCAGCGCCTTCGGGGCTTCATTGAAAAGGAGATGAGCTTCATCGAAGAAAAATACAAGTTTAGGCTTTTCCGGGTCGCCCACTTCCGGCAGTTGCTCGAATAATTCGGCCAGCATCCAGAGCAGGAAAGTGGAATAGAGCTTGGGATTGTTATAGAGCTGATCGGCGGCAAGCACGTTAATGACACCGCGCCCTTCGCGATCCGTCTGCATTAAATCCGCTATGTCCAGCATTGGTTCTCCGAAAAATTTGTCGCCATCCTGTTCTTCAATGGTCAAAAGTCCCCGCTGAATAGCGCCGACGGAAGCGGCGGAAATATTGCCGTAGTTCGTCTTGAATTGCTTGGCGTTATCCCCCACAAATTGAATCATTGCCCTGAGGTCCTTCAGGTCAAGAAGCAACAGGCCGTTGTCGTCGGCTATTTTAAAGACAATTTGCAGAACGCCTGATTGCGTTTCGTTAAGGTTAAGCATACGCGCCAGAAGAAGCGGCCCCATATCGGAAATGGTTGCCCGCACCGGATGGCCGGATTTGCCGTACACATCCCAGAAGACTGTTGTGTTGGAACGGGGCTTGAATTCCTTGATGCCGATACCTTCCAAACGTTTGAGCAATTTATCCGAGGCAATACCGGCTGCTCCTATGCCGGAGAGGTCTCCTTTGACATCGGCCATGAAAACAGGAACACCTATCGAGGCGAAGGATTCCGCCATCTTTTGCAGCGTAACGGTTTTGCCGGTTCCTGTGGCTCCGGTTATCAAGCCGTGGCGGTTGGCCATTTGCGGCAATAAAGCTATTTGCTTGCCCTGGGACATTCCGATAATAAGCGGTGTATTCATATTGGCTCCTTATATAGAAAGGTTTATATATGTTTCGCAGGCTTTGAGTATAGAAAGAACGGCATTACATGTCAACGATGAAATCACTGTATGTTATTGCACGAGATTGAAACTCCATTTATAGTTTTTCAATTTCTTCAATCAGCAAATTGAGCTTTTTGGGGGATACTGGATAAGGGGTTTTGAGTTCCTGCGCGAACAGCGATACTTTGTATTCTTCAATCAACCAGAACAATTCTTCTATCAGAATCTTTCTTTCTTCCGGATAATCTATGGAAATGTCCTCTTTAAACCGGTTGATTTCCTTGATTCCTGTGCGCAATTCGACAGGTTCAGTTGCCGCCGGTCTAGTCAATTGCTGTAACTTCCTGGTATAAATGGCGATTTCCTGCCTTTTCCTTTGCGCCGAGGCCAGATTTAGACTTCCTCTTTCGGCGCGCAGCCCCAGTGCCCGGCAATAGCGCGGCAGATTCTTCAGTTGTTCAAATGTATAAAGTTCGGGAAAATTGACAGGCACAAGATCTTGCAGCTCCATCGGAACATCCTTGAGAAAGGTCAAAACAGGATTATTAGCAGCATTCTTCTTCAAGAGCCTTTGTACACTCGTATAGGTATCAGCAAACGCTTTCAATACCGGTTCGATGGAATGAAGCACATATTGGCCATGGAGAAGAATTTCCGAGTTCAAAAACCCGGCGTGCCGGATAAAATCTTCCTGCCTTCGCCATGGTTTTAAAAACAAATCCTTTTTAACTCTATTGATGATGGATTGTTCCAGGCGTTTTGGGTTGTCCATATTTGCGGCAATCGCTTTCATTTCAGCGTTCAGTGCGACATTTTTTTTAAGCTGCTTCAACACAGTTGCAAAATGAATCTCATACAGGGCAGCGACGCCCTGCTGATGATTGATGTCGCTTTCCTTCTGATTTAAAAAAAGCCTGATGCTGATGGAATCATCCATGACCTGCAGGGCTGGATAGGCATAACCGACAAGACCTTGAACGCCGGTGAGAGGAATTTGCCGGGGCAATTCGCCAAAGTCCCAGCGGGTTATCCCTTCTTTTTCCCATTTTGTGCGGATTTTATCCATTGCCGTTGTGTTAATAGTACCGGCAAGCTCTTTATTCAGTTCATTGATATCCCGGCTATTTCTAATTTCTTTTCCTTTATCATCAATTACACTGTAGCGGATATTTAAGTGAACCGGCAGCTTTTCCAATGCCCAGGCATCGCGAGGGACCGTCACTTTGTATTTATCCTGAAGCAGCTGACTGAGCGCCTGCGGCAAAGATTTGTTTAAATATGATTTCTGTTGCAGTAATGAATGTGCAACTTGGCTTGGCGACGGAAGTCTCTGGCGCAGTGATTTGGGCAGCAATTTCAATAAATGAACGGCTTTTTCCTGCATAAGCGAAGGCAGATGGCTGTCGATATTTTCCTCGGCAGCCATGGAAATAAAGCTCAGCGGAACACTGACGGTCACGCCGTCGTCGCTTTTGCCCGGCCCAAAGCTGTAACGGCAGGTTAAAGCGGCCTCGCCGATTTTTATTTGATCCGGATATCGGGAGATTTCATCAGGATCTGGTTCATGGGCAATCAAGTCCTCCTCCCGGAATCGCAGAAATTCATCAGAGCCTTTTTCTTTGATGAGATTCATTAAAGTCCGGATATCGGATATCAACGGCAGCCTCTTTTCATAAAGACCCGCTATGGTTTCCTCATCAGCGACAAGACCACGTCGCCTCAGTTTTTCTTCCATCGTTTTGACTTGATTGTATAATGATAAGTTGTGTTCCATAAAAGGAATCCGGCGGGAAACCTCGCCGGTGACGAGAGCTTCCCGGACAAATATTGCTTTGGCCTCTTCCGGATTAATTTTTTCATAGGCGACAGGCCGGCCCTCCACAATGGTCAAACCGAAAAGCGTGACCTTTTCCATGGCGACAACCTGTCCGCGATTTTTTTCCCAATGCGCGGCCGCATAAGAATAGCGGCAATTATCACCGCCCAGTTCCTCCAGCCACTCGCTTTTAATATTGGCAACATTGCGGGCAAATAATTGCGAGGTCAAACTTATTTCCGCCGCCACGATCCACCCCCCCGCGCGGTTGAATAAACCGGAACCGGGGAAAATCATGACCGCCCGGCTCTTGGCCGCGTTGTAAAAGTTTTTTTCCTTCTTCTGTGCTATGTTGGAAAGATAACCGCTGAGAATGCAGCGGTGAATTTTATCGGAGATATCCTGATTTATTTCAATTTTGATATATTTTTTACCTTTGAACGATTTGTTTTTCCCGTCCATAATATCCAGAATTTGATGATAAATATCGCGCCATTCAATCATCCGTTTGTAGGAAAGAAAATGATCGCTACAGAATTTTCTCTGTTTTCTCTGCGTAGGCATACCCTCCAGCGATCCGTGATAGCGGTTCCAGATGGTCAGATAGGTCAAAAAGTCCGATTCGGGATGATGGAAGAGAGCGTGAGCTTTTGATGCCTGCTCGGCTTTTTCATACGGACGTTCCCGTGGATTCTGAATACTTAATGCGGCGGCAATGACGGCAATTTCGTTTACGCAATTCTCTTTTTTTGCTTCGATCAGCATTCGGGAAACTCTGGGATCAAGCGGAAACTCGGCCATCGTACGGCCCGTTTCAGTCAGTTTGTAATGAACGGTTTCTTCGGAAGCGTCATCTCTGGTCAGGGCTCCCAGATCGCGTAAAATATCAATGCCGTCGCGAATGCTTTTGGGCTGGGGCCGGTCAACAAAAGGGAAGGAATTGACCGCGCCCAGATTAAGGGAGAGCATCCGCAGAATGACACCCGCCAGATTGGAGCGCATGATTTCCGGCGGTGTATAAAGAGGTTTTTGTGAAAAATCCTCCTGGGAATAGAGCCGGATACAAATGCCGTTTTGCACACGGCCGCACCGGCCTTTTCTTTGTTCGGCGCTGCTCATGGATATGGGTTTTATCGGCAGGCCGGTAGTCTGGCTGCGGGGATTGTATTCCAGGATCCGCGCCAGTCCAGCGTCAATCACATATTTGATGCCGGGGATAGTCAGCGATGTTTCCGCGATATTGGTAGACACAATGATTTTCTGCTGCCCGGCGTGGGCAAAAATAAGTTTCTGCTGAGAACCTGAGAGCCTCGCGTAGAGGGGCAGAATCAGGCCTGAACATTTTTTTTCTAAAAGGGCGCAGGTTTCCCGGATATCCTGTTCGGTGGGCATAAAAATCAGAATATCTTCAAAGCGCTTTTCCTTCTGCAATTTCTCCACGCAGGCAACGGCTTCATCGATGTAGGTCGTTTCGCCTTTCTCTTCCTTGACCGGGTCAATTGGACAATAGCGGACTTCCACAGGATACATTCGCCCGGATACCTTAATGACCGGCACTATATCAAACGCCTCGGAAAATTTTTCCGTATCAATCGTTGCCGAAGTAATGATGACCTTCAGATCTTTTCTTTCTGCCAAAAGAGTTCGTAAATAGCCCAGGATAAAATCGATGTTCAGGCTGCGTTCATGCGCCTCATCCACAATGATGGTATCATAAGCCAGCAGATGGCGGTCCTTCACCGTTTCGGCGAGCAGAATCCCGTCGGTCATGACTTTAATCAGCGGTTCACCGGAACTCTTTTCTTCGAAGCGGATTTTATAGGCGACGGATTTTCCGCATTCTTCGCCAAGTTCCGCCGCAATGCGCTGGGCAATGCTGACCGCGGCAATGCGCCGGGGCTGGGTGAGTCCGATAATTCCCCGCAGGCCGCGGCCCGCCGCCAGACACATTTTGGGAATTTGTGTTGTCTTGCCCGAGCCGGTTTCACCGGTAATGATTGTCACCTGATGGTTTTTGATACTATAGATAATGTCTCTTTTTTTCGCCAGTATGGGTAGATTATGCGGAAATTGAAGTGGGGGTATGCTTTGCAAGCGCTGCTCATAACGCTTGTTGGAGAGAGCCAAGATTTTTTTCAGTCCATTGATTCTTTTGAAAAAAACGGCTTTATCCTTAAAACCCGTTTTTTCAATATCCTGAAACTTACGGATGATATAGTAGTAATCCGCGATCATTGAATGATCGAGATGGTCTTTGATTTGCCGTATATGTTGCATGGCAACCTGCAATGCTCTGCTCCATAAAAATGATTAGTTGTTTATTTCATAGAGAGAGCACTAATGTCAATGCCGGATATGCCTGTCAAAAGCAATTCTGACACAACAGCTAAGCAAAGGAGGACGATATTTGACAAGTTTAAGCAACGAACTTTAAAACATCGCCTTATTAAAATTATTCAGATAAACCATTTCTGATAATGGTTTGCGTGATGGTCCCTCTTTGGATGGCACGGCCGGTTTGCCGATGGGAATAATGGCGAAGACTTTATGACCGTCCGGAATTGCCAGAATTTTTTCACAGGCATCATGGTTCATCAAGCCTACGACTACCGTACCCAGACCCAGTTCATGGGCTTTCAGGCAGAGTGTCTGAACCGCGATACCCAGATCAAAAATTTCCCAGTTTTTAATGGAAGTGACTTCCTTTCCGGCGTAGCAACCGGAAATCCCCGTCTTTGCGCAGGCAACAATCAGCGCGGATGCAGCAAGCGAGCCTTTTGTTGCCGGATTCTTTTCGGAATAAGTGCTCACAACTTTTTCGATTAACGCCTTATCGCGAATGACTACAAATTCCCAGGTCTGGGTATTGGCCCAGGAGGGTGACCAGCGAACCGCCTCAAATATCTGTTTAAGCTCTTCATCCGTTACAACGTCATCCGTAAATTTTCTTACGCTTCGGCGTTTTAAAATAGCTTCCTGTAATTCCATAGGTTGATTCTCCCTGTTCTTTAGTTTATGCCCGCCGGACAACTCTTTTATTTAGAGTTTAACTACGGGACTGACTTGATGATCTCGTTTCTGTCAATTGAACTCCGGTAGTTTTTTCTTCAAATATTTTTCTGGTTTCGTCGGCCACAGCGGAAATGGAGAAATTTACCCCTTTATAATCCGGTTCCAGAGAACCGATCAATTCCAGTTGAATTTCTTTTTTCTCACTGGCGTTAAAAAGGAAATGACCGGGCTGCAATAATTTATGGGTTCCTTTAATCAGTACAAGTTTCAGCGGCGCATTACAATAACGCGCGATAGTAAACACGCCTTTATTGAAGGGTGCAAGTTTCCCGTCGCGGCTTCTTGTTCCCTCCGGAAACACAAACAAAATGCCTCCATCCGCCAGATGTTCTTTGATATCCTCCAGATTGTTGATCATGGCCGGTCCCATCATTTCATTTGCGCCGGACGAGATATAACCGGCGTTTCTTAAAAACCAGCCGAAAATAGGAACTTGAAAAAAGGTATATTTTACGATGGTTCTCTGCCGCTGGAAGAGCGATATGAGCAGAATGGGATCAAGATAGGAAAGGTGATTGCAGACGATGACGGATGAATGAATATTGCGCACTTCCTTGGGAATATTGAATTTTGTACGCGGAGAAAAGAGTCGCGTCAATGCGAAGAAAAATTTCAAATGCACATGATTCAGATTCTGGAGCGCGGTCGTGCGGTTTTCCGCAAATACATAAGCCGGTATGTACAGAAATAATAAAATAAAAAGATACCCGAACATAAAATAAAACCACATAATCAATGTGACGGCTAAATCGATTATAAAATGAATAAATCGGACAAGAAACATCGTAATCTCAGGAGAACTTTTTTATCAGCAAGATGGTATTCACACCGCCGAAAGCGAAATTCTGTATTGCGGCAGTATGCACCCGTTGCTCTAAGGTGTTTTGTGCATGCTTGATCATTGCGCAACGCTCGTCAACTTCTTCCAGATTCAGTGTCGGTGCGATAAATCCTCCCTCCATCTGGTAGAGAGTCATGATGGTTTCTATAGCGCCGCAGGCGGCCATGGTATGTCCCGTATAGCTTTTCAGGCCAACCACATAAGGATGATTGCCAAAGACGTCATGAATGGCCTGCGCTTCAACGATGTCTCCCATTTTAGTGGCCGTGGCGTGCGCGCTGATGAGACCGACTTCCTGTGGAGCAATCCGGGCGTTTTCCACGCCGAGTTTGAGCGTATTGGTAATTCCCGTCAGATTGGGGAGAATCATATCGCCGCCGTTATTGTTGCAGGCAAAACCGACAACTTCGCCGATGATATTAGCGCCACGCTTTTTCGCATGTTCATATTCTTCGAGCATAACCGCGCCCGCTCCTTCTCCCACAACAAGGCCGTCGCGCAATTTGTCAAACGGCCGGGGCGTCCGGTGCGGCTCTTCATTGAACGCCGTGGAACAGGCCAGTAGGTTATCGAAAACGGCCACGGTGATGGTATCGTATTCATCGGCGCCGCCGCAGAGCATGGCGTCCTGCATGCCGAACTTTACGGATTCATATCCATAGCCTATGGATTGAGAACTGGTCGTGCACGCTGTTCCCGAGGAAATGACGCGGCCTGTAATGCCGAACATTTTGGTGATATTGACAGCCGTTGTATGTACCATCGATTTCAGATAATCAACTGCTCCGACTTCCTTGATTGCCGATTTATCTTCAGCTCCGAAAAAGATGCGGTAAATATTTCTTTGCACTGTCGGAGAGCCGTGAATAGAACCGAAAGCCACTCCCAGCCTTCCGGATGTGATAAAATCTTCTGTAAGTCCCGATTGCTCCAGAACTTCCTTGGCTACCTGGCAGGCGTAATAGGCCACCGGACCCATGGTTTTTCTGTGATTTCTTTTAAAGTCATACTCGACAGGATAATCAACGGTCCCGTAAACACGGGAGTGAATGAAGTTGCCGAGAAATTCTTCCTCGCGCAATGGTTTTATGCCGGAGACGCCGCTAAGCAGGCTTTTCACGATTTGATCCCTGCCATGACCGATGGGGGTAATAGCTGCCATGCCTGTAATAACAACTCTGCGTTCCATAATAATTTATGCCGGTGAAAAAAGGTTTCGTTTTCTCGCGATTATTTCAATATAATCGCAAATCTGATTAATCGTGCGGATATTGATGGCCTGTTTCTTCCTGACTTATTTCCGTGCCCAGAAAAGTTTCAATGGCCAGCAGCAGTTCGATGGCGTCAATGCTGTCGAATTCGTATGTTTCGCGCAAATCGGCATCCATATCCGGATCTTCGATTTCAAACTCCCGCCGAAATACATTTTTAACTTCGATTTCAATTTCCTGACGTGTCATAGATTTGAATCAAACTTTCTGAAATTTATTCTTTCGACCTTTAGCAAATATCGTATTGCTTTTCAATGATTTATATTTATCATCTATGTCACTTGATTTCCTTGGAAAATCGCTCATCCCCGATTATTTGCCTTACAACGTTAAAAGATCCCATAATGCTGCCCATCACTCCCGGCGCCAAGGCGTTTTGTCCCGCCAGATACAAGCCGCCAAGGGGAACATTATTTAACGAAATGGCCTTGAATAACTGCCTTGATGATCTCGATATTCCATAACAGGCTCCTTCCGGAGCGCTGATATAATCCCTGATGGTCAGAGGAGTATAAACATCAATAATTTTGGCGTCCTTCAAATCGCCGAAAATTTCTTCAGCCTTTTTTAACAAGTTCTCGGCGATATTCAATTTCTTTTCTTCGTAATCGTTGTCCCGCCGGCCGGAAACCGTATTTTCCCATTGATTCCATTCGCTGTATGGAGACTTGGTGATAATGGAAAGTAAATTGGAGTCTTTAGAAGCACCTCCGCGCAATTGATAAAATATTCCGTCATGGATGATGCCGTTTTCATCGCTATGCAGCCTGTAAATGTTATAGTTTGTTTCGGGATGTATCGCTGCATTTACGCTTACCTGAACCCCGATAACACCTTGAGTTTCCTCCAGTGTTCTTACGCGGCGGCAATAAGAGATTCTTAAAGCATTTTCATCCAGCAATTTCAGCAATGTTTTTGGATGGATGGCGGCAATAACCATGTCGGCAAGAAGAGTTTTGTCAGAATCCAAAACAACTCCGTTTACCTTGCCTTCAGCAAAATTTATTTTTTTAATGCCGTCATTCAGGATAAGTTTACCGCCCAGTTCCTTAAAGCGGCGAATAAAGACGTCTGTCATTTTATTGCCGCCTTCCTTGAGTCTCCAAGAGGAAAAGAGGTAGCTTGCTAAAACCATGTGATGGAAAATAATCGGGCATTCATCAAGGGGTACGCCGATCAGATTGCAGGGCACCGATAATACCGCCCGTAATCCCGGAGATGATTCCAGAGCATTCAGCACCTCACCCATTGGTTGGAAATAGTCCAGGTTCTGAAAGGGATCACCCTGATTGAGCAGAAGAGAAAAATCCATCATGCGCCGGGAAATTTCACGCAGATTTTTCATGACGACATCCAGCGCCTTTATTTCCTCAGGAAAGATATGTTTTAACCTTTTTTCAAATTCATCAATTCCTAGAGGCAAGTCGAATGAAAAACCATCGAAAATGTAGCGGTCAATCAAACCATCCTGCCCCATGGGGGTAAACAATTCCTCAACCGGTATGCCCAGTATACGAAACATTTCGCCCAGGGGTTCCCTATCTCCCAGCGCGCCGACATAGTGTACGCCAACCGGGCAGTCAAATCCGGCTCGCCGGTAAGATCGCATCAAACCGCCGGGCAGAGGATTCTTTTCCACAATGGTCACGCGGAAATTTAAAAGGGACAGAAGAATACCCGCACTCAGGCCGCCGATACCGGCACCAATGATAACAATATTCTTGCCCTCAACTGGATTTCTCATTACGGGATTCCTTCATTTTCTTAATCTCTTATTTTTTTAACCTTTTTGAAAGATTTGGCTTCAATCAGATTCATCACAAGCGAATAATCAAATGCTTCATAGGCGCGTAGCTCAATGTGCTGATAAAAGCTTTTTGCCATTTTATCAAAAAGGATATGCCTTTTCAGAGCGCTGGATGATGAGTAGCGCTTAATCTCTGCGCCCGCCGATTCATTTTTTATTACATCAATTGAATCACCGTTTTTTTGAAGATAACGACAGACGGTTGCTCCATCAGGTAAATAACCTCTGTGCTTAATTTCCCCTTCCGGTTCGAAAAAAATCAATTGGATGTCATCAATCATATTTTTCGCAAAATCACTGGTATTAAAGGGCGGCAGTGCGCGGTTGACTTTGAGTCCTCCGGATGTTGACTCGGCTTCAAACAATACCATTCCTTCCGCGGTTAAAATGGCGCAGGAAACCGAACGGGTGGCAGGATCAGCCACCGTTATACCGATGACAGAGCTTCTTACCTCTCCTGCCACGCGGACTTCCATCGTGTGCGTCAAACGGTACTTTTCCTTTAAAAAAGGATAGGGACAGGTGGACGACTTATCGCTGCTTAAAGAAGACGGTGAATGAATGGTCGGCAGTGTCTGACAGGAGAAAAGAAAAACGGTTATGATTAAAAGAGATAATCTCTTCATTGAACATCCTGAAATAAGGTTGGGCTGATGGCTTTATTGATTTTTACATTGTTAAAATTTATCTGCGTAAAGTTATCGACGCCCTCAATTATTTTTACTGTTTTGACGACTCCTTCCTTCGAAGAGAGAGTGATTTCTATTTTTTGAATAAAATCAGCCATGCTTTTTTCCACCGGAATCAGCATAATTTTAGTGCTCCCCGCTTTGCTGATGCTTGCTTTGAAGGAGGGATTCTGATCGAATCTGCCGTTCATCCAGCCCGCAACTTCATTGAGTACGATTTTCATGGCCTGAGCGCCGCCCGTTTTATCTTCGATCATTTTCCCGTCGGCATAAATATACCGTCTGGTGGCATTTTTATGGGCGATGACTATGCTTTTTAATGGTTTGAAATATTCCCAGCGGAAAGAGTCGGGCACGATAAAATAAAATCGTCCTTCCGATACAAGAGGTTTGGCCAGAATTTTCATGAATTTTTTTTGGATGAAATCAGCCTGGAGAGTTTTTATTTTGACCGATTCCTGACGCAATTTTTCGGAATCAATTTCTCCCGCGTTGGAAAACCGGCTGAAAAGTAAAAAGACACCGGCGACTGTACAAACAACAATATATAAAACACGGTCAATTCTCATCAACATATACCGCCATTAATGCCTATGACCTGGCCGGTGACATAAGAGGCCTCATTGGAGCACAGGAAACGGATGACACCTGCTACTTCCTGAGGTTTGCCCAGGCGCGCCATGGGAATCATTTTCTTGATTTCGGCAACCGGCGCATCCTTAATCATATCGGTTTCAATCAAACCCGGAGCGACGACATTCACGCGAACACCGAAGCGCGCGACTTCCGTAGCCAGCGAGCGCGAAGCGGCAATAATGCCCGCCTTGGCCGCGGAGTAATTCGCTTGGCCGCGATTGGGCATGAGGGCGGAAAGAGAGGATACGGAAACGATGGAACCGCATTTGCGTCTGACCATTTCGCGCAGGATGGGTTTCGTCATATTATAAAATCCCTTCAGGCTGGTGTTGATGACGCTATCCCATTCTTCTTCGCCAAGCAGCATAAAAAGCCCGTCGGCTGTGACACCGGCATTATTGACCAGAACCTGGATATTTTTATGACGTTCGGTAATTGATTTCAACGCGTTTTTGGTTTGCTCGTTATCAGCAACATCAAACTGAGCAAGCTCTCCATCTGAGCCGGCTGCTTTCACAAAATTCAAAGTTTCCATTGCGGCCGCTTCATTGGATTTAAAGTTGATAACTACATAATATCCGGCCCCAGCCAGTTCCATGGCAGTTGCCCGGCCGATCCCGCGACTGGCGCCGGTGACTATTGCTGTTTTATTCTCGTCCATGAGTTGGTGCTCCTTAATATTTTACAGATTATCTTCATTGAGGCGCATGGCCTGAAGAGTGGCCGTGGCCAGGACTTTCTCTCCCGATTTAATAATTCCCTCCACCACACCGTAATTATCGAAAGTATATTTACTTTCCAGCATAATAATTAGATTTGTATTAATCGGTATCCTGTCAATATTGAACTCCGCGTTTTTGATACCGACCAGCCATCCCTTTACACCGGATAGGCCCCGCTGTTTTCTCTTGTATCCTTCAATAATCGCGGCGGTCTGAGCAATGGCTTCGATTAACACAAGCGAGCTTACCGCTCCCTGATCATACAGCGGCCAGTTGGAATTTACAACGGCAGTACTCACGGCAGTATTTTCCTGAACATCAAGAATGCCGTTGATGATTTTTATTTTTTCCCTGTGAGGAATTAAACTGTCGATATCAATATTTAGCATAGGTATTTTTTCACCAAATTTTATCTAAACTAATGAAAAAACCGTCTAGAAGTCAATAAGAATTGTTACTCATTTTATTGTAAGTGAAATTTTTCTGATTTTGCGGTAAGAAATCATGAAGGAGATGAAACTCTGCTGGTTCATAATGCTACGAAAAGTTTTGTTTTTGGTATCTGAGTTTAATGAAATTTGAAATTTACAAATATTCTTGATTAAAGTATCTGAACAATGACGGGTTTGAAGAAAAATTCTTTCATAAATTTATATAACAAACTTCTGGCGCCTTCCGAGGCTACCTGCCTGAAAGAATTTACTTTCTCCGGATACAGTTACGACGATGTGTTTGCATTGGCCGCCGGTCTGAAGAAAAATATGGCTCGCCGCGGCAAGGATAATATTCTTTGCCTTTGCACGACCAATAAAGCCGTTACAGCCGCCTGCGTCCTGGCCTCCCTTGCGGGCGCCTGCAAGTTAATTCTGCCCCATTCTTTTTCCGCTCATGCTCTGACGGAGATGTATGAAGTTACGGGTTTTAACTTTGCCATAGCCGATCAACCCGAAGAATTACCGCCCGGAGTGGATATCATGACGCCGCTACCCGCCGGGCCGGTCAATACCAGTCCCGATTCCCTGCGAAATCCGGACGAACCGTTCTTGTATCTTTTTACCGGTGGTTCCACCGGCAAGCCTAAAGTCTGGTCTAAATCTCCGCGAAATTTATTGGCGGAAGCTTTTTATTTAAAGGAAAAATTTTCCCTGTCGGATAATGATCTTTTCGTTGCCACTGTTCCGCCGTATCACATCTACGGATTGCTTTTTTCCGTTTTGGTTCCCTTTGTTGCCCATGCGCGGATCATGCCGGATATATACACCTTCCCTCAGGAAATCATATCCACGATAAACAAGCATAAAGCCTCCGTTCTGATCAGCGTACCCATCCATTACCGTGTTCTGAAAGTTGATAATTTGTCTGTGCCTTCGCTGAAAATCGCCTTTTCTTCCGCCGGCGCGCTGGATCGAGCCGATGGAATGTATTTTTATAAAAAAACGGGATTAGGAATAACCGAGATATATGGTTCCACCGAAACCGGTGGTATTGCATCACGCAATATTAGCGAACAAACGGACAGATGGAAGGCGTTTGACGTTGTATCCTGGAAATTAAAGGAAAGCAGGCTCACCGTTAAATCCGATTTCACTTCCAGGGAAATGGAACTGGATAGTGAGGGCTTTTGCCTGACCGGTGATGAAGCCCGTGAAGAAAAAGATAACAGTTTTATTTTATTGGGAAGAGCCGACGGCGTGGTCAAGGTGGCAGGAAAAAGGGTTGATCTGCTGGATGTGCAGAACAAAATAAAAACATTGCCGACTGTCAGTGACGCTGTTGTTATTGCATTACCTACCGATAAAGGCCGGGAAAGCGTTATTGCGGCGGTTGTTGCCTGTGATTTAACGGAAACCCACCTGAAAAAACTTATGATGGAGATGCTGGAGCCTTATGCCATTCCCCGCCGTGTTAAAATCGTTTCTTCCATAAACAGGACCGCTGCGGGTAAAATAGACCGCCACCGTATAGAAAAGTTATTCCTCAACGAGGGGAAATAGTATCACTTTTATCCTGACAGCAATGTAATCAGTAAATTTTTCCAATGAACGAATAATTATAACTAACGATAAGACCTTATGTTTTTTGTACTAAGTGTATTGTTATTTGTTTTTAGATATGATACTTTTAAAAACAATAAATAATTAAGTATCTTAATTAAGATTTTGTCCATAATTCTTTGCAATAACCGACGATTATTCATAAAATTATGAACATAAAACTTCATCCCATAACACTCAGATTTACAGGCGAAGTCTCTCATCTTGAAGAACCGTTTTTAAGAAATTATTACAAAATATCACTTTCTCAAATACGTTTATTTCTAATCATGGGAGCTGTTCTTTACGCCGCTTTCGGTGTGCTGGACGCCCTGCTCATGCCTCAGCAGAAGTTTGTCATCTGGTTTGTTCGTTTTATTGTCATCGGTCCAGGGCTTGCCGGAGTCTTGCTTATATCTTATTCCTATGTTTTTGAAAAATATATGCAGGCCGTTCTGGCTTTTGCCTTTACGATAGCCGGTGCAGGCATTATCAGCATGCTTGTTATCGCTCCACCGCCGGTGAGTTACAGCTATTACGCAGGAATGATGCTCGTGTTTATGTGGGGTTACACGCTGATTCGTCTTTTTTTTATATGGGCCTGCCTGGCAGGATTTATCCAGGTAGTGTTATATGAAATAGCCGCAGTCTGGATCAATCCAACGCCTTTGGATGTTTTTATCAACAACAATTTTTTCTTTATCAGTGCGAATATTGTAGGAATGATGGCCTGTTACGCTATTGAATTTTACGCGCGCCGCGATTTTTTTATGCAAAAAGCGCTGGAAAACGAGCGGGAAAACGTCAGCCGGATAAATGAGCAACTCGAAGATAGGGTTGTGAAGAGAACCGATGATTATCGCATCCTCAATCAGGCCCTTTTGCAGGAAATAAAAAATCATGAACAGGCCGAAGAGGCTTTACGGGAAAGCGAAGAAAGATACCGGGCCTTGGTGGAAAACGCCAGTGATATGGTTTTCCGCATTGATAAAAAAGGATATTGTACTTTCGCCAATGTTTCAACGATTCGGATCACCGGATATAACGAAGATGAAATTATCGGGAAACATTTTCTGGATCTTGTTCGCCCGGATAAGCGCGAGGAAGCAGCCGGTTTTTTCCGTCTTCAAGTTAAAGACGGAATAAAAAACACATATTCTGAATATCCTGTTATCAAAAAGGATGGCAGTGAGATATGGCTGGGCCAGAATACGCAATTAATTATTGAAAATGGAGAGGTTGCGGGCTTTCAGGCGGTGTCCCGCGATATTACAGAACGCCGCCGGCTGGAAAAAGATTTAAAAGAGAGTGAAGAAAGATACCGTGAACTAAGCATTATTGATGATCTTACCCAGCTTTATAATTCCAGATATTTTTATGGTCAGCTTCAAATGGAATTGGACAGGATTGAGCGCCATAATTATCCACTAACTCTTTTACTCCTCGATATTGATGATTTCAAAATATTTAACGATACCTACGGTCATATTGAAGGAGACCAGGTTTTAGTGCGTCTGGGGCGGGTTATCAAAGAATGCCTGCGAAAGGAGGATTCCGCCTATCGCTACGGAGGGGAGGAATTTACAATCATTCTGCCTATGACGACAAAAAAAGAAGGTGTTATCACTGCAGAAAGAATCAGGGCGGAATTAAAAAAAGAGAGTTTTTCTCCGATTCCTGATAAGAAAATCAACCTTACGGTCAGCATAGGACTTGCACAATATAATGAGAAAGAAAGTATAAAGGCTTTTGTCAACCGGGTTGATCATTTTATGTACCGTGGGAAAAAGAGCGGAAAAGACAGGATTTGTTTTGAATAATAATTAAAATTGTTTTACTGATGAACATATGCTTGGTTTCAACATGGAGCTTAACAAAAATTTGAGGAGAATCGATGAGTCAGGAAATTGAATACTTGAAAATACTGGCTGAAAAAGGGGGGCCCGAGGAAAGTCAGTATGAAGACCTTGGCAAACTTTATAAAACAATAAATTCAAAGCGTAAAAAAGGGATTCTGAGCGAAAGTGAAGTGATGAGTATCTGGCAGGCCCTGCCGGATGTTTATATAACCAAAGACACCATGCAGGGATACGCCCTTTTGAAACCGCATGGATATTCAGGCGATTACGTCATCATTGAAAGAATCTATCAACGCTGGCTGTCTCCAAAGGAACATCTCGCAAACTGGGATCGTTTTTTCCACGCTCAGGAAGCTCCGCGCGCACTGATTAACAGGAAAAAGTATTTTCAGGATATTTTGTGTTCTCTTGAGAAAAAAGACGGCAAACTCGACGTATTAAATATTGGGTGTGGTCCGTGTCAGGATGTTGCTGAATTTTTATCAGAAAGGGACTCCCATATATATTTTGAATGCGTGGATTACGACAAAAATGCCATCGAATATTCACAAAATAAATTCAAGGAAAAAGGTTTTTTACACAGAATAGAATTTCATCGTGATAACGCATTAAAATTCAGGCCGCCCAGACAATATGATTTAATATGGTCGGCTGGGCTTTTCGATTATCTGGATAAAAAGATTTTTAAAATGTTGTTATCCAGACAGCTTAATTTTATCAAGCCCGGAGGAGAAATTGTTATCGGCAATTTCTCCCTGGATAATCCAACTCGCGATTATATGGAGTGCGGGAATTGGTTTCTTTATCATCGTTCGCCCGACGATTTGTTCAAAATCGCAAGCGAATGCGGCGTTCCGGACGATCAAATATCCGTAAGATCGGAATCACTGGGCGTGAATTTATTCCTGCATATCTCCAAATAAATAGTCCTGTGCATTATTTAAAATAACAGTGCAAAGGATTGCCCTTGTCCTGTTTGCGTAACTATCTCTTGTATCTTCCCATAAGTTGCGCTTCTGCCAGAATGTGTCCTTTCATGGCTGCAAGCAATTCATCTTTCGTTAATCCCGGTTTAAGATTGAGCATCGTATCCAGAGCGTACAATTTAAAATAGTAGCGGTGGATGCCTCCCGGAGGACACGGGCCGTCATAACCCCAGTGGCGCGAAGTATTTTTGCCGTTTTTCCCCACTACCGCAATTTCCTCCTGCCGGGATATATTTTCCGGTAGAGCATTGACACTTGCCGGCATGTCAAAAAGCACCCAGTGTACCCAAAGGCCTACAGGAGCGTCAGGGTCATCACAGATAAGAGCGAAACTTTTTGTTTTTTCGGGAGCGTCGCTCCAGGAAAGCGGCGGGGAGATATTCTGACCGTCGCATGTATATTTTGCCGGTATCATATCTTCATGTTTAAACGATGAACTTTTTATTTCCATGGTTTTACCTCCTTTTGTTTTTGTGTTGATCTGATCTTTGGCCGGTAGTGTCTGTGCACCTCCGGCAATGAAACAAATATTCAGGAAAAAACAAAATAAATATCTCTCCATAAATGTGTTCCTCCCCAATTCATCTTTGTTTGATGAGACGTAGTTTACCCCCGGATTTTCAGACCGTCAATAGAAGTTGTGAATAAGTTTTTACTAATGTTTTAATGAAAAAGTAAGGATATATTGATAATATGCCGATATTGACATATCTTCTTTGATATGCAACCAGAAGATTTTAAATAGCAGGATTGACACATATGTTTATGATGATATCATAAAACAGTAACAGGTTCAGAAGGCTTTACAGGATATCTTCATTGCAATATTTGTATTTCCAGGACGGCATGATGGCTGACTATTGATGAAAATGATTGAGGGCATTGAAAGTGCTTAATTGTTGTGTGAAAATAAATCAATAACAACTAAAAAGGAGGTAGACTCATGATGAAGAATATTTTTCAAAATTACAGGATGATGGGAACGGTAACATTGATCTCAGCCGTTTTCTTTTTAATGTTTGCCTTTCTCAACGTCGAGACCAGCATTGCGAAGACAATTGAAAATTCAGGCGTCGAGTGTAGTAAAGACATCGCGAAAAATGTCGTGCATTCAGCTGCACGGGGATTGGGTGAAATCCTGAAGGACGTCAAGGAGGAGGACAAGCGCATTACCCTTATTCGCAGTTTCATCAGTCCCATTCGCTTCTATAAGGATAAATCGGGGTATTTTTATGTTTATAACACCAAGTGTGTGAATTTAGCTCATGCTACGCAGAAAGATTTGCAGGGTAAAAATCTTTATGACCATAAAGATGTAAAAGGGAAGTACGTTATTCGTGAACTGAATGCTGCAGCAAAGAAGGGAGGCGGCTTTGTCGAATTTTATTGGGTGAAACCGGGCACCAAAGGTGAACAAAGGAAAATGGGTTACGTTGAGCCTATTCCGGGTACGGACTATTTTATCGGAACGGGAGTATATCTTCAGTAAACAGTTATAAACGGGACTGTTGAAAAACGCTCATCTGCTGTGTTGCGCTGCAAACCGAACCGCTCAACGTATGTCTATATACGCCTCGCGGTTCGCCTTTGCGCGCCTTACATCTGAACATATTGTAAAATCCTACGGATTTTACCGGCAAGAAAAGTGCTATTTATATTTGCGCTTCCCTGGGGGAATGCGCTTCCGGTGAACAGCGCTTAAACAAAGGCGTTTTCAACAGATCCTTAGTCTGAAATTTAATGTTTTGCCCGAAATGCAAAAGCGAATACTGTGAAGGTTTTTATAAATGTGCCGACTGCGTTAATGATCTGGCTGATCAATTGCCGCAGGGCGATGATGATTTGGGGGATAGTGAATATGCGGAGGTTTTCTCCACATATCATCAAGACGATATCTCTTTTTTAAAATCAGTCCTCGACGGCAAAAACATAACCTACTTTTTTCAGGGAGAGAATTCCATCATACTTGTTGCCGTAAGTGCCTATACATGGCTCATGGTGAAAGCGGACGATGTTCCCCGGGCAAAAGAAATTTTACAGGATTTGGGACTTTCGGAACAGGATACATCCTCCCGGATTCCTCATGGGCTGAGGAATCCGGGAGGATGTATTTTATTTAATTTCCGTGTGGTAGCTTTGCAGCGATTTGGCGCGGCCATGTCCCTGCTGGAAAGCAGCGATGCCCTTAACCGCGGCGACAGCCGCAGCGATGGTCGTGATATAAGGTATCTTGTATTTAATTGCTGCCTTGCGGATATAGGAATCATCGTATTTGCTGAGGCGCCCCGCCGGCGTATTGATCACCAGTTGAATCTCACCGTTTTTGATGGCGTCAACGATGTTGGGCCTGCCCTCATGCATTTTTAAAATTTTCTCGGATTCTATGCCGTTTTCTTTCAGGAAATTATGAGTTCCCTCGGAAGCCCTGATTTTAAATCCAATTTTCTTGAACGCGCGCGCCACTTCCAGAACGCCACCCTTGTCTTTTTCCTCTACAGTCAGCAGAACGGTTCCCCCGGAAGGAAGATTCTGCTGGGTTGCCTCCTGCGCTTTGTAGTAGGCCAAACCGAAGGAATCTGCCAAACCAAGAACTTCTCCTGTAGAACGCATTTCCGGGCCCAGAATCGGATCAACCTCAGGATACATATTGAAGGGGAACACGGCTTCTTTGACGCCAAAATGGCTGAATGATTTATTTTTCAGATTTAGATCCTTCAATTTTTTACCCAGCATGATTTGTGTCGCCAGACGCGCCATGGAGACGCTGCATACCTTGGAAACCAGCGGCACCGTCCGTGAAGCGCGGGGATTGGCCTCCAGAATGTAAACCACATCGTTGGCAATCGCGTATTGAATGTTCATCAGGCCGACAACGCCAAACTCGATTGCGATTTTTTTGGTATATTCATTGATGGTATCGATATGGCGCAGTGGGATGCTGACCGGCGGAATAACACAGGCGGAGTCGCCGGAATGTACTCCTGCCAGTTCTATATGTTCCATGACTGCGGGAACGAAAGCATCCGTTCCGTCGGAAATAGCATCAGCCTCGGCTTCGATGGCGTTTTCTAAAAACTTGTCAATAAGGATGGGACGGTCGGGCGTAACGCCGACAGCCGCATTAACATAGCGTTTCAGCATATCTTCATCATGAACGACTTCCATGCCGCGCCCGCCCAGAACGTAAGAGGGACGAACCATCAGCGGATAGCCGATTTCGCCTGCAACCTTAA
>CAYMWM010000008.1:49776-50683 GCA_964394185.1 uncultured Smithella sp.
TTTCGGAAACGGTCGCGGTCTTCGGCCAGGTCAATCGTTTCGGGTGACGTGCCGATAATTTTTACTCCGGATTTGGCCAGATCAGCCGCGATGTTGAGAGGCGTCTGCCCGCCGAATTGAACAATGACACCTTCCGGCTTTTCTTTTTCGTAAATGCTTAAAACATCTTCCACGGTCAGGGGTTCAAAATAAAGTTTATTGGATGTGTCGTAATCCGTTGAGACGGTTTCCGGGTTGCAGTTGACCATAATGGACTCAATCCCCTCATCGCGCAGGGCAAATGCCGCGTGAACACAGCAATAGTCAAATTCAATTCCCTGTCCGATTCTGTTCGGGCCTCCGCCCAGAACCATGATTTTGCGGTTGGGAGACACAGAAACTTTGTCGGGCGCGTTGTAAGTGGAAAAATAATAGGCCGCGTTTTCCACGCCGCTGACCGGTACCGCTTCCCAGGCTTCACATACTCCCAGTGCCAGACGTTGTTTGCGGATATCCTCCTCCTTCTTTGCCAGAATTTGAGCAAGATATCTGTCGGCAAACCCGTCCCTTTTCGCCTGAATCAGTAAATCATCGGGAAGTTTCTTCTTTTTATACTGAAGAATTTTTTCTTCCAAATCTACCAGTTCCTTCATCTGTTCGATGAAATATTTTTTAATATATGTTTTCGTGCAAAGCGCATCGACAGAAGCTCCCTTGCGCAGGGCTTCATACATAATGAATTGTCTTTCGCTGGACGGTTCGGAGAGCATCTCCATCAACTCTTCCAGGGATTTTGAGTTGAAGTCTTTAACAAAACCCAGTCCGTAGCGTTTTTTCTCCAGGGAGCGGATTGATTTCTGAAAAGCCTCCTTATAATTTTTGCCGATGCTCATGACTTCGCCGACGGCGCGCATCTGCGTGCCCAGCT
>CAYMWM010000009.1:0-23753 GCA_964394185.1 uncultured Smithella sp.
TGTGCAATCTAATTTTTATAGATGTTTTTGTCAAGTAAATTTTTAAGAAATATTACGGAAAAAATTAAAATCATAAAACAATATGTATCAAACAAAAAAATTTAATATTATCAATAATAAATGACTTAAAAAAATGGCTCCGTTACGGGAGCCATTTTTAATGATTTATATGATCGGATCGGTAATCTCTACTTACTCAATATGGTAACTTCAATATATTTTATCGCTTTATCTTTCAAAGAAAGAAAATGGAATTTATCTGGCGAATCGAATACATACCTTTTATTTTCAAGAACCCAGGTACCGTCATATTGGTCAATTTCCACTCCGTTAACAACACATACCTGTTTCTTTTCCAACTGGGCTGCGTAAACGATATTTTTACTGTCAGGGCTGAAAACAATAGAATTAGCGGCCACATCATCGTAATGTTTTTGTTCTTTCCCATCAATCACCGCAAACCGTTTATTCCCTGATTGTACCGCGTATACCAGACGTTTATTGTCGGGGCTGAAAACAATAGTCCCATTCCCGACATTATCGTATTTTTTCTGCTCTTTCCCGTCAATCACTAAAAATCGTTTACTTTCCGATTGGGCAATGTATGCCACATGTTGACTATCCGGACTGAAAACAAGTGTGGTACCAACGCCTTCATAATGTTTTAATTCCTGTCCATCAACAACCATAAATCGCTTATTGTCTGATTGAGCTGCATAAGCCATCCGTTTGCTATCCGGGCTGAATCCAATGACAGAACCGATCGCATCGTATTGTTTACCTTCTTTTCCATCAAGGATCACCATCCATTTATTTCCCGTTCTAACAGCATAGGCTAAATGTTTCCCATCCGGGCTTAAAACAAAGCCGTCTCTGATAAAATCGTATCGTGCTTGTTCTTGTTCATTAATGATCACAAAACATTTTTTGTCTGATTGAGCCCAATATATAAGATTTCCGTTTTCAGGAACGAAAATCATTGTAGCGCCTATTGAGTAATATTTTTTCCCCTCTTTGCCGTCAACGACAACAAATTCACGATTATCTGAATGCACGCCATAAGCAAAATGCTTACTGTCCTGACTGAAAGTAAAGGAAGATCCGATGGATTCATAATACTTTCCCTCTTTACCATCAAGGACAATAAAACAATTCTTGCCCACTTTAGCGGCATAAGCCATTCTTTGACTGTCAGGACTAAAGGCAATCGTAGATCCGATACCGTCATAATGCTTCTGCTCTACGCCATCAAGGACGACAAACTGTTTATCCCCGAGCTGAGCTCTGTAGGCGAAATGCTTGCTGTCAGGGCTAAAAACGAGGTTTGCCCCGATACCATCATAATGTTTTTGCTCTTTGCCATCAATAACAACAAATTGATCGCCCTCTCCCCGCACCGCATATGCAATATGCTTCCCATCAGGGCTTGCCGCTGTTACCACTGGGACATGATTTAAATTGGCTATAAGCTTTTCAGAAAAATTTACATTAGAAACTTTTTCTTCAGCAAAAGAGACCATGCTGAAACCAATAAGAGAAACAGCAATGAATAAAAATGTGATTCTTTTTAACATTATGAAAGTATCTCCTTATTTTTTAATTTTTTTAATAATGACAATCTTAATGACTAATATTTATTTATTGCTATATACAAACAAATGCCATGTCAATTAATTTCTGAGTATATTACAAGTAATTTAAATTATTTTTCTATAACAATTCCTGAAAAGATTCAAGCAAATAAAAAAAATATTTTGACAATATTCTTTTTTTACATTAAAGTTATGATGAATTTAGAGTAGGGAATCTTAAAAACGATGCTAAACAAAGCAGAAAATCAGAATCTGGCGATAAATATTCTGCCTCTCCTTCTGGCGCTCGCTTTGTTGCGTCTTTTATTAAAAGACGCCAACCCATCGTTTTTAGGTTACCATTAGCATTATAAAAAACTGAGTACCTAAAAGGCCGTGGGTTAAGAACTCACGGCCTTTTTTTATTTAAAATAAAAATCCCGACGGCCTGTTGACAGGGGATAATTAAACCGGCAGTTATAGGAGAAAAAATCATGAAGAAGGATAAAAATCGCGTTTATATTTTCGATACGACTTTAAGAGACGGCGAACAATCACCGGGTTATAGTATGAACACAGAAGAGAAATTGATTCTTGCCCGGCAACTTGAAAGGCTCGGCGTCGACATTATCGAAGCCGGATTCCCTATCGCTTCTGAAGGTGATTTCGACGCCGTGCGGCAAATTGCCAGAGAGATAAAAAAATCTCAGGTGGCGGGACTCGCGCGAGCCAATAAAACTGATATTGACCGCGCCTGGCAGGCCATAAAAGGAGCGGCTCATCCCCGTATCCATACCTTTATCTCCTCATCGGATATTCATTTGAAGTATCAGCTCAAAAAGAGCCGCGAACAGGTGCTTAAAGAAGCTGTCGCAGCCGTCAAACTGGCTCGATCTTATACGGAAAATGTAGAGTTCTCTCCCATGGATGCCACCCGTTCAGATTGGGATTATCTGGTGGAAATGGTTTCCGCAGTTATTGATGCCGGAGCCAGTACCGTTAATATTCCCGATACGGTGGGCTACGCCATCCCTGAAGAGTTCGGCCGTCTGATTGCCTATTTGTTCGCCAATGTCAAAAATATGGGCGACACGTTCATAGCAACTCATTGTCATAATGATTTAGGTCTTGCCGTGGCGAATTCACTGGCGGGAATCAGGCAGGGTGCGCGCCAGATTGAATGTACCGTCAATGGCATCGGCGAGAGGGCGGGTAACACAGCCATGGAAGAAATTGTCATGGCTCTGCAAACGCGCAAAGACCTTTACGGCCTGCACACAAAAATCAATACCGATCAGATTTACAAGACATCGCGTCTGCTGACACAGATTACCGGTATATCGGTACAACCGAACAAAGCCATTGTGGGGGCTAATGCTTTCGCGCATGAATCCGGCATTCATCAGGACGGATTGATTAAAGAAAAAATTACTTATGAGATTATGACGCCGCAGTCCGTGGGCATCAGCGACACACACATCGTTTTGGGAAAGCATTCAGGACGCAATGCCATTTCGCATCATTTAAAGAAAATGGGCTATGTCCTGGATGATGAGCAGCTAAACAAAGTGGCAGCAAGAATAAAAGACCTTGCCGACGTTAAAAAGGATATTTATGATGAAGATCTTGAAGTTATACTGTCCGAAGAAATATACCGGGGAGAGGATAAATACAGTCTGGTATATTTGAATGTTGTCAGCGGCAATGTGGCTATTCCCACGGCAACCATGGAAATGCAGATAGATAAAAACGTCGTGCGGGAAGCGGGTTTCGGCAACGGGCCGGTGGACGCGACTTTCGCGGCGATCCGCAACATTACTAAAACAAACTATCCGCTGATGAAATACATCGTCAACGCCATCACCGGCGGATCTGACGCACAGGGTGAAGTTACCGTTCAGCTCAAATATAACGGACATTCTGTTGTGGGACGCGGTGCACATCCGGATGTCATCGTCGCTTCCGCCAAAGCCTATATCAACGCGCTGAATCGACTGGAATTCCTGAAGAACAATGTTAGAAAGGTTAAAGTTGAATAAACTCGGGAAATAAGCTAAAGACATCTTTCACTTTCTTCAAGGAGAATACATCATGGGTAATACTATTACGGAAAAAATTCTGTTGGCTCATGCCGGATTAAAGAGTATTTCTGCCGGTCAGTTGATCAATGCCACAGTTGATATTGCTTTAGGTAATGATGTCACAGCGCCCATAGCCATCAATGAATTTAAGAAGGCAGGCGGAACAAAAATTTTTAATAAAAACAAAGTCGCGCTGGTGCTGGATCATTTCACACCCAATAAGGATATTAATTCCGCCGAGCAGTGCAAGGCGGTGCGTGAATTCGCCCTGAAACAGAAAATAACGCATTTTTACGAAGGTGGAAACGTGGGTGTTGAACACGCGCTGCTTCCGGAGAAAGGAATTGTACTGCCCGGTGATCTGGTCATCGGAGCGGACAGCCATACCTGCACTTACGGCGCACTGGGGGCTTTTGCGACCGGCGTGGGAAGCACCGATCTGGCAGCGGCCATGCTGACCGGAGAACTCTGGCTGAAAGTGCCGCAATCCATTAAATTCATCATTTACGGCAAACTGCAAAAATGGGTTTCCGGC
Source organism: uncultured Smithella sp. (assembly GCA_964394185.1). Classification (GTDB taxonomy): domain Bacteria; phylum Desulfobacterota; class Syntrophia; order Syntrophales; family Smithellaceae; genus Smithella. The sequence goes on from CAYMWM010000009.1 coordinate 4,188, forward strand.
AAGGATCTGATTCTACATATCATCGGGCAAATCTGCGTCGACGGGGCTCTTTATCAGGCGATGGAATTCACGGGTGAAACTATCAGCAAGCTGCCGATGGCCGACAGATTTACCATGGCGAACATGGCTATTGAAGCCGGCGCTAAAAACGGCATTTTCGCTCCTGATGCGATAACCAGAGAATATGTTAAGACAAGGGCAAAACGTGATTATAAATTTTATGCTTCCGACGCTGATGCCGTATATTCGGATATCATCGAAATTAACGCGGGTAAAATTGAACCGCAGGTGGCCTTTCCCCATCTGCCGTCCAATGTAAAAAAGGTCAGCAAAGCAGGCCGGGTAAAAATTGATCAATCGCTCATCGGTTCCTGCACCAACGGCCGGATTGAAGATTTGAGAATTGCGGCAAAGATTCTGAAAAACAGGAAAGCCGCGCCCCACGTAAGATTAATAGTAGTTCCGGCGACCCCGGAAATTTATAAACAGGCATTAAAAGAAGGGTTGCTCGAGATTTTCATGAAAGCCAATGCGATCATTAGTCCGCCTTCCTGCGGCGCCTGTCTGGGCGGACACATGGGAATTCTGGCGGAAGGTGAACGGGCTGTCGCCACCACGAACCGCAATTTTGTGGGCCGCATGGGCCATACAAAAAGCGAAGTGTATCTGGCCAATCCTGCGGTCGCCGCGGCATCCGCCGTATTGGGGAGAATTGCCTCCCCCGAAGAATTATGACCGCGGGCATGTACGGCGCTTATAAAAATCGAGTTTCATTAAATCGCACTAAAAAGAGGATTTCTTCATATGAAATTTAAAGGAAAAGTTTGGAAGTTTGGAGACAACATTGACACGGATGCCATTATTCCGGCGCGGTATTTAACGACATCAGACCACGGGCAGCTCGCGCTGCACTGCATGGAAGATGCCGATCCCGATTTTGTCGCCCGCATGAACAAAGGCGATATCATCCTGGGGGGAGAAAATTTCGGCTGCGGTTCCTCGCGTGAACACGCGCCTATCTCAATCAAAGCGGCGGGCGTTTCGTGTGTCATTGCCAAGAGTTTTGCCCGGATTTTTTATCGCAACGCCTTCAATATGGGACTGCCCATTTTCGAATCCGGAGAATTAGCAAATGCCATTAAAGAAGGAGAAGAAATCCATGTGGACAGTACCGCAGGAACCATCTCCGTAACCGGCTCGAATAAAATTTTTAAAATCAATCCCATCCCGCCTTTTATGGAAGAACTCATCGCTGACGGCGGTTTAATGAAGCATATTGCCCGGAAAAGAGGGGAAAATGAAAAAAAATGATTTCAAGATTGCCGTATTTGCCGGTGACGGTATCGGGCCGGAAATCATGACAGAGGCTTTAAAAATTTTAGAGCTTATATCTGACAAAAGAAAGATTAAATTTCAAATCAAGGAAGGACTTGCCGGCGGCTGCGCTTATGATCGCTTCGGAACACCTCTACCGGATTCAAGCCTTAAGTTGGCCATTAAAAGTGATGCCGTTTTACTTGGGGCGGTAGGCGGACCAAAATGGGAATCACTGGATTACAGCTTGCGGCCCGAAAGAGCGCTTTTGGGTTTACGCAGCAAATTAGGTATTTTCGCCAATTTACGTCCCGTGGTTGCATTTGAGGAACTTCTGGACGCATCGCCGCTCAAAAGAAATATCGTGAAGGGTATCGATATTATGATAGTCCGTGAATTAACCGGTGATGTTTATTTCGGTAAACCACGCGGTGTAAAAAAAGGGAAAGACGGAAAGCGCACAGGCATTAACACGATGATCTATTCAGAGGATGAAATTCGCAGAATCGCCATTCACGCCTTTGAAATCGCGCGAACACGGAAAAAGAATCTCCTTTCGGTGGATAAGGCCAATGTTCTGGAAACGACGGAACTGTGGCGCAACGTGGTTACCGAGGTCGGGAAAAATTATCCTGATGTTGCACTGAAACATATGTATGTTGACAACTGCGCCATGCAGCTTATCCGCAATCCGAGACAATTTGACGTCATTGTGACGACCAATTTATTCGGAGATATCTTAAGCGATGAAGCCGCCATGCTGACCGGTTCCATCGGCATGCTTCCTTCAGCAAGTCTGGGTGAAAAAACAGCCCTTTATGAACCAATTCACGGATCGGCGCCGGATATTGTCGGGAAAAACATTGCCAATCCGCTGGCGACAATCCTGTCGGTCGCGTTGATGCTGCGTTATTCCCTGGCATTGCCGCGGGAAGCCGGATTAATCGAAAAAGCTGTTGGAGAAACGCTAAAAGAAGGTTTCAGGACACCCGATATTTTTCAAAAAAATAAGGCACTTGTCGGGACAAGAGAAATGGGCGGTGTGGTTGCGAAAAAGCTGAGCAAACTTTTAAAATAACGATAAGCTGAGAAAGTTGACTACGAGTAATTCTTGTAAGGATAGGAAATGGAATCCGTCGTTTTTTTTGAAAGGATTTTAATTAATCCTCCCTATGAAAAAATATATCAGCGCCTGGGTTTCAAAAAACGAATCACTGAACTATCCGGTGACCAAAAAAAGGAAACGGATCTTTTTATCAGGGAAGCTTCCTCTCTGATTTCCCTGCAAGGCACGCTCCTGCGTTTAGCTGTCGTGAATAACGACGGTGAAAAAATAGTTCTGTCCGGAGATTTGACTTTTATCAGCAGAAAATTATCCGTTTTTCTACGCGATTGCCGGGAAGTAATCCTTATGGGAGCTACGGCAGGAAAAGATATTATGGAAGCCATCAGGGAAAAAACCCGCCGGGATGATTTAGCCGCCGCCGTGGTTTACGACGCCACCGCCAGTGAAATGACAGATGCTGCCCTGGACTGGATTATGGATTATTGCAATCAACTTCTCCGCCGTGAAAGAAAATCTCTTTTGCCGCGACGCTTTTCCGCCGGTTATGCCGATTTTAGTCTGGATAATCAAAAAAATATTTATGAAAAGCTACAAATGGATAAATTCGGCGTTAAAATCAATTCCAGTTTTATTCTCATTCCGGAAAAATCAGTCACTGCCATTAGCGGCATTTGCTGATACAATACAGAAATGCTGCTCTCCAAATTCAAAAAATCCGTAAAAGCATCAAATCAATTTCATTTTTAAATTGAATTCAGTTTGCAATAAACTATTAACTATTTGTTTTTTCATTATATAATCACTCTTGCTAATTTAGATACCATATAATAGTATCATAAGGTATTAAAGGCACGTAGTTTTCTGATATTATGCAAAAATCCATAATATCCTGTCATTGCCGTAAAAAAAACATAAAGGCATGAATACATGAAGAAGAAAACCTCACCTGAAATCAGCAATCCTCAACCCATCCGGGTATTAATCATTGAAGATTCAGAAGACGATGTACTCCTTGTCATTCGCGAGTTAAGAAAAGGCGGATACGATCCTGTATATGAACAGGTTGAAACTGCTGCAGCGATGAAGCAAGCTCTTAAAGAAAAGGAATGGGATATCATCCTTTGTGATTATAACCTGCCGAAATTCAAAGGTCCTTTGGCTATTGCCTTATTAAAGGATGCAAATATCGACATCCCCATCATCATCGTATCCGGAACCATCGGTGAAGAGAAAGCCGTTGAATGCATGCGTTCGGGCGCCCACGATTATATACAGAAAACCAACTTTACCCGTCTTTGCCCGGCCATAAACAGGGAATTAAAAGAATTAGAAGTCAGAGAAAGTAAAAAACAAGCGGAAATTCAAAGGAAGGCCGCACTGGAAAAACTATATCACAGCGAAGAACGTTATCGCAAGATTACCAGGTGCAGTCCGGACATGATTTGGATTATGGATTTTTCGGGTCAATTCACCTATGTCAACGAAGCGGTGGAGCGCACACATGGCTGGACGGTCGATGAGTTTCTAAAACTCAACACCAAAGATGTGGTTTCACCCGAACAGTACGTAAAAAATGCTGCACTCATTGGAGGAGAACTGGCGAAAGCTGTCGATCCAAACTATGACCGCAATTTTATTTTTTCCTATGAATCGGAGGAAGTACGCAAGGACGGATCCACCTTTTGGGCAGAGATTAACGCCATGTCCCTGTGGTCGGACGATGGCAACCCCATTGGCATTATCGGCATTACGCGTGACATCACGGAACGAAAGCGAGCCCATGAGATCCTTCAGAAAAGCGAAAGACAGTACAAACTTATCACAGAGAAAATGAGTGACATCGTCTGGGTCACGGACATGGATTTAAAAACCATCTATGTCACCCCATCTGTCCAAAATGTGCTGGGATTTACCCAGGAAGAAAGAATAAATCAGACTATCGAAGAACAATTGACGCCTGATTCATTATCATTCGGACTACAGGCGATGGAGAGGGAACTGGCCATAGAAAAGCAGGAGTATGTTAACACGCACAGAAATACAACCCTTGAACTGGAATATTATCATAAGGACGGATCAACCCGTTGGATGGAAACTCTTATCAGCGGGCTTCGAAATGACGAAGGCGCTTTAACCGGACTTCACTGTGTGGCCAGGGATATCACTATGCGCAAAAAAGCGGAAGAAGAGCTGAAAAAAAGTGAGGCCCAGTACCGTCTCCTGGCGGACAACATCAAAGATTTTATATGGGTCATGGATCTCGATTTGAGATTCAAATATGTCAGCGCCTCCGTCGAGAAAACATCGGGATACACGGCTGATGAAATCAGGGAACTTTCTTTGGATAAAATTCTTCCTGAGGAATCGCTTCAAAGAGTGATGGAGATATTTTCAACGCAAATATCCCGCGCAAAAGCAAATCTGCTTCCCCCTGACCATAAAAATTCAATAGAATTGGAATTCCGATGTAAGGATGGACACCTTATCTGGATTGATGCCACGCTAAGTTTTATTCGAGACGAAAACGGAAAACCTGTATCCATCCTGGGCGAAAGCAGGGATATCACCGAGCGGAAACGGGCGGAAAATTTATTGAGAGAGAGGGATGACCGTTTACGCGGCATCACAGAAAATTTACCGGGAGTCATTTTTCAGTTCTATGCGAAAGACAATGGCGAATACGGCATCTCATACATCAGTGAGCCAAGGGATGAATTTGCGAAAATAATTCCAAATTTGGATTTGGCAGACATGGGCCCTGTTTTCCCGGAATTACTTTCCCGTATCCATGAAGACGACAGAGAAAGATTTATCACGTCCATTAAAACCGCTGTGGAAACGGTTAGTCGCTGGAATTTCGAAGGCCGGGTCTCCATACAATCGGACAAGATGATATGGGTTCAGGGAATGTCTTCTCCGAAACGCCTCGAAGATCAAATCATCTTCGACGGGGTTTTACTGAATATTACGGAACGAAAGCTCGCGGAAGAAAAATCGAATCTATCCGAAGAAAAATTCCATAATATCTTCATGGCAACACCCAACTGCATCTTTATTTTCCGAATGAGGGACGGATTACTCATTGAAGCCAACAAGGGGTTTGAAGACATCATAGGATGGAAACGCCATAAAGTTATTGGTAAAAAGTATGATGAATTGTCTCCCGCTTTCTGGGCAAATCCATCGGCACAAAAACTTATGCTGGAAGAATTAAAAACCAGCAGAGAAATCATAAATCGTGAAATTGAGTTCCACCGCAGTGACGGCTCTGTACGTAACGGGATTTATTCCGCCCGACCCATCAACATCGACGGCAAAGCCTACATCATCTTTATCATGCAGGACATCACCGAACACAGACTGGCGGAAGAAAAATTCTACAAAGTTTTTATGACAACACCGGACTGTATCGCCATAACGCGACTCCGTGATGGCCTCATGATCGATGTAAACAAGGGATTTGAAGACATCGTCGGCTGGAAAAGAGATGTTGCCATTGGAACAAAATCTTCTGAACCGCCCATGAATTTCTGGGTTAATTTATCGGATCGTGCTTTCATGGCAGCGGAATTGAAAGCCGGCAGGGACATCCTGGATCGTGAATTTGAATTCCGGCGGGCTGACGGCTCTATTCGCAACGGCATTTATTCAGCCCGACCCATCAACATTGTCGGTGAAGCGTGCCTTATTTTTATCCTGCTGGACATGACAGAACAAAAGCGGATGGACGCGGAACTGCGACGCACACTGGAGGGCCTCAGAAACGCCGTGGGCACCACTATTCAGGTCATGATTTCCGCCATTGAGATGCGAGATCCCTACACGGCAGGTCATCAGTCACGGGTCGCGGATATCGCCAGGGCCATTGCCACGGAAATGGGACTATCTCAGGAGAAGATTGACGGAATCCGCATGGCGGGTACCATCCATGATATCGGGAAATTATCCATACCGGCGGAAATATTGTCAAAGCCTACGAAACTGACCAATCTGGAATATTCCCTGATTAAAGAACATTCTCAAAACGGATTTGAGATGTTACAGAACGTGGAATCCCCGTGGCCGCTGGCGGCAATCGTCCATCAGCATCACGAACGAATGAACGGCACCGGTTATCCACAGGGACTGAAAGGAGATGAAATCATTCTGGAAGCACGCATTCTGTCCATAGCCGATGTTGTTGAAGCCATGGCTTCCCATCGTCCTTATCGTGCATCCCTGGGAATTGAAAAGGCTCTTGAAGAAATTGAAAAAAACAAGGGTATCCTTTACGACGAACTTGTAGTCAACGCCTGCCTGAAATTATTCCGCGAAAAAGGCTACAAAATCCCCTGAACTAAAATCATTTGATGTTATTAAAAATCAATGAATTGACATCCCGTATCATTGCCGTTATAACGAGCACCAAGGGATCAATAAATAAATGAATAATAATTTATCTGAGATTAGCAATCCTCAAACACTCCGGGTACTAGCAATTGATGATTCTGAAGATGATGTATTACTGATAATCCGCGAGCTTAAGAAAGGCGGATACCATCCTCTTTATGAACGCATTGAAACCGCTTCAGCAATGAAAAAAGCCCTTCAGGAAAACAAATGGGATATCATCCTTTGCGATTATAAAATGCCTCTTTTTGACGGTCTATCAGCCATTACCCTTTTAAGAAAAGCAAATATTGATATTCCATTAATTATTGTATCAGGAACCATAGGAGAAGAAACAGCTATCGAATGTATGCATCGCGGTGCACAGGACTATATTATGAAGTCCAACTTATCACGTCTTTGTCCTGCCATCACCAGAGAAATAGAGGAAGCAAAAAACAGAAGAAATAAAAAACAGGTGGAAGACAAATTACGTGAAGAAGAGCAACGATTCAGGGCTCTCGCCGATCAGTCTTTAGATATCATCGTTGTTATAAATCGCAAAGGCATCATCACATATGAAAACAAAGCTGTGAAGGCAAGTTTAGGGTACAAGCCAGAAGTAAGAATCGGTGCCAGTTCGCTGGATAATATACATCCGGACGATATTGAATCCAATCTTAATTCATTTAAAACAATTTTTACGGATATCAATTCACCTGTATTTCGAACTGAAATACGTCTTCGCCACAAAGATGGTAGCTGGCGGATATTTGAAGAAATAGCCAGCGGTTTGTCAAAAGACAACAAAGTTGAATCGATTATTATTAATTTACGAGATATTACGGATCGCAAACAAGTCGAAGAGGCCTTAAAAAAAAGTGAATTGATGTTTCGCAGCCTGTTTAAGAATAGTCCTGTAGGAATCTTCCTGTTGAAAGACAGAAAATTTATCGAAGTTAATCCCGCCCTTTGCAATGTGATGGGATATGAAGCCCAAGAACTGATCGGACAACCTGTCCGTATCGGCTATGCCAACGATGAAGAATACGAGAGAGCAGGACAAACCCTCTACGAGCAGGTGGCTCAAAAAGGATTAGGCATTACTGAAGCCCGTCTAAAAAAGAAGGATGGAGAAATATTCAATGGCTTATTATATTTAAGTCCTATCGATCCGCAAGACAACTCCCTGGGATATGAAGGAATCATGATTGATATTACCGCGCGTAAAAGCGCGGAGGAGGCTTTGAAAAAAAGCGAAAAATACTTTAAAGAAATCACGGAAAATTCTTCCGATATTATTATTATTTCAGATGAAAAAGGAAATATAAAATATTGCAGCCCTTCCATTGAGCGTTTTGCCGGCTATAAACCGGAAGAAGTTATTGGCAGGAGTGGATTTGATTTCATTCATCCCGATGAAATCAAACGTGCTTTCGACGATTTCGATATGTTTCTTCTGGAAAACGGTACTTCAATATCCAGGAATTCATTCAAAGTACTCCATAAAGACGGTTCGGAGCGCTATTTTTATGGAATGGGTAAAAATCTTTTGAACAATCCGGATATTGCAGGCATCGTCATGAATATTCGTGATATCACGGATCAGAAACTTACTGAAGAGGCGTTAAAGAAAAGTGAAGCAAAATACCGCAACATATTTGAAAACGCGATGGAAGGAATCTATCAGGTAACGCCGGAAGGAAAGTTTATTACTGCCAATGTCAACCTTGCCCGTATGGCCGGATATGATTCGCCTGAAGATTTCATTGAATCTATTAATGACATAAAAACTCAGCTTTATGTTCACGCGGAAGATCGGGACAGATTCCTGAAAATCATGCAGGAAAAAAACTTTGTAGAAAACTTTGAAGTCGAATTCTTCAGAAAAGACCGGAGCACTTTCTGGGTGGTCCTTAATGCGCGAAAAGTCAATGATGAGCAGGGAAATTATCTCTACAATGAAGGACTCGTTGAAGATATAACGCTCCGTAAGCAAACCGAAGAGAAACTGAAGCAAAGCCTAGAACGGCTCAAAAAAGCGGTTAACACAACCATTCACGTCCTGGTGGCTGCCCTGGAAATAAGGGATCCCTATACAGCCGGTCATCAGGCACGCTGCGCTGATCTTGCCTGTGCCATTGCCGCGGAAATGGGACTGGCTCAGGAAAAGATTGAGGCAATCCGCATGGCGGGCATCATTCATGACATCGGGAAAATGTCCATACCCGTTGAAATATTATCCAAGCCTACCAGGTTAACGAACTTGGAGTTTTCCCTGATTAAAGAACATTCCCACAGCGGATTCGAGATGCTGAAGGATGTGGAACCGTCCTGGCCATTGGCCGAAATAGTACATCAACACCATGAACGCATAAACGGCACAGGTTATCCAAGAAATCTGAAAGGGGGTGAGATTCTTATCGAAGCACGCATTCTGGCCGTGGCAGATGTTGTAGAGGCTATGGCATCGCACCGTCCTTATCGCGCATCACTTGGAATCGAAGCCGCCCTGGAAGAAATTGAAAACAACAAGGGAATTCTTTATGATAATGAGGTTGCCAGTGCCTGTCTGAAATTATTCCGTGAGAAAGGTTACAAATTAGAATAATTTCACCTTAAAAAATGAAAATTGCGAAAAAGTTATCATTAGTGGTATAAGTACACACATAAGTAATACTTACCATTTCAGGAGATCGTTGTGACTGCAAAAACGAAAATAAAAAATAATTTGAAAAAGAAAATAATGATTCTGGACGGGGCAACAGGCACCGAATTACAAAAGAGAGGATTGCCGGCCGGCATATCGCCGGAAATCTGGTGTCTGGAAAATCCGGAGATTCTGAAGGATGTCCATAACTCCTATAAAAAATCAGGTGCACACGTCATCTATACCTGCACCTTTGGGGCAAATCGTTATAAGCTCAAGCAATATAATGTAAAAAAAGATGTTTACACTGTAAATTTGGACCTGGCACGTCTGGCAAAAGACGTTTGCGGTAAAAATACACTGATTGCCGGTTCCATAGGTCCGACCGGTTTATTTATCGAACCTTTCGGGACACTGGCGTTTGAAGAAGCAATAGATGCGTTTAAAGAACAGGCACACGGATTAATCGACGGCGGTTGTGATTTAATCGTCATTGAAACCATGATTGATATACAGGAGGCACGCGCGGCGCTGCTGGCCGTTAAAGAGTCAGCTGACATTTTTACGATGGTATCAATGACTTACGAAAAAGACGGACACACCTTAAGCGGAACACCCCCGCAAAGTGCGTTGATTACCTTGCAGAGCCTGGGCGCGGATGTTGTCGGTTGTAACTGTTCGGCGGGGCCGGAACAAATGCTTGAATTAATTGCAGCGATGAAACCCTGTGCCACCGTGCCGCTTCTGGCAAAGCCCAATGCCGGAATGCCGAAACTGGAGGGCGGAAAAACCATCTTCGAAATGGATGTAAAAAACTTTGCCGCCTGCAGCCGGAAGCTTGCCACAGCTGGCGCCAATCTTCTTGGCGGATGCTGCGGGACAACGCCGGACCATATCCGCGAACTTGCAAAAGCGGTAGGAGCAAAAAAACCGGTTTTACCCGTCCGTAAATCCATTTCCGCGCTCTCTTCCGCGCGCAGCTTTCTGGAAATAAAGGAGAAAGAGCCTCTTTATCTGGTCGGCGAAAGAATCAATCCCACCGGTAAAAAAGCGCTTCAGCAGGAATTGATTGAAGGAAATCTATCCATTATCCGGCAAATGGCACAGGAGCAGGAAGATCAGGGAGCTTCTCTTCTGGACGTTAATGTCGGCCAACCCGGCATCGATGAAGTTCAGACCATCAGGAAGGTTATCGGACTCTTATCCACCTCAAGCCGGCAACCTCTGGTGATTGATTCCTCTAGGATTGAGACGATTGAAGCTGCGTTAAGACTTTATCCGGGTAGAATGCTGATTAATTCCATATCCGGAGAAAAAGAAAAGCTGGCCAAACTGCTGCCTTTGGCAGCCCAATACGGCGCAATGTTCATTTTGCTGCCTCTGGCCGGAAAAGAAATCCCGAACACAGCGATCAAACGCCAGAAGATTATTGAAAATATTTTTTTCAAAGCACAAAAATTCGGTTTTACCAAGGATGATTTTGTCGTTGACGGCCTGACGATGGCTGTTGCTTCCGATAATCAGGCGGCCAAAGAAACTCTGGCGACGGTCAGCTGGTGCAAAGACCACTTCAAATGTAAAACGATTCTGGGACTATCCAATGTTTCTTTCGGCATGCCTGGCCGTTCCTGGCTTAACGCCGCTTTTCTGGCCATCGCTCAATATTGCGGACTCACAATGGCCATCGCCAATCCGGCTAACGTCGAATTCATGAATGTAAAAAAAGCGGGCGATGCGCTCACGGCGCGTGAAAAAGCTTCACTGAATTTCATTAACCATTTCTCACAACAGACAGCTGCTCCCGCACCTGTCTCTCAAGCTGGACTTTCACCCGAAGAAAAAGTGGCGGCAGCAATTATTAACGGCGATAAAGATCATATCACGACATCTATTGATGAAGCATTGAAATCGGGCCGCTTCGCTTCCCAACTGGTTGATGAATTCATGATTCCGTCTATTGTTCGAGTGGGGGAGCTGTATGAGAAGAAGACATATTTTCTGCCGCAGCTCATGGCGTCGGCGGAAGCCATGAAAAAAGCGCTGGGCTACCTTGATCCACATCTGAAAAAAGCCGCAGTGGCGGATAAAGGTAAGATCATTCTGGCTACCGTTCGCGGAGACATTCATGACATCGGGAAAAATATCGTCGCCCTCCTTTTGAAAAATTACGGTTATAGTGTTATCGACCTGGGCAAGAATGTATCGGATCAGGCCATTGTTGATACGGCCAAAAAGGAAAAACCCGATGTCATAGGTCTTTCCGCACTCATGACCACCACCATGGTCAACATGAAAGACATCATAACCCTGGCTCGAGCGCAGGGCATCAGGACGGATTTTCTCATAGGAGGAGCGGTGGTTACGGAAGCTTATGCAAAATCCATTGGTGCGTTTTTTGCCCGAGATGGTGTTGAAGCTGTAAAAGTTGTGGAAAATTTAATAAAAAAATAATAGTTTTCTCCCTAATGGAATCAAATAAGATTAAAAAAGGAAAAAATGGAATCCTGTCGGCAGTTTTTCTCTCTCTACTGATTCATATTTCGCTGGGAGCATTTCTTTTATTCACTTTGTCAAATAATTCAATCTCCTCTCCGGCTTTAAATGGATTAAAGCTGGTCTGGGTTTCTTTGGATTCCAAAACCGGCAATATCGGCAGGAACATTCACCATGACTATTCTGGATATATGTCATCGGCGGTGAGAACCCCAAACGAGAATCAGTTAAATGCCGAACAGGTAAAAAAGAATGAGCAGGTTTCCGGTGAAAACAAGAATAACACTCACGGAACCTTCGACAAGGCATCCAATGCAGGCAATGTAATTGCCTATCCTTTGTATAAGGAAAACGCACCCCCTGTGTATCCGGAAATGGCGCGTGTTCGCGGCTATGAAGGTATCGTGTTCGTTTTTGCGGAAATTCTGCCGGACGGGCGGGTTGGCAAGATAAAAATCGGAAAATCTTCCGGATATGCCATTTTGGATCAATCGGCCATGACAGCGGTAAAGCCGTGGAAATTCGAACCGGCAAAAAAATCAGGCAGCCCATTCACGGCCTGGGTGGAATTACCCATCAAGTTTACTTTAAATAGCAATTCTCAATCATAATGATTTGCGGAGGAAAAGAATGAATATACAAGAGATGAAAGAAAGACTGGGAGAAATCATTCTCGAGAAGTCTTTCAAATACAGCGAAAATCCGCCCTTCACACTGGCGTCCGGAAAGCAGAGCAATTATTATTTCAATTGCAAACCGACCACACTTGACCCTGAAGGGATGAATCTTATCGGCGCAATTATTTTTGACATGCTCAAAGACACTGGCATCACAGCGGCGGGAGGACTGACTTTGGGAGCCGATCCGATAGCCAATGCGCTTGCCGTCATATCATACCAGAAAGGGAAACCTATTAAATCTTTCATTGTCAGAAAAGATGTCAAAGATCACGGCACCAAAAGCGCAATTGAAGGCAGTGTTTCGCCCGGTGATAAAATCGTAATAATCGACGATGTCATTACAACGGGCGGTTCCACCATTACGGCCATTGAACAGGCCCGCAAAGCAGGCCTCAATATCGAAATGGTGATAACTCTTATTGATCGTGAGGAAGGCGGCAGAGAAAATATCCTTAAATATGTTGATAATATCAAACCCATCCTGACCCGAACCGAGATCATGAAACTTCGCGCGAAAAAAATCAACAGCTAAGGATTATCAATGAAAAAAGTTTTTATTGTTTTAGTTTTTTTAACCCTGTCTTTTCCTGGGATTACGGGATCGCCTGCCAACGCTTCTGTTTTACCCGTAACAAAATTTACGTCGGCGGATATGGCAAACGATGTTCCATCCGGATGGAAGCTGGATAAAAAGACCGGTAAGCCCTCACTGGAAATTAAAAAAGAGAATAACATCTTTTACCTTCACCTGGCATCCGCGGGTAATTCTTCGTTCGGACTGCAAAAAGAATTCAACGTGGATGTAAAAAAATTCCCCGTATTATGCTGGCGCTGGAAGGCAAACAAACTGCCCTTTGGCGGAGATGTCCGCAAATCGGCCACGGACGATCAGGCCCTGCAACTTTATGTGGCATTCAAATCTACCGGTTTCCCGGCGATGACGCATACACCGGTCATCGGCTATATCTGGGACAGTGAAGCTCCCAAAGGATGGAGCGGTCGCAGTTCACAGGTGGGCGGCGATAAATTAAGATATATTGTTTTGAGAAACAGAACGGATCAAACCGGACAATGGTACACGGAGAGGCGCAATATCTATCAGGATTACAAGAAACTTTTTGGCGATATTAAAGGCGGAGAACCACAGGGATTAACGACAGGCGTGCAAATTCGTATCAATTCCCAGCGGACAAAAAGTCCGGCCGATAGCGAAATTGCTGAAATATATTTCAGCGCTGACCCCAAGGACATTGCACTGGCTGAATCTGCAAAAGAAATTAAACAGACAGAGGATTTGAAGATTTCCGCCGTAAAACTGCCTCCCCCTCCCCAAATTTCAGCAGTTAAAAAGAATCCACGCGGCGATTGTCTCAATATCAACATCGAATTCAGTCCCGAATCGGCTGACGTTGATGAGAAATATAATGCTCAAATGGAGAATATCGTTAAATATTTGATTAAAAATCCAAAAACAAAAATTATAATTATCGGATACTCAGATGATACAGGTAAAAAGCAGAATGATCTGACCCTCTCGAAGAAACGTGCCGCTAACGTAAAGAATTATCTGGTAAACAAATTTAACATTGCCCCCCAGCGTCTGGATATTAAGGGCGCAGGCTTTGTTCAATCCGTTAACGACAAAAATACGAAAGAAATTAGCAAGAATCATAACATAGTTACGATAAACGAATGTCCATAAGTGATGAATTATTCCTCAGGTCCAAGCCGTGGGATTGCAAATAACCGGATTGACAGATTATTAACCTTATTTTATATAGTAAATCATGGGAGCAATATATGTCTAAAAAAACTATATCTCTTATAGTTTTAGTTTTTATATTTTTTACCGGATGCAATGCTGCGATAAATGTGAATGATAAAATTGTCGGCATAAATTCCGGGCATTTTATTTATCAGGACGGAAATGTTATCAATAAATACAAAGCAGATATAGATCCTGTCTCGGAGGCCTGCGTTAAAGCATTATCTGAATTGAATGCAAAGGATATTCAAATAGAACGTAAAATTTCTTCGGGTATTATCAAGGCCGTTATTCAGGATGAAAACGTCACGATAAAGGTTGAATACGTAGAAAGAAACTTAACCTCCGTCTCAGTATTTGCGGGGATAGCAGGCAATAAAATGGTTTCCCGCCTTATTCATGATAAGTTAAGTGGTATTTTGACTAATAATTAATCATACACAAATGGATGGGGATAATCGCTAATTTATTTTGACGAGCAGCAATCCTTTAAGATAACGGCCTTCCGGGTGTCCCAATAAGGTGGGATGATCGGGACCGGCTTCCAGCCTTGACAGAAGTTGCAAATAAGCGCCGGCATCCTGGGCAGCTCCCAAAACAATTTTATAAAAAAGAGTCTCGTCAATAAAATTGGAGCATGAGAATGTCGCAAGTATTCCGCCTCTCGTAAGATGTTTGATCGCCTGTAAGTTAATTTCCTTGTACCCCCTTGCTGCTTTGGTCACATCTCTTTTTGTCTTGGCAAAAGCAGGTGGATCAAGAATAATGAGATTAAAATTTTCCTGCACATTGCGAAGGTAGGCAAAAACATCCGTTTCCACAACGGGATAGTTATCAACGGAAAACCAGTTTAAATGCAGATTTTTTCTGGCGGCAATGCAGGCAGGTTTGGATATGTCCAGAGAAACAACCTTTTTTGCCCCACCCTCAGCGCAATAAACGGAAAAAGCGGCCGTATAGGCGAAACAATTCAATACCATGGCGTCACGGCTTAAGGCGCCTATCTTCTCTCTGTTTATTCGCTGGTCCAGAAAAAATCCCGTTTTCTGTCCGGAAACAACATCGACCTCGAATCTTAAACCGTTTTCCATGATGTCCACAGTACTGCTTTTATTATCACCGAACACCATGCCGACATTATTTTCCAAGCCTTCCAGCGTGCGCGACCTGCTGTCGCTCTGTTCATAAATCATTGCTGGTTTTAACTGGGAAATAAGTGCATTCAGAACATGATTTTTTTGTTTTTCCATACCGGCAGTGGAAATTGAAAAAACAATGGCCGTGTTATAGACATCAAGAATCAGTCCCGGGAATCCGTCTCCTTCTGCATTGATTAAACGATAGGCGTTTGTTTCTTCTCCAATAATTCGTTGGCGTAATTTACAAGCGGCATGAAGGCGGGCCTGCCAGAAATACTGAGAAATGTTTTCTTCGCATTTTCTTGTTAAAACACGGAATGCGATATCCGTTTTAGGGTTATAAAATCCCAGTGCCAGATTATTGCCCGTCGAATCCCGGGCTAAAACAATGTCACCGGCTTCAGGATTTCCTTTGATCTTGTCTATGGCCCCTGAAAAAATCCAGGGATGACCTCGCAGGAGAGCGTCCTGGCGACCCTTTTTTAAAGTGATTACCGGATATATTATTGCTGACATGGCTCATAAATTATCTTTTCTGGCTTGAAATTGCAAGATACATTATATTATAAGTACCTGTATAATTTCATGCAACTCTCAAAGAGTCGGAGGAGATAAAATCATGTATGCAGTCATCATGGCTGGTGGAAAAGGCGCAAGATTCTGGCCGCGCAGCAGAGAAAAAAAGCCAAAACACTTGTTGGATATTCTGAGCGAAAAAACCATCATCCAGGAAACGGTTGAACGAATAAAGCCGCTGATTCCTCCGCAAAAGATTCTGGTGGTAACTGGGAAAAAACACGCTAAAGCACTTATAAAACAGCTTCCGGAAATTCCAATACAAAATATACTTATCGAACCGGAGGGTAAAAACACAGCGCCCTGCATCGGGCTTGCCGCATTGCATATTCGTAAAAAGAACGCCGACGATATTATGGTCGTCCTGCCTTCCGATCATGCCATTACAAACTCTCAGAAATTTTTGGATATCATCAAAGCGGCATCAAAAACAGCATTGGAAGAAAGCGGACTGGTAACTATCGGAATCAAACCTTCCAGCATCCAGACCGGTTTCGGGTATATCGAACTGTCAAACAAATTTAAAAAATATAATAATGAAGAAGTTTACCGCGTAAAATCAATACGTGAGAAACCGGATTTTCAAAAGGCTAAGGAATTCGTTGAACATGGTAATTTCTATTGGAACAGCGGCATGTTTATCTGGAAAACCTCGATAATATTACAGGAAATTTGCCGCTGGCTGCCTGATTTATATGCCGGTTTGATGAAAATAGATGAGACTCAGGGCACAGCAAAAGAGAAATTAATCCTGACCCGGGTTTATAAAAGGCTCGCATCCATTTCCATTGACTATGGCGTCATGGAAAAAGCGGATAACGTTTTTATGCTTCAGGGAGATTTCGGCTGGAATGATGTGGGAAGCTGGGATGCCCTCTGGGACATATCATCCAAAGACATCAAGGGCAATGCATTGTTAAACAATAGCCGCATGATATTTGAAGACGCGGAAGATTCTCTCGTTTATAATCCAAACAAACTGACCGCGCTCATCGGAGTAAAAGATTTAATCATCGTAGAGACAAAGGACGCTTTGCTGATATGTAAAAAAGGCCGTTCTCAAGACGTAAAAAAAATTGTTGAAAAACTGGAAGCAGGCAAGCAAAAAAAATCCCTTTAGTTTATTTAACAGAAACAGGCTTCCCTTTAATTTTCTCTCCTTTTTTTTCAAGTGCTTTAACAATTGCAATCGAAGTCGTCATTTTATCGTCATATTTTACCACTATTGTATCGTTATTCTTAAAATGGATATTTTTAACTCCCTTGATATTCTTCAGGACAGAACTTATCCTGTTTTTAGCACCTCAAGAGCCACAACCAGATATGGTTAACTTAACACTTTTTTCTCCAGCCATTGCCGTGCTTCCAAAAACCGCTAGGGAAAAGAAAACGAATAATATGATAAATTTCTTTTTCATCGTCAACTCCATTGTTATTTATTATAAATCATAACAATATTTTTAATGAATATGCAATCGCAATTTACATTTGACATATGAGATTAAATTTGTGATAAAAATAAGATTAAAGATTAAAAGAAATTGATTATGTCTATTACTTCCAGTGCATCATTCATTTTAGCATCCGCATCTCCGCGCAGGCAGGAAATTCTTCGATCAGTGGGACTAGATTTTAAAATAATACCTGCTCACGTCAACGAAGATTATCTTCATGGAGAAAGTCCGCGACAGCATGTTAAAAGACTTGCATACGGCAAAGCGATGGCTGTCGCCGGAAAATACCGAAATGTCTGGGTATTGGGAGCCGATACCATTGTTGTTATAGACGGAATTATACTCGGCAAGCCTAACAGCAAATCACGGGCAAAGTATATGCTGGAGAAATTAAGCGGGAGGGAGCATAAAGTTTTTACAGGATTTACCATTACCCGCATGGAATCTGCTATTTCTAAAACCAAAGTTATTCAATCCGCGGTACGCTTTAAAACAATTACTCCTGAGGAAATGAAATGGTATATCCATTGCGATGAACCCTACGACAAAGCCGGTGGCTATGCCATACAGGGGAAAGGCGCCTATTTTATACGATCCATCAGGGGATCATATACAAATGTAATTGGATTGCCACTTTGTGAAGTTCTGGAAACATTAATCAGTCTTAAAGCAATAAATTTTAACAGGAATTATGGAAATGGATATCGCTGCGAACATCAATAAAATCAGGCAAAGAATGAATGCCGCCGCCGCAAGGTGTCAACGCAACCCCAATTCCATCAAACTTTTAGCGGTAACTAAAACTGTTTCTCCTGAGATTGTGGGCAAAGCCATAGACGCCGGATTGACCGAATTCGGAGAGAATTATGTTCAGGAAGCGAAAGAAAAAATCGCTTCAATTGAACAGCGGATTAAGTGGCATATGATAGGGCATCTTCAAACCAACAAGGCCAAGTATGCTGTCAATCTTTTCGATTACATTCATTCCATTGACCGGATGGAACTGGCAAAAGAAATTAACAAAAAGGCCGGTCAAATCAGCCGTAAAATAAATGTTCTGATTGAAATCAATGTCAGCGGTGAAAAAACAAAAAACGGTATAACGCCGGTAGATGCTTTCGGACTCATCAAGGAAATTTCTTCACTGGGAAACATTTCAGTGAAGGGATTAATGACGATGGCACCCTACTCCGACAATCCCGAAAATTCCCGCCCATATTTCTCCGAATTAAGAAAACTTCAGAAAATAATTGCCGGCGAAGAAATTCCCGGCATTCAAATGGATGAGCTTTCCATGGGGATGACAGATGATTTTGAAATAGCCATAGAAGAAGGGGCAACCATTGTACGTGTCGGCAGGGCAATTTTTGGTGAAAGAAGATAAGGAAAAGACAATCGGAGAATAATTGTTAATTTATTGACATGCTGCTGTTCGCCACCATATTCGCCTCCGGTCTTTTGTAAACCCGCAGGCAGGCGGCCACAACATCGGCATCATAAATGATTCCCTTATATTTAATTATTTCTTCAATGGCAGCATCAACGCCCAGCGACGGCCGGTAGGGCCTGTAGGAAGCCATGGCATCAATGACATCCGCAACCCCGATAATGCGAGCCTCCAGGGCAATTTCATCTCCCTTTAAGCCCCTGGGATAACCGGAACCATCCAGTCTTTCATGATGCTGATAAATAATTTCCGCCACCGGATAAGGAAAATCAATGTTGGCCAGGACATCGTTGGCAACCTTGCAATGGGTTTTGATGATTTCCCTTTCCAGATTGCTTAAAACACTTGGTTTGGTTAATATTTCCGAAGGAACTGATATTTTCCCGATGTCATGAAGCGTTGCGGCAATATGAATAAACGAAATCTGATCATCGGGCAATTTCATTTCCCGGGCAATCTTGCAGGCGATCTTGGCCACCTGATCTTCATGTCCCGAGGTATAAGGATCTCTGGTTTCAATTATTTTGGATAATGTCTTGACAATGCCGTCAAGAATCAATTGCGACTTTTTATAACTATCCTTGAGTTTTTCCGTCTGAATTAAAAGATCATTG
>CAYMWM010000009.1:23763-46225 GCA_964394185.1 uncultured Smithella sp.
AATGAGGCATTGATATTAATACCGATAGGGATAATCATTGGTTTTTTCCAGGGCTTTCTTTTCCAGAGATTTATTTAGAGCCACCAGTTCTCTATTTTTATCTTTTATCAATCCGAGCAGACGTTTATTTTCCTCCAAGACCTCTACTTTGGAAAGCGATTGCTTGATGTGAAGCAGGATTTCCTCTTCATGCCAGGGTTTGGTAAAATATAGATGTACGCCTCCCTTATTAAGGGCTTCAATGATTGAATCTGAATCCGCATATCCTGTCAGCAGGATTCGCACGGCATCCGGGAAAATATCCTTGGCCTGGGCAAAAAACTGAACACCGTTCATCTCCGGCATTCTTTGATCCGAAATAATCAGAGAAAAAGGATTACTGGCCGTACGCAGTTTGTTGAGTCCGTCAAAGCCATTGTTGGCAACTTGGACATCGTAATCTTCATCGGCCAGAATACGCCTGAAAGCATTGAGGATGGAATCCTCATCGTCTACGATTAATATGGAATGCTTATATTTTGAATGTTTAGACAGTTTAATATCCTCTCCGATACCTATAACAAAAAACACTTCGCTTTATTGTTATGTTCATAAAACTATTTCGACAATTATGTCAAGAAATCATTTGTGACATAATATGTTACTGAACAATTATTACGTGAATTTATCTTTATATTTAAACAATTTCTCCCGAAATAATATTTTTTTAATAATCTCGGGCAGAAACAACTTTACGCAAAAACTGACCGGTCACGGATTTTTCATCGTTTGTTACTTTATCGACTGTCCCCGAAGCAACAATTCTGCCGCCCCCTGCTCCGCCCTCCGGCCCCATGTCAATAATGTAATCGGCGCATTTGATGATATCCAGATTATGCTCTATCACAACCATGGTATTGCCCATGTCAACAAGGCGCATCAAAACATCCAGCAGTTTTTGAATATCCGCAAAATGCAATCCGATGGTAGGCTCATCCAAGATATAAAGCGTATTACTGTTTATTTTTTTTCCCAGTTCACGCGCCAGTTTTATTCTCTGAGCCTCGCCGCCGGAAAGTGTTGTTGCCGATTGTCCGAGATGAATATATCCAAGACCGACGTCATTGAGTAATTGCAGATGTGCTTTAATGGAAGGAATGTTGGCAAAAAACTGTAGCGCCTGATTAACCGTCATATCCAAGATATCGGCAATACTTTTATCCTTATATTTGATGTCGAGGGTATCCTGATTGAACCGCTTCCCGTGACAAACATCGCAGATCACATAAACGTCAGGCAAAAAGTGCATTTCAATCTTAATCAAACCATTGCCTTCACAGGCCTCACAGCGGCCGCCCTTTACGTTAAAGCTGAAGCGTCCCGGCTTATATCCGCGCATTCTTGATTCCGGAAGGTTCGTAAATAAATCGCGGATAAAAGAAAAGATTCCCGTATACGTTACCGGATTAGACCGCGGTGTACGGCCAATGGGATGCTGATTAATCATGATAACACGCTCAATATTGCCTAAATCTACAACTTTTTTAATTTTTCCCATTGAGCCTGTATATTGATTCAAACGACGCGCCATCACTTTATAAAGCGTTTCAATAATCATTGTGCTTTTGCCGGAACCGGACACACCGGTTACTGCGGTAAACACACCTACAGGTATTTTAATATCAATATTTTTGAGGTTATTTTCACAGGCTCCCTCTATCGTAATATGTCTCTTGGGGATTGGCCTTCTTTTTGACGGCAATGATATGGATTCCTTGCCTGATAAAAACCGCCCTGTCAGCGAATCATCGCTGTGCAAAATTTCTTCCGGAGTCCCCTGAAATACTATTTCTCCGCCCTGTGTTCCGGCTCCGGGACCGATATCCACAATGTGATCGCAGGCTATGATCATATCAGCGTCATGTTCCACAACCAGTACGGTATTGCCCATGTCGCGCAATCTTTTTAAAGTATCAATTAAACGCAGGTTATCTTTCTGATGCAGTCCGACCGTCGGTTCATCCAGCACATATAATACGCCCATCAATCCGGAACCTATCTGCGTGGCCAGCCGGATACGCTGGCTCTCCCCGCCTGATAAAGATGATGTCGCCCTCTCCAGACTTAAATAATCCATACCCACATTCAGTAGAAACCGGATCCGGCTTTTAATTTCTCTGACGATTCTTTCCGTAATGTTTTTTTCCTGTACAGACAAGTTTATCTGCTCAAAAAAATTGTAGCAGTCGCGGATGGACATCTTGCAGAGTTCGTAAATATTTTTATCCATGACGGTAACGGCGAGTATTTCCTGTTTTAAACGTGCCCCATGACAGGTATCGCAGGCGCTCAAGTCGATGTAACGCATCAAATCATTGCGAACTGCTGTGGAGGTCGTTTCGCGCCAGCGGCGTTCCAGTTGTTTAATCACGCCTTCAAAAGGCCGGTTGGTAAAGTATCTTTTATTAGAACGATCATGATAGAATTTTATATTCTCATTGCCCGATCCATAAAGAAGAGCTTTCCGAATTCTTTCCGGTAGCTTGTTAAACGGCGTGTTGACATCAAAACCATAATGCGTGCTGAGCGCATCCAGGATACTATAAAAATACAGAGAGTTGCGTCCTGCCCAGGGAGAGATCGCTCCGTCCCGCAGAGATAATCCGGCATCAGGCACAACCAGGTATTCCGTGAAACGCATCGAAGAACCGAGGCCGTTGCAGTCGGAACATGCACCATAAGGACTGTTGAAAGAAAACATCCGGGGAGTAAGTGCCGGAATGCTGATCCCGCAATCGGGACAGGCGTATTTTTCACTATAAAGCATTTTCTGACCGCCGGAAGTCACTATACGCACAAGACCTTCCGAACGGCTCGTTGCTATTTCCAGAGAATCGCGCAATCTTTTTCTCACGCCTTCTTTTAACACCAGGCGGTCAACCACAAGATCGATATCGTGGCGTTTATTCTTTTCCAGAACAATGTCTTCCGAAAGATCGAGAATTTCTCCGTCAATCCTGACACGCGCGAATCCTTCCTTCTGAAGTTTTTTCAGCTCTTTCTGAAATTCGCCTTTTTTTCCACGTACCAGCGGCGCCATCACACTGAAAGGCGTGTTTTCCGGCAAAGCGAGCACACTTTCCAGAATGCTGTCTATCGTTTGGGATTTAATTTCCCGTCCACATTTGTAGCAATGACACACTCCTATGGCGGCATAAAGCAGACGAAAATAATCGTAAATTTCAGTGACCGTACCGACCGTTGAACGTGGATTGTGGCTGGCCGTGCGCTGTTCAATGGCTATGGCAGGAGACAGACCTTCTATGGATTCCACATTCGGCTTGTCCATTTGACCGATAAACTGACGCGCGTAAGTGGAAAGAGACTCCACGTATCGTCTCTGACCTTCAGCGTATATGGTATCAAAAGCCAGAGAAGATTTGCCGGAACCACTCACACCCGTAATAATAACAAATTTA
Organism: uncultured Smithella sp.; assembly: GCA_964394185.1. Taxonomy (GTDB): domain Bacteria; phylum Desulfobacterota; class Syntrophia; order Syntrophales; family Smithellaceae; genus Smithella. The sequence goes on from CAYMWM010000009.1 coordinate 27,222, forward strand.
TCTCTAGGGATATCTAAATTGATATTTTTTAAATTATGCTGAGCAGCACCTCTGATTTTTATCGCATCCATTTTTTACTTCTTTTATTGTCCTACAATCTAATTTCAATGTGCGATTTAGCCCGCATTGATGAAATCCACTTTTCATATTTTTTATCCAATTTTTCTTCTTCTATTTTTGTCTGTATTTCTTCACGAACCATGGTTATCGGCTTTATTCCGGCGCCTTTCTTATCCACCACCTTGATGATATGAAATCCCAGACGAGACTCTATGACTTCACTCACCTGTTCCAATGGAAGGATGAAAGCAGCTCTTTCGACTTCCGGGATAATGGTTTCCTTTTCGATAAACCCGACATCACCGCCCTGAGCCGCTGCCGGTCCCTGTGAATACTTTGCGGCCAGTAAATCAAAAGATTCTCCTTTCAAGAGAAGTTGGCGTATGAGAAAAGCTTCTTTCCTGATTTTATTTTTTGTGGTTTCATCTGCGCCGGGAGGAAGCAGCAGCAGAATTTGTTTCATTCTAACGCTTTCTTTACCTTCGTATTCCTGACGATGTTTGTTGTAATATTCACCTATTTCCTCATCGGTAACAATTATTTTATCTTTCACTTCCCTTTTCAAAAGCTTCATACGAATCATTTGGGATCTTATTTCTCTTTTAACAACCTCTATGGAACTGCTCTCCTTATCAAGATTATCTAATAAATCCTGCATGCTTATATTTTGCTTGATCAACATATCATGGATAACGTTCATAACATCTTCTTCCCTCACAGTGATACTTGCTTTTTTAGCTTCCTGTTCAATCAGCATATTATCAATTAATCTCTGCAGAAAAGTCTCTTTAGATTTGGTTATTAAAGATTCTTTATCATTCCCTTTATATGTTTTTTCGATGTTTTGCTTAACGGGTTCGAAAGCGGAGTTGAGATCATAAAGCGTGATTATATCACCATTCACAATCGCTATAATTTTATCAACAACCACGGCGTTCACTGGGAGGCTCAAGAGATTTATGCTTAAAACAATTAAAAACAAGAAAAGGATCCCATCCAAAATGTCATGGAATCTTTTATCCCAAATTTGCTTCAGGTAATTCGACTTTCTGATTTGGGAGAAGGTTTTCGGTTTACAAGTTTTCGTACATATTCCTTTTAAAATATGAACCTCACGAATGAATCTCCCGTAAAATTTCAAAATAATTCCTCCCTTAGTAAGTTTTACTTCTTAGACTTTTTTATTTGAATATTCGTGTCTTTCTTGATAAGAGTTTTCTTTTTTAATGCTTCCAACCAATCCGTAAAAGCTGATTCTTCCTTCTGCAGCCGTATATCGGCAACAACTTCTTGTCTTACATCCGCTAATTCTCTGTCCTTTGCAGGCTGACTTTCCAGAACTTTAAAAATATGAAATCCATAGGAACTTTGGATGATCGGACTAATCTTATTAACGGGCAATTTAAATATTGTTTTATCCAGCGGATGCGGCATCATCCATCTATTCATGAATCCCAGATTTCCGCCTCTGTTGGCCTCCGGACCGATTGACATCCTCGCAGCCACTTCGGAAAAATCATCCCCTGCCTCTAATTTTTCCATTGCTTTCTTAGCGGTTGCCATGTCACGAACGACGATTTGTGCAACTCTGACACGTGAGTCAGTCTTGTAGTTGCTGCGGTGTTTATCAAAATAATCCTTAATTTCATCTTCGGATACTTTGATTTTAGAATTTACATCAGTCTCTATGAGTTTTTGCAGGAGCATCTCTTCCCTGAATTCTTCCTTCCATTTCTCATAATTTATATTTTGCTGGGCAAAAAGACTTGTAAAATCATCCCCATAGTCTTTTTTAATCTCATTAATTTTATTTTCCAACTCGGCATCACTCAGGACTATTTTAAGGTCCTGCGCCCGCATTTTCATTATTTTTTCCGTAATCATGCCATCCAGAACTTCTTCTTCAAATCTTTTCATATTGTCGGCATTATTCAACAAAGCTGACGGCATCATTTGCATTTTTTTATCCAGACGCGCCTGATAATCATCAAGATATATTTTGGAGCCATTAACCGTGACAACATAAGGACGGGAAAAGACATTAATTTTATCGCAGCCGATAATGGAACCAAACATCAGTAGATAGAAAAAGGCGCAACAAACCGGAAAAATTTCAGCAGCATTTCCGGCGGAAGAAAAATTTTTAAAATATCGCAATCTGTTACTCATAATGTTTCTTTATATCCTGCTTGGAGCTATTGGGCAAGCATCTTTAATAAGTCATCGGCCTGTTTTATTATATTTTTTTCAGCCCCGACAGACAGGGGCACAAAGAGTTTATAATCCGGTGTAAAGCGTAAATCTTTGATTTTTTTGCTATGTAACGCCAAAATCCTGGCGGGATTAACAGGAGAATTATCGCTAAAGAAAATATACAGGCATTTGCCGTCATAGCCCATCTTCTTGCCCTTGAGAGGCTTCAGGCTATTTCTCAGACTTATTACATCGAGCAGATTATTCACGGATTGGGGAAGATTTCCATAACAGTCCTGCAATTCATTCTTAATCTGATAAAGGCCTTCATCATTTACCGCCACGGATATTCTTTTATACAAGATAAGCCTTTGATGAACATCCTGCACATATTCTTCGGGGATAAAAGCGGAAATTCCCAACTGAATTTCCGGCAGCGTTTCCTCTTCCCCTGTTTTTTCACCCTTGATTTCCCGAACCGTCTTTTCCATCAGTTCAGTATAAAGTTCATAACCAACCGCGGAAATATGACCGGATTGGGAAATGCCAAGTAAATTTCCTCCACCACGAATTTCCAAGTCGTTATAGGCTATCCTGAAACCGGAGCCGGGCTCGGAAAATTCCTTGATGACCTGCAATCTCTTCATTGCTTCACGGGAAAGCATCGCTCCTTTGGGCAACAACAGATAAGCAAAAGCCTCCTGATTGGAACGCCCGACACGGCCGCGAATCTGATAAAGCTGTGCCAGGCCGAATTTTTCGGCACGGTTTATGATGATGGTATTGGCCGCGGGAATATCCAGACCGGAACCGATAATCGTCGTACAGACAAGAACATCACTTTGGCGCCTGATAAATTCGGTCATCGCTTTTTCTATTTCCACCGGTTTCATCTGACCGTGAACCACGCCGACTTTTGCCTGCGGCACCAGACGCTGCACCAGACGGGCGATGGAATAAATGGAACGCACCCGGTCGTGAACAAAAAACACCTGTCCCTGGCGCGCCAGTTCCTTCTCTATGGCGGCTTTGATGGCATCCTCATCAAATTCCAGAACGTATGTTTTTATCGACATCCGGTCTTCCGGCGGTGTATTAATGATGGACAAATCCCGAATGCCGACGAGCGACAGATGCAACGTGCGCGGAATCGGCGTTGCCGAAAGCGTCAGCACATCAACAAGGGTCCGCATCTTTTTTAATTTTTCCTTATGCGACACGCCGAAACGCTGTTCCTCATCAATAACCACCAAGCCTAAGTTCTTGAATTCAATATCTCTCTGGAGGAGGCGATGCGTTCCCACGACAATATCCACCTGCTGATTTTTCAGCTCTTGCACAATTTTCTTTTGTTCGGCAGCGGATTTAAAACGATTCAAGACCTCCACGCGTACCGGAAAGTCATTGAAACGGCGGTAAAAAGTCAGAAAATGCTGTTCCGCAAGGATGGTTGTGGGCACCAAAACAGCAACCTGCTTGCCATCCATTACAGCCCGGAAAGCCGACCGGATCGCCACTTCCGTTTTGCCGAAACCGGCATCGCCGCAAATCAATCTGTCCATCGGTTTGCAGTCATCCATATCTTCATTGATGTCTTCAATAGCCTTGACCTGATCCGGCGTTTCATCAAATTCAAAAGTGGAGCAGAATTCTTCATATAATCTATCCGTCGGAGAAAAAGATTTTCTTTCCAGCGCTTCACGGGCCGCATAGATGGAAATCAGCGCCTCCGCGTAATCCCGTACCGATTGTTTGACTTTTTCCTTTATGGTTTCCCATGACGTGCCACCCATCCGGTCAATTTGGGGCACATAACCATCGGGTCCGAGATAGCGCTGAATTTTCTCCAGCGAATTTACCGGAAGATAGAGTTTGTCGCCGTCTGAATACTCGATTACCATGAAATCATTTTCAATTTTTCCTATGGTAATTTTTTTCAATCCGCGATAAATGCCGATGCCGAAATCCGTGTGCACGACGAAATCATCTTCCTTTAAATCGCCGAACGATTTAATAAAGAAACCTTCCCGCACAGGCCTTAAACGACGGCGGGTAGTTTTCTTAACGAATATTTCTTCTTCGCTCAAAAAAGCCAATTTCATTGCCGGCATGATAAAACCGGTGGAAATTCCCCCCTCCCATAGAACAAGCTGAGCATTACCTTCCCATGTTTCAATGATGTCCAGGATGGAATCCGTCCCGGGTAAAACTCGTAACGGCAAATCATAGGAAAGAAGCAAATGCTTCATCCGTTGAATATCCTCCTGAGTGCGGCAAAAGAAGAAAATCAACATCCCTTCGGAGAGCCATAATTTTATTTTTTCCACCGTCCACCGCAGCCAGGCATCTTCCTTAATTTCGCCGTCGTGCAGTTCTCCCGTACATGCGTATTGATAAGTTTCAAAGGCAAGCGTTTCCGCCTCTTGATTTTCTGTTGTATCCAGATTAAGGTTTTCCAGTTTTACCTGCCTGAATCCGGATAGTCCTGTCATTACATCGGCAGGCGGGACATAGGTATTTTCTTTTTCCAGATAAAACTTCCCGCTGTTTTTAGTTTTAAACAATAATTTGTCTATACTGAGCTGGGCGTTTAGCATTTCCTGATTTATGGCCAATGGGTCATCAAGAACCGTTAAGGTATTCAGGGAAAGGTAGTCAAAAAGACAGGATAGCTTGTCGTTGGAAAGTCCTTTTTCGTTATCGTACGTTTCATAAAAAAGCGGTAAAAATATTGGATTAACGGAGTTGGTAAGCCCCTCTCTCAGGGTTTCCACCAGACGGTTACTAATCTCCCGGGGAAGAGAAAGCTCGTCGGCGCGACGCTTGATGTTACGGACAGCCAAATCGAGCGACGATGAATTGATAACAACCTCGCTCGCCGGCGATACAACAAAAGCGGAAGACGTCCCTATGGAACGCTGAGAAGAAGAATCAAATGTCCTGATGGATTCTATATCGTCACCGAACATTTCCAAACGCAGCGGATTTTTTTCGGCAGGAGGGAAGATATCAATAATATTTCCTCGGACACTGAATTCCCCCTTTTCTTCCACCAGACTTTCTCTTTTGTACCCCTGGGAAACAAGACGGGCGCAGAATTCATCCCTGCTTAAAGTATCTCCAACAGAAATGATTTGCAGATATTGATTGAATTGGTCAACGGGCATAATTTTCTGTGCCAAAGCAGCCATGGAGGCAACAATAACAATTTTATTGTTAACCTGCATGTTGGCCAGCGCCTCGAGACGGATTAATTCCTCCTCTTTCTGGAGAGCAAACATATCAATGGTCAGAAAATCAAGCGACGGATAATGAAAAACCGATTCCTCTCCCAAAAGCAGACTCAGATTTTTCGCAAAGGCCACCGCCACCTTTTCTTCGGGACAAACAACCATCAGAGGACCATTCAGGCGTTTTGCAAGCCAGGAGACCAGAAAGGAACGCGCCGAACCATGAAGTCCGCTGACATTAATCTGTGTGGAACCCTGATTAATTTTCTCAATGAGATTATTTAATAGTTCGATATCTTTTTTAATTTTTTCTACTATAATTTCACGCATATATAATAATATAACTTCCCCTGAAATACTAACCAGCACCAAAACCCGTTCCGGATTAAAATAGTACTTTCATCCGGAACGGGTTCTTTATAATGTTTACTAATATTCTTTGCCGGATAATTCAATTGAAAAATTTTCTTTCCCAAAATGCCATTTAAAATCAATATTTGCCTGATATTTATTGACAACGACCGCGTCTTTGATAAACTGGTCCACATTAATTCAATGGAGATTGGACATGATTTCAATGGAAGAAGCTCTGGAGGCGATTCTTATTCATTTTAAGCCGCTGTATATGGAAAAGATTAATATTCTGGATGCTCGGGGACGGGTCATCGGCGAAGATATTTTTGCCCCGCGTAACATCCCTTCCGCCAATAATTCATCCGTAGACGGTTACGCTGTTCGCTATCGTGACGTTAAGGGTGCAACAAAAAATAAACCTTTAAATCTAAGAATTATAGAAGATATACCCGCCGGCAAAATTTCACTAAAGAAAATTAATAAGGGTGAGGCGGCCCGTATCATGACGGGCGCAGTTACTCCCGAAGGGGCGGATGCGGTTATCCGCCAGGAAGATACCCGGAAAGACGGTAAAACCGTGATCATTTACACTTCGGCAAAAAAAAATGAAAATATCCGTTTTACCGGCGAGGATGTACGCGAGGGAGAACTTGTCATCAAGAAGGGAAGCGCTCTGCATCCGGCGGATATCGGTATGCTTGCCGCTCTGGGCAAGGCTTTTGTCAGCGTTTATCAGAAACCACGTGTGGCGATAATATCGACCGGTGATGAACTCGTGGATATAGAAATAGATCCGCCACCCGGTAAAATTGTCAACAGCAACGGTTATTCCCTGGCAGCGCAGGTGCTGGAATGCGGGGCAATACCTGTCATACTGGGAATTTGCAGAGATAAAAAATCGGATTTACAGGAAATATTTAAAACCGCTCTGCATACTGATGTGATTATTTCCTCCGGCGGAGTTTCGGTCGGTGATTTTGATTTTGTAAAGAAAGTCATGGGAGAAATCGGCAACGCCATGCATTTCTGGCAGGTGGCCATGCGGCCAGGGAAACCGCTCGCTTTCGGCGCTATTGAGAACGTGCCCTTATTCGGCCTGCCGGGTAATCCGGTATCCGTGATGGTATCATTTGAACAATTCGTACGCCCCTCTCTTTTAAAAATGCAGGGACATACAAAAATTTTCAGGCAAACGATTAAAGCGGTTTGTGCCGATGAGTTTCAAAAGCAGGCAGGCTTCAGGCACTTTATCCGCGCTATAGTAAAAAAAGAGAAAGGGAAATATATTGCCGTAACAACCGGCAATCAGAGTTCAGGTGTTCTTAAATCAATGGTCACGGCAAACGCGTTAATTGTTATGGACGAAAACAAAACCCGGATTAAAAAAGGGGAAGAGGTAACTGTTCAATTGCTGGATGACTCTTTATTTCAATCGGAATCCTTTCCCTTGTAAGATAATTCTCATAGCACAAAACGATGATGGCATTAGGTCCATTTTTTTCATGCACCTAATGCCATCTTTTTTGTTTTATTAAGATTGTTTTCAGTTTATCTCATGAAAACGAGCGGATATTTCTTGCTGTATCCGCATAACTCTACATAGCCTTTTCCCTGTACCGGCTCATTATTATAGGTACCGCTGATTTGAACAACGCCTTCCCAATAGGGCATGGGTTTCAACCGTACTTCCTGTTCCGCCATCACAGGATTAACATTAAGTTTCATATTTAACGAATCTATGGTTATTTCCCATGAGGACGGATATTTCGAATCGGTTTTTTCGCTGTACCAGTAATCCAAATTCTTAATTTTAATATCATCCTTCTTTAAAGATATTGTTTTGCCGTCCGCCATCACAAAAGTGCCCAAACCGGCGTCGAAATTTCCGGCTTTATCATTTCTGAACATATAGAGCATCAGTTCGCAATTATTATCCAGCCGCACGCTGAACCAATCCCAGCCGTCCTGCGTATCGGTAAATTTAATTGTTCCAAATTCATGATCCGTCCACGATTTTCCCTCAACCTTGAGCGGTTTGCCGTCAACCGTTAAAGTCCCCGTTGTTTTCATATTGGTCAATGAATAGTAGTACGTGGTGTAAGGTCCTCCCCTGTGCACAATACCGTCGTTTCCATGACGGGCTGCCGATTTCACCGGTTCGAGTTCAAGGGCAAGCTGGTAACCCTTCATATCGGCACGAAGAATGTGTTTCCCATTTTCATCCCTGACACTCCACCCATTAATCATAACGTCCAATTTATTTTCATCCGCTTTGGATTTGTTGAAAAGAAAATTGTGGATCTGGTCTGCCTGAAATTTCTTGTTCTGCAGATCCGTGATGGCAATGTGTCCCAACATGGCAACATCCTTAAACCAGTATGCCGGAACGGGAATAAAAAAATCAGGCACGTTATCTTCATTGGTAATTCTCTTGAAGAAGGTGACTTCATACCCGAAATCTCTTCCATCTTCCGCTTTCAGGATGCCCGTGTAATACCACCACTCTTCCTGAGCCCAGTAGTGGGCAGCCTGATCAGCGGGCAGGCTGAGAGGCTTCACAGGAGTTGAATGATTGAGTGTGTAGACGGGAGCACACGCGGCCAAGTACAAAGCAAACAGCATTAAGGACAGGATTCTAATTTTTCTCATATTTTTCACCTCATAAAGAATTTAATTAAAATAACAAATTTTGCTGCGCTCGGCATCTATCGCAACTTATTTATTGGATTTTTTACATGAAAATGTTCTTTGCGCGTGCTTATACCACAAGTTAAATTTTATTTCTGCATTTTTTAATTGAGGAACCTGCGCCTCAGCACAATAATTTTAATCGGTTTAAATGCGTTATTCAAATCACTGAGATTTAAAAGAGTCATAAAGAATTTATTTTACGTCATTGCCCTTATCTTTCAATAATTAATAATATTTTATTTTTTTCACTTTTTAAAAAAAATAAATAGTGCTATTTAGAAACATGAATCCATGTGAAGAAGTTAAGTTATTATAATGATTAGAAATAGGAGAGGCGTTATGCGTAAAATTATTATTTCCGCGTTGCTTGCATTAGCGCTTCTCTGCTCCTGCTCGGAAAAAAACAATACCAGCACAAACACACTTGAAAATAAGGAATTTCTGGCGGATGGACAACAATACAGCGATTCAAGGCAAAACCAGGCAGATACAGACGAGGATGGAATACTCATATGGGACGGGAACAAATATAACGACCCGAACAGGGCTATAGAGTATATGAGCAAAGCGATTGAACAGAAAAAAAGCAATCCCGTAGCATATAACAACAGAGGAGTTGCTTTCTATGGCATCGGCCAGTATCAGTTGGCGATACAGGATTATAATAGAGCAATCAGTTTGAGACAGGATTTTACCGCTGCGTATGAAAACAGGGGGGTTGCTTACTATAAACTTGGTCAATATCAATCGGCTATAGAGAATTATAATAAAGCACTCAGCTTGAAACAGGATTTTACCGATGCCTATAACAACAGAGGGGTTGCCTACTATCAACTCAACCAGCATGAATTAGCCATAAAGGACTTTAATAAAGCCATCAGTTTGAAACAGGATTTTACGAATGCATACAATAACAGAGGGCTTACTTATTTAAAGCTGGGCAACGTATATCTGGGCTGCGCTGATATGCAAACAGCATGTAAATCAGGAATGTGCGGTGCGTTAGAGAAAGCAAAAAGAGATGGAAACTGCCAGTAATTTAACATGGTTTTTAAAACAGACGGCAAATCAGGACTCCACATTCCGGAGGCCATTCATCTCACAACGGGAAATTGACAATACAGGAAAATAATGTAAACTAATCAAGTGTTGTTTAAAGGTTTTTACAATAAAAATCTTTACAAGCTTTAACAATATTAACATGCTAAGGAGGTCTTATGAAAAAAATTTTGATTCTTTTTGCTCTGGGAGCGGTTTGTATGCTCATGGGTTGCGCATCGATCATGCCGATGGGCAGTGCATACACCGGGGCAAAGTTACCGTTTATGGCAACCGGTAACAGCGGCGTGTCAACGAAAACAGGTGAGGCCATGTGCATCAGCGTAATGGGTCTTGTCGCCGTCGGTGATTGCAGTATCGAAACGGCCAAGAAAAATGGTGGTATTACAAAAGTGAACCATGTTGATTGGAATGTCAATAATATACTGGGAATCTACGGAAGTTATACGGTAATTGTTTCAGGCGAATAATTATCCTGCACAGTAATGGCAGGTTCTCGGGTTAATCGGTCTATGTTGAACCGGAGTTGTCTTAATAGAGTCAACTCCGGTTTTTTTGACGAAAATAAGCTTTAACACCTCATTAATGTTATGGGGTGAACTAATCCGAAATAAATAAAAGTAATAACTCTGCGCTGATCATAACTATTTCTTATTGGATATGTGTTCTCAATTGATATATTCATACTTTCAATGATTTATTTGTGGATAGTAAAAAAGGCCTTCCCGCTCAGGATGTAAACCGGAAAGCAAATAAACAAGAGGTGCTTTTAATGAGTAAAATAAAAACAGTAGATGCAAGGGGACTTGCCTGTCCACAGCCTGTTGTTCTGGCCAAACAGGCCTTGGAAACAAATGAAAAGATAAAAGTGCTTGTTGATAACGAAACGGTTCTGGAAAATGTAAAGCGTCTTGGAACAAAGCTAGGCTGTGATGTGAAGGTGGAAGTGGCAAAAGATGGCTCTTATGAAATTAAGCTGAAACGAAAAGCCGGTTCGGCAGGAACAAAAGATGATGTTATCCCATCGTGTAATACAGAAACTCCCGTGTCCGGTCCCTTTGTTGTTGTTATTTCCGCCAACACCATGGGACGTGGCAATGATGAACTGGGAGCTGTTTTAATAAGGGCTTTTCTGCACACAATAGCAGAACAGGCTCAAAAACCCGATGTCATGATCTTTTATAATACCGGAGTCAAGTTAACCGTACAGGGTTCGGAAGTCCTTGACGATTTGAAACAACTGGAAAGAGCAGGCGCGCAACTGCTGGTCTGCGGCACTTGTTTGAATTATTTTGAAATAAAAGAGAAACTCGCCGTTGGAATGGTTTCCAATATGTATGACATTGCGGATACCATGAGCCGCGCGGGACGTTTACTTGTGCCATGAACCCAAAGCCTCATTATTCCGTAATGCTGTTCAAAGCGGTAAGTTATGTTTTGAAGGCGGAAAAAATTCTCAAAAAAGCAGGAATTCCGCATAAGCTTATCCCTGTCCCCAAACACATCAGTTCTGATTGCGGAATATGCATACGTTTTGAACCGGCAGTACAGAGTCAAATGGAAGCCGCTCTTTTGAATAAAGTTGAGATAGAAGAAATAAGGGTGCTGGACAATTAAAAGGATACGAATTATTGAAAAAGAATGAACAAAGATATCGTATATTTTGACAATGCTGCCACTTCCTGGCCCAAAGCCCCGGAAACAATCGCCGCCATGCAAAATTACCTGCAGAATATCGGCGGCAGTCCCGGACGCTCCGGACATCGTTTGTCTATCGAAGCCGCCAGGCTGGTTTTCGATACCAGAGAAAAACTGGCTCAGTTGTTCAATGTTTCAGATCCCCTCCGCATCATTTTAACGAAAAACGCTACCGAAGGATTAAATATTGCGATTTTCGGTTTTTTAAAGCCCGGTGACCATGTCATTACATCCGGTATGGAACACAATTCGGTCATGCGTCCCCTGCGGGCAATGGAAGCAAGGGGTGTTGGCATAACCGTCGTGCCATGCGCTTCTGATGGCCTGATTGATCCAGGAGATATTGTTAAGGCGATTAAGAAAAACACGAAGGCGATATACATGACCAATGCTTCCAACGTTACAGGTACTCTCATGCCTGTTTCCGATATCGGCAGGATTGCCCGGGAGCATGGTCTTGTTTTGTGTGTTGACGCGGCGCAAACGGCGGGATGTTATCCGATCGACGTTGAAGAAATGAATATCGATCTTCTGGTTTTCACCGGCCATAAAGCGCTTTTCGGACCTTCGGGAACCGGCGGGCTCTATATTCGCGAAGGAATGGAAAAAAAAATAGAGCCGATATGCGTCGGCGGAACGGGAAGCCGCTCGGAAGTGGAGGAGCAGCCCGATTTCATGCCCGACCGTTTTGAAGCTGGTACCCCCAATACAGCGGGTATCGCCGGTTTGCGGGCAGGAATTGAATTTATCCTCGATAAAGGTATCGCACATATAAAAGACAAAGAAGAAAAACTTCTGAAATTGTTTATTGATGGTGTCAGTGATTTGCCGCACGTGAAACTATACGGCCAAAAATCGGTTAAATATCGAACGCCAGCCGTTTCTTTCAATATTGATGGAATGGATTCTGCGGCCATTGCTCTGGAATTAGATGAAAAATTTAGTATCATGTCGCGTTCCGGTTTGCATTGCGCGCCTGCCGCGCATAAAACCATCGGTACCTATCCCACCGGTACAGTGCGTTTCAGCTTCAGTTACTTCAATACGGAAGAACAGGTCATTGCTTCCATCGAAGCACTGGAAATAATCAGCAAATAAAAAACTTCTAAACCGAAAATCCCGCCAATCAAAAATCTCAATTTTAATCCTCCCTGACATGTCTGCTTTACTATTGCCGAGGTCTTGATTGATGGCACATAACAACTAATATACTTAGCAAGTTTTTTCCGGTTTTTGGGGAAATATTACTCCTTTCTTATAAGGATGAAAAGAAAAGACTAATTTAAAATCAAGTATCAATGACTTCCGCACCTTGGCTTTTTGTCGTCATAACATACTTTAGCCAAGTTAGTATATCATGTAAATTTTTTCCAGTGTAAAAAGAACGATATTGATGAGTATCGTTTGAAACCTTGCATGTTCTTTATAAATACCGGACGCTGGATTACTGGAGTAATCCCATATAAAACTTCACGGATACTCAGCATAAATTCCGTTCATGGCGTCCGATTCCTTCATAAAGGAAGTTTGCAGTTGCCGCATGCTTCCTCTTTTACTTGCCTTTTTTTAATTTTCTTGACACACGAGAGCCATCTTCCATATAATCAATTAAGTAATTAAGCTCATCTTCGTCACAGGAAACTGCGTAAACAGGGTTTGTTTAGATATTTATAATATTGTTCAAGCAATGCTGTATCCGGTTTTTCGGTAATGGAAGATGAAAGATAAAATCCGCAAACCTGCAAATAAAAAAAAACCGAAACGCAGCGAGAGTGTATGGGCTCGCGAAGTTTTCAGCAATGGCCAGCAATCCCTGCAAAGCATCATCGGCAGTTCCCCTATTCCCGCGTTTATCATCGGCAAGGACCATCTGATTATCTACTGGAATAAGGCTCTGGAAGAACTCAGCGGCATCAAGGCCAAAGAAGTTGTTGGCACAGGACAACAGTGGCGGGCTTTTTACAAAACCGCCAGACCCTGCATGGCCGACCTGCTGGTCGATAAATATCAGAAAAAAATCCCGCAATGGTATTCCGGCAAGTTCATTAAATCAAAATTAATAACCGGCGCTTATGAGGCAACTGATTTTTTCCCGGAGCTTGGTAAAAGGGGAAAGTGGCTGCGCTTCACCGCCGCCGTCATCCGCAATTCCAAAGGCTCCGTCATTGGAGCGGTGGAAACGCTCGAAGATATCACTCAGGCAAAAAGAGCGGAGGAAGCTCTGCTGAAAGCTCATGAAGAGCTTGAGATCAAAGTCAAGGAACGAACACACAAGCTGACCAAAGCCAACAAGGCCCTGAAGGAAACAACGGATCATCTGTCGCTGATTCTGGAATTTCTTCCCATTGTTTCCTACACCTGCAACGCTGATGAACATTCCACTATCACTTTTGTCAGTAACCGCGTCAAGGAAATCACCGGCTACACGCCCGCCCAGTTTACCGGCAATCATCTTTTCTGGCAGGAGCACATTCATCCTGAAGATCAGATACAAGTTCTAAAAAAGTTAAAATCAACTACGGGAAAAAGAGCTCACCAGTTTGAATACCGTTTCCAGATAGCGGATGGTTCCTATCGCTGGATTTCCGATCACCGCCGCCTGATAAAGCCGGGTAAACGCTCGCGCAGTTACATGGTAGGCGCGTGGCAGGATATCACGGAAGACAAAAAAATCCGTCAGGAGGGGGATTTCCGCCTGCAGCAGATGATTCAATCCCATAAATTAAAAGCTTTGGGAGAGGTTGTGGCGGGAGTCGCCCACGAAATAAACAATCCGGTAAGCTTTATAGCCAACAACATTACCATGCTGGAGGAAATGTGGAACGCCGTCGAACCGATTCTGGCCAGCGACGGAGCTTCCCACCCGGATTGGGGCGATAAGGGCATCGGTTATGTGGAAGTTTGCACCAATATGAAAGAAATCATTGATGAGTTCAAAATCGCTTCCCAGCGCATCAAGCGGGTTATCGCCGGATTGAAGGAGTTTGCCCGAACCGATGAAACGGTGGAAAAGAAACCGGTGAATATTGAGGAAGTTATTCAAGGCGTTATGATTATTGTAGGCGCTCAGGTTCGCAAAACGGTTTCCCGCATGGATATTTACATAGACAGCAATCTGCCGCCCATTCAGGGACATTTTCAGAAAATCGAGCAGGTCATCGCGAATCTGTTAATTAATGCGCATCAAGCCATCACAAAGGACAGAAAAGGAAAAATCATTATAACGGCAAGAAATATCGAAAGACTAAATGCGATTTTGATTGAAATTGAAGATAACGGAATCGGCATGAAAAAAGAAGTTATGGATCATGTATTTCAGCCTTTCTTTACAACAAGGCGGGATTTGGAAGGGACAGGCTTGGGACTTTCAATATCCTACGGACTTATCAAAGAGCATCATGGAATGATTGGTGTTCTTTCCCGCCCCAACATTGGCTCTAAATTTTCTATCTATCTCCCGCTTGACGGTAAAACACCGATCAATATTCGTCCGGCCATACTTTGCTGTGACATCGATGCCGCATATTTGAATGAAATAAAAATGAGTTTTGTCGATATCATTGACTGGCTGTGCGGTATGGGGGATACCTGCGAAGATATCATGGCCTATCTGGAAACCCATCCCGAAATTGATATCTTTATCTCCGAAATCAATTTACCTTCAATCAACGGATGGGAATTGTCCAGGAAAATCAAGGAGCGGTTCCCTCTTCTGACCGTCATCCTTTACTCATCCGATTCAATGGCCTTGAAGCAGGAAGGACGGCCGGAAGACAAGCCGGATTATTTGCTCAACAAACCTTTCAGCATGACGCAATTACATAACATAATACGTGAAACAGGAAGGCAGAGACTATGAGAATCCTGATCGTTGATGATGAAGAAGTCGCCTTGAATTCGATCAAGCGTCTTTTGAAATGGCGGGGCATCCGGAATGTAGACACATGCAACAGCGGTAAAGATGCCATTACCAAAATCAAGGAAACTGATTTTGATATTGTGCTTCTTGATTTGCTGATGCCGGAAATTGACGGTTTACAAATCCTGGAATCAACAAAGCCCTACCGTCCGCATACAGAATTTATTATTCTGACAGCGATTGATGATATTCCCACTACCGTCAAGGCAATTCGTCTGGGGGCTTATGATTATCTGGTCAAACCGGTGGATAACGATCTGCTTTTCCTCGCCATCAAGAGAGCCTATGAACACCGAGGACTGCTCATCGGTCTATCGTCAACGGCGGGATATGACAAGAATAAAGTTCCCAAAGCTTTTGCAGAAATAATCACCCAATGCCCACAAATGTGTTCTCTTCTGTCATACGCGCAGGTCATGGCAGGAGGCGGCAATCCGATCATGATTACCGGCGAATCGGGTACGGGCAAGGAACTTATAGCCAGAGGTATCCATCGGGCAGGGCCAATGCCTCAAGGACCTTTTGTTGCCGTGAATGTCAGCGCCATTCCGGACAGCATGTTTGAAAGCCAGTTTTTCGGCCACGCCAAAGGTGCGTTTACCGGCGCAGAAAAGCCTCACAGCGGTTATTTCGAACAGGCGGACGGCGGAACTCTGTTTCTGGACGAAATAGGAGAATTACCGGTTGGACTGCAATCAAAACTGCTGAGGGTGCTGGAAGAAAAATCTTTTTACCCTCTGGGCTCTTCCAAACCGGTCTGGGTTGACGTGAGAGTCATCTCGGCTTCCAACAAAGATATCGAACAAGCCTGCAAGGAAGGTCTTTTCCGGTTGGATTTACTGTACCGTCTGAAATCAGTGCACACCCATTTGCCACCCCTGCGGGAAAGAGAGGGCGACATCCCATTGCTTGCACTCCATTTTTTGCGCAAGTCCTGTGAAATTCATAATAAAGATATTAACGGTTTCAGCACGGAGGCTATGGATTTGTTAAACGGCAGAAATTATCCGGGCAACGTGCGCGAATTGATGCAAATGATTGACAACGCCGTTTTGCTCGCGGATAACGATTTCATCCTGCCCATTCATCTGGGAATGACATCATCACCAAAATCTTCTTTTTCGCGCCAGCTCTGTACTTTAAAGGAAAACGACGAAGTACATCTGCTTTATGTTTTAAAAAATTCCAATGGGGATCGCGGCAGGACCGCACAAATCCTCGGCATAACCGTCCGGCAGCTTCAGCGAAAAATTGCCGCGATGAAAAAAAACCCCCAGTGGGAATCCGTTATGGGCGACATATAAGTCATCAGAGGTGACATAAATGTCTCTATAGATAACTTCTTGTATTTAAAGAATACTTTCAATTTCTTATGCCATCAGGCATCTTCCCGAACTTTTAGCGGTGTCATTTATTTCATTTTTTACCAATCCAAAAAAATTATATTCGCTCACACAAATGAAATTTTTTATTCATTTAACAAATATCGTCATCTGATTCCTGCTTGTTTTTAACAATTTAATAATATTGAATTTATTCGTCATATACCACGCGTTTTTGATTACGCGTAATTGTCAGCAACAAAAACTAAAATACAAAAAATGATTTCATGGCACGACCGTTGCTTATTACCAATCTGAAAAGGAAGAAGTGGCGATGAAAGCTTTTACCGCAAAACTGGTCGATTTAACTCAAAAAAACGCGGACAAAATCGCCCAGCAATGGGCAAAGGATGTAAAGACAAACTCGAAGACACAAAGTTATCATGAAGCTTCGGAAGAAAAAATTATTCACCAGGCCAGAGAATTTTACGATAATTTCCAGATGATGTTTTTTAATGAGTCGCCCTATGAACAGGCAAAAGAAATATTCGAAAAGTATGCGGAGGAAAAATACAAAGAAGGAATGCCGCTTCACGAAGCCCTGTATGCTCTTATCCTCATGAGAAGGCATATGTGGCTATACGCGGAATTTCAATCGCTGTTTAACGTTGAAGTAGAACACCGGCAGGCTGTGGAAAGTTTAAGCAGAACCATTCTTATGTTTGACTACATTATATATATTGTCAGCCGTAAATTTTGGAAGATGATGAAGGTGGAGGAAAAGACAAGAGAAACAAAACGTTTATAAGTAGAGCGACTTGAAGAAAAATATTTTCAAAACCGTCCTGCAAAAGAGGAGTAAAAAAATGCAAGCTTATGCCGCGAAACTCATTGATCTCATAGAGAGCAAATCCGAGAATATTGCCAGGCAATGGGCTGATGATGTTATGAAGCATAAGCGAACGCCCTCTTATCATTCCCTGCCCCAAGATATGGTCATTGAGCAGGGAATAGGTTTCTATAAGCTGTTCCGCCACATGGCCATGGAAGAAAATCCTTATGAAGATGCCAAGACATTTTCCCGTAAATACGCCGAAAAATTCTACAAAGAAAAAATACCCCTGCAGGAAGCGATTTATGCGCTGATGCTGCTCAGAAGAAATCTCTGGCTCTATGCCGAATTTCAGGGAACATTTTTCACCGCTCTGGAAAAACAACAGGCGGTGGAAAGCCTGAACCGGACCATTCTCATGTTTGATTACGTATCTTATCAGGTAACGGAAAGATACGAAGAACTGGTTTATAAAAATAATAAAAGACTATCTATCGTGCAAACGCTTTTCAAAAAAGGCTATGCTGGTGGAGAAAATAGTATATTCAAATACTGGGTAATGCCAGGCCTCATTCTTGTCGCTTTTATTATAACATACTATTACCATTCCATTCTTCAAACCGGAGTTATTTTTACTCACCTTTTTTACATTCCCATTGTTCTGGCCTCAATTTACTGGGGAAGGAAAGGACTGTTGGTCGCCTTAATTTTCGGTCTGATGATTCTTGTTAGTCACACGATTTTCTTAAAGGGAGTTCCGTTTACGGAAGATGTTATCCGTGCAGCAATGTTTGTTGTTGTAGGCGGTGTTGTAGGCTGGCTGATGGAAGATGTTAAAAAAGCGAGAGAACTTTTTAATAGTTATAAAGCATAAATTCTTAAAAAGGGGAGAGTAACGTGGAAAGCGAACAAGTCAATCAGGGAAAAGTTTTATCCGTCCGCAGCAGCGTTGTTGATGTTCATTTCGCTCAGGCGCCTCCGATTCGTAATGTTCTCAAAGCGGGCGAAAATGGACAAGTCGTCATCGAAGTCTTTACCCAGCTGGACAACAATACCGTCCGGGGCGTCGCCCTGACTCCTACGCAGGGATTGGCGCGAGGCTCAAAAGTCATAGATACGGGGAAACCCTTTGAGGTTCCCGTGGGCAAAGAACTTCTGGGAAGAGTCTTTAACGTTTTCGGTCAGACCATTGACAAAAAAGGAATTGTGGAAGCGGGAGAATTGCGTTCCATTCATCGTGAACCGATTCCTCTGCGCGATCAATCTACAGTGTCGGAAATTTTCGAAACTGGTATCAAGGCCATTGATGTTCTCGCCCCGCTGGAAAGAGGAGGGAAAGCAGGCCTCTTCGGCGGCGCAGGCGTCGGCAAAACCGTTCTGATTACCGAAATGATTCACAATACCGTGAGCGCGCATGAAGGCATGAGCATCTTCTGCGGTATTGGCGAGCGCTGCCGCGAGGGAGAGGAACTTTACCGCGAAATGGAAGAAAGTGGCGTTCTGGGAAATACCGTCATGGTTTTCGGCCAGATGAACGAACCGCCTGGCGCACGTTTCCGTGTCGGGCATTCGGCTCTGACGATGGCGGAATATTTCCGCGATGACGCCAAGCAGGACGTGCTTCTGATGATTGATAACATATTCCG
>CAYMWM010000009.1:46235-48760 GCA_964394185.1 uncultured Smithella sp.
TTTTATTCAGGCCGGCATGGAAGTTTCCGGGCTTTTGGGACAACTTCCTTCACGACTCGGTTACCAGCCGACACTGGCTACGGAACTCGCCGAGCTCGAAGAACGCATTTGCAACACCAAAACCGGAGCCATTACATCCATTCAGGCCGTCTATGTTCCGGCGGACGATTTTACCGATCCTTCCGCCGTGCACACTTTCGGTCATCTCTCTGCAACAATCGCTTTATCCAGAAAGCGGGCCAGTGAAGGTCTGTATCCGGCAATCGACCTTCTGCAGTCCGGTTCCAAAATGCTGATGCCCAACATCGCCGGCGAACGTCATTACAAAATAGCGCAGGAAATCCGCAAGACGCTGGCTGTTTACGAAGATTTGAAAGATATTATCGCGATGCTGGGAATTTCAGAGCTTTCCCGCGAAGATCAGCGCACGGTGTTTCGCGCCCGCCGTCTGGAAAGATTCTTTACTCAGCCTTTCTTTGTTACCGAACAGTTTACCGGAACGGCGGGCAAGATGGTGCCGCGGGAAGACACGCTGACCGGTTGCGAACGGATACTCAACGATGAGTTTGCCGAGTATCCGGAACGCGCTCTTTATATGATTGGCTCCATTGATGAGGCGAAAATTTCCCATGATGCTTAAAATTTTATTGCCGGCGGAAGTCATGATCACAAAGGAAGTAAAAAAGATTATTGCTGAAGCGGAAAACGGTTCTTTCTGTCTGATGCCGAATCACATTGATTTTGTGGCCACACTGGCTCCTGGCATCTTCGCTTATGAGCCTCTCGAGGGAGGACAGGAATTGCTGGCAATGGATGTGGGCACGCTGGTGAAAAAAGGCGCGGAGGTTCTGGTATCTACGCGCAACGCTGTGAGGGCACCCGATCTGGGAAAGCTCAAAGAAGTCGTTGTGCGGCAGTATGATGTTCTGGATGAAAGAGAAAAAATGGTTCGTTCCGCTTCAGCAAGACTGGAAGCGAGTTTGATCAGACGTTTTGTGGAATTAAAGTAGGGAGTATAAAACATGGTTGAAATAAGACGAACACCCAGTACGCGCCGTCGGAAAATCGCGAACCATTTCACCGAGCAGGTGGCCAAAAAAGAGGCCCTGCGGCAGAAGGCACTTCGGCACAGAGACGAAACCGTCTGGTTTGGATTGGGTATGTTCGGTATCGTCGGCTGGGCGGTAGCCATTCCCACACTGGTCGGTATCGCCATTGGCCTGTGGATTGACCGCACATGGCCCAGTCAATATTCGTGGGCACTGATGTTTTTAATTGCGGGTGTTCTTGTAGGTTGTATGAACGCCGCCTACTGGGTACGCAGAATTCGCAGCAGAATTATAGAGGAAGATGATGAGCCACAATCTTGATGCGACTTTAATATTTACTCTGATCGCGGCTTTTGTGGCTGGTATGGTCCTCGGAGCGTTCTATTTTACCGCGCTGTGGTGGACCGTGCGTCAGTTGCCGGCAGTTCATAGTCCCGCACGCCTGATGCTTGTAAGTTTTATTATACGGATGGCGGCATTACTGGCAGGATTTTATCTGGTTATGGGAACAACACACTGGGAAAGACTCGCAGTGGCCATGCTGGGATTCATCATTATCAGAAAAATTTTGACGTATCGTTTAAGACCGCAAAACGCAGAGCAAACGTTTTTAGCTAAATAAATCCGGGCGGACAGGATTTCACCGCCCTTACGGAGATTGGCTATGGAAATTGTATCTCTCAGTCAGATAAGTCCCGATCAGGTCATACTCTTTACATGGGGATTTGTTACGTTGAACGTAACGATTCTTTATACATGGCTGGTGATGGCCATCCTGCTGTTTATTTCATGGCTGGCTACTCGAAATCTTTCCTCGGAAATGAATGTTTCCCGCTGGCAGCATTTTCTGGAAGTGGTTATCTCCGTCATCCGCGGTGAAATATCAGAGATGACAAAGAAAGGCGCGGATAATTACATTCCCCTTATCGGGACGCTCTTTTTATTCATCTGCACTTCCAACGTGCTGGTTATCGTGCCGGGATTCGTCGCTCCGACTTCCTCCATTACGACCACCGCTTCTCTGGCGCTGTGTGTGTTCATCGCCGTTCCTTACTATGGCATCTCCCGCAACGGCCTTTTCCATTATCTGAAGGAATATTTTCAACCTAATTTCATATTTTTCCCTTTCCACGTGATGGGAGAACTATCCCGTACTCTCGCGCTGACGGTTCGACTTTTCGGCAACATTATGAGTCATGAAAAAGTTATCGGCATTCTGCTGGCTGTCACACCGCTTTTGTTTCCGGTCGTCATGCAGGCGCTGGGGCTTTTGATCGGTGTTATTCAGGCCTATATCTTCGCGATTCTTTCCATGGTTTATATAGCGTCAGCGCTTGCAGAAGATGAACATCATGTTCATGTTGAAGTAAAACAACAAAGCGTTACGACGTAAAATATTTTTTAAAAAGGAGGAGTTTTATGGATAGTGTAAGCATCGTCGCGTTGGCATCTATTTTCGCCGCGGGGTTGGCAATG
>CAYMWM010000009.1:48780-49782 GCA_964394185.1 uncultured Smithella sp.
TCGCGCAGGCATTGGCAGCTATAGCACAGCAACCGGATGAACGAAATTCTTTGACCCGGACGCTTTTCGTTGGACTGGCCATGATTGAATCTATCGCTATTTACTGTTTCGTTATTTCGATGATTCTGATATTCGCCAATCCTTTCTGGGGTCACTTTGTAAAGGCAGGGGGATAATTTATGCATATTGACTGGTTTGTTTTATTTTGCCAGGTCTTCAACTTCCTTTTACTTGTCTATTTGCTGAAGCGCTTTCTCTTCGGACGGATCATTAAGGCGATGGACGATAGAGAAGCGAAGATTGTCGCACAGTTTGCCAAAGCCGAAGAGTTAAAAGTCAAGGCAAACGAGGCCGCTGAGCTTTATGAAAAGCGCAACCAGTCGCTAAACGAGACAAAAGAACATATGCTCAATGAGGCGACGATGGCCGCTGATGCCAAGCGCAAGGAACTGATGATAAAAGTGCGAGAGGAAGTTGATCAGGTCAAGGCGCGCTGGCAGGACATGCTGGTTCGTGAACAAGACGCCTTTTTCTATGATTTGCGCCAGCGCGCGGCCAAGCAATTATATGCCACGGCGCGTAAGGCTTTGAGCGATCTGGCGGACGCCGATCTGGAGGAACGGATTGTAGATGAATTCATTCGCCGGATCAAAGCTCTCGATGAAGAAAAAAGCATTCAGATGCGCAATGCCATAAGAGGCGGTGGCAATAAGGTGACCATCCAGAGCGCTTTTAGTATTTCAGAATCCAGGCAGGCACAAATTGAAGATGTTCTAAAGAAGCAGATAACCAACGGTTTTACTCTGCAGTATATGAGGCAGCCGGAGATCGTGTCGGGCATTGAATTGCGGGTGAATGGGCATAAGATCGCCTGGAGTCTCAATGAGTACTTGGAGACACTGGTGGAAAGTTTGACTGAGACACTCCAGAAAGAGGCGCACGCGGCATGATGATAATAATGTCAGGAGGCGAAGAATGAATCAAGAATCCAGCCAATTGGAA
>CAYMWM010000010.1:0-49480 GCA_964394185.1 uncultured Smithella sp.
GGAACATGATCGGCATACCCTGACGTTCTTCACCCATCAGATAACCGATGCACTTGTTGTCGGAACCAAAGTTCAATGTACAGGTGGCGTTGCCGTGGATACCCATTTTGCTTTCGATACCGCCGCACTGAACATCATTGGGTTCTCCCAGTTCGCCCTTCTCATTGAATCTGATTTTGGGAACCATGAAAATGGAGATACCCTTGGTGCCTTTGGGGTCGCCTTCGATTCTGGCCAGAACGGGGTGAATGATGTTCGGGGTCAGATCGTGGTCACCGGCGGAGATGAAGCTCTTGGTGCCTACGATGGAGTAGGAGCCGTCAGCGTTCTTCTTGGCGGTTGTCTTTAAAGCTCCGACGTCGGAACCGGCGCCCGGCTCCGTCAGACACATGGTACCGGCCCATTCGCCTGTGTACATTTTTTCCAGAACGATGTCACGCAGGGGGTGCTTGAAGAAGTCTTCCATCAATCTTGCAGCGCCGTGGGTCAGGCCGGGATACATCAGGAAAGCCTGGTTGCAGGCCAGAAACATGTTGGCTAAACTGGCAGCGACAACTGCCGGGAAACCCTGACCGCCAACTTCGGGCTGGTCGGCTGTAGCCATATAACCATTTTCACAATAAAGTTTATAAAGTCTTTTATAAGCTTCGGGGGTCGTTACTTTTCCATCTTTCCATGTTGCTTCGACCGGTTTGCGATGAACCTCATCAGGATAGTTGGGAGCAAGCTCCGACTCGGCGAACTTTGCGGCCTGGTCAAGAACCATCATGCAGGTATCAACGTCAAAATCTTTGTAACGACCTTTGCCCAGTAAAGTTTCACCAATTTTTAATACTTCGAACACTTGGAATTTAATATCCCTTAAATCAATCCACAGACTCGCCATAAAATCCTCCTTAAAAATTTTGTATGTTGTATTTTTTGCTCGTTTTACTGAGCGCTAATCACAACGAATTTCAGTTCGTTAAAAATTACTTTCTCTGTCCCGCTTTTTGACCTTAATTTGCTACAAAAGTTTACTCTTGACATCAAACTAGGGGAAAAAACATTTTTGATGACTGAAAGTCATTTTGTGAATGTTATACATCTCTAAATTCACTCTGTCAACATATTAATGTAATTAAATTACTTTATTTTATTATTTTTATCACAACACACAATAATCAAATAATATCAAACATTTGAATAAACAAAAATTTAATGTAAATTATGGCAAAAAAGAGGGGTTTTTATAAAAAAAATTCCCTGAATTCTGTCCTGATTCAGGGAATTTTTTTTCGTCTTAACTCTTATTCAGTTTGTAATATTTCTACTTGGCCGTTTCAAGATAGTACTGAGTGATTTCATATACCGCATAGTCCATCATCAGCATGATTCTCATAATACTATCTATAGCCTGATTATGTTGCAGCACATCCATAAAAATTGCCTGAAAATCGGCATACAGCCACATATGGCGGCGCATTAAAACCAGTGCATAAATGGATTCCTGAAGCGGCAAACCCATTTCATGACACTTTTTGGCGTATTTTTGAAAATATTCCCGGGTAAACTCAAGTCGATTATCAGTAAGTAATAAATTTCGTAAATTTCTGTAAAAATCAACAGCGTACACCACCAGCTTTTCTTTTTTCAGATTCTGATAATGCGTAGTTCTTTTATTTTTTTGAACATCCATCGCCCAGTGTTCGGCAATTTCTTCGGCGTTCTGTTCGGTAACATCCAGCAGTTTAATCGAATCTACCATAAAGAACTTCCTCCTTTCCCTGAGACTAAGATTAATACAAAATATTGCAGTTATTTATTCGCTAATTTGTATATTTACTTTTCTCCCCTCTTCATGAGTTCCTTGTATTCTTTTGTTACCTCATAGGAAGCATAATCGAACAATAAAATTGTACGGCTAAGTGTATCCAGCGCCTGCATCTGACTGATGCCGGAGGTGAATATCGCCTGGAATTCGGCATACAGCCAGATATGCCGCCTCATCAGGATAAGCGCGTAAATGGTTTCCTTTGCCGGAATACCCATCGTGAAACTGTCCTGAGCGTAATTGCGAAAATATCGCAGGACGTCTTCCGTGATTTTTTCATCGAGAAACATCTTGCTGAAATTCTGGTAAAACCTTACACATTGATTCACAATGTCTTCTTCATTCAAACTTTTATATGTTGGTGTTCTGGTGTTATTCTTAACATCGTTTGCCCATCTTGCCGCAATTTTGTCCGCGTGTTTCTCTGCAAGTTCCAAATACTTTATGGCGTATGTCTTCATAACTAATCTCCTTTTCATAATTAGCCTGAATGCTTGATTCTAATATAAGACATGCCATCGGATTTGACAATACATTTTTAAAATAAATTATTAATAATGTTCGAAAATCCGACCGGCGTTCATCATTCTTCATCAACATTTAAAAAACAATATTTCATTGACATGAATGATCGAAAGTCCTATATTTCGACCCCGGAAAAGCTTTTAATCAGTCGATTCCACAAATGAAAATCTTGAAGGAGAAATCTGAAATGACGAATATCAAGAAAATCTTTCTAATTCTATCGGCCTGCACGCTCATGGTAATCACGGGTTGCGCTTCACTGGGAGTAACCACCATTCCAATAAATAAGTTAAAGGCGAAATATGCCGACGCCGAAACTAAAATGATTCAGGTTGACGGCATAAACGTTTATTATAAAGATGAAGGACAGGGAGCAACGCTCATTCTTCTTCACGGCGTTTGTGCATCCCTTCATACATGGGACGGATGGACCGAAAGATTAAAGGGTCATTACCGCATCATCAGGATTGATATTCCCGGATTCGGCCTGACGGGACCGGCTCCCGACCGTTCTTTCTACACAGTGGAAAGATCTGTCATGCTCATGGAAAAAATCGTTGCGCAGATGAAACTGGAAAAGTTTTATCTGGCCGGAAACTCTCTGGGCGGCTACATATCGTGGAATTATGCACTGAAGAATCCTGATAAAGTCGAAAAACTCATCCTGATAGACCCCGTTGGATTCCGCCAGCCACTGCCCGGCATTATCGCCTTTGCCAGTAATCCGCTTGTAAAACCTTTTGCGCGGTATATCACGCCGAGATTTTTGTTTGATATGGCCGTCGACGAGGTTTACGGAGATAAATCAAAAGTCACCGATAAGCTCAAGGACCGCTATTTCGAACTGGCCATGAGAGAAGGAAATAAAGGATCTTATATCGATGTTTTTTCTGAGATGAGAAAGAAGAACAACGACAAACTTTCCACGGGAATAAAAGACATCAAGACCCCGACACTGGTGATGTGGGGCACGAAAGATATCTGGATTCCCTTCAGATATTTCGACAGTTGGAAAAAAGAATTGCCCAAGGCAAAATTCATTCAATATGAAGGCGCCGGACATACACCCATGGAAGAGGTACCGGATGAAACCGCGCGTGACGCTGATTTATTTCTTTCCGGAAAGCTGGGTGTGATCCAATTCAAAAATAAAAAGTACGACCTGGCGATCAGGGAGGTTGAAAAATGTATAAAGCTGGACCCCGCAAGGGCCAATGTATATTATAATAACATGGCCTTTATCTATGAAGAAATGTGGCAGAAATCACTCGCACTGGAATATTTAAAGAAAGCAAATTCACCCGAACCCGGATGCTAATTCGTAATGGCACAAAAAAGGGAGCCCTTTTTTAAAAGGACTCCCTGAATTTTCTCAGATTTAGAAATTAATTTTATTATTATACTCTGCTGAGCATGGTTGCGCCGGCATTGCCGAAAGCTCCGCACAGTGAAGCCACACCATATTTAACATCTTTACGATCGTATTTCATAATGTTGCTCAGGGTAACCAGAACGCGGCATCCACTTTCTCCCAAAGGATGGCCGATAGCTAATGCACCACCCCAAATATTGACGTTATCAAAAGGTGCATTCTGCGCAATTCCCAGTTCTCTCAAACAGGCCAGGGACTGGCTGGCAAAAGCTTCATTGAGTTCCCAAAGACCTATATCACTTACTTTTTTACCTGTGCGTTCGAGCAGTCTCTTGACCGCAGGAATGGGGCCTATTCCCATAACCGTGGGATCACAGCCACCCAATGCACCGGCTTCGTATTTAACATGATAAGAAAGACCCAGCTTGTCGGCCTTGGAACGCTCCATTAAAAGAAGGGCAGCCGCGCCGATGGTCAGCGGAGAAGATGTTGCAGCTGTTACGGTTCCATCCGGTTTGAAAGCCGGTTTCATGGCGGCCATCTGCTCCATAGAAATGTCGCCGCGGATCCACTGATCCGTGTCTACCATGAAGGGTGTACCGTCATCTTTAAGACCTTCCATCGGAATAATTTCTTTCTTGAACTTGCCGGCCTTGGTGGCTTCATCCGCTTTCTTATGGCTCCAGAAAGCCATATTTTCCATGTCAACACGGCTGATTTTATATTGCTCAGCAACCTTTTCAGCGGTGGCGCCCATGGGAATGTCCGCGATGTTGTATCTCTGCATCAGGCGGGGAGCAAAATCCATATGCATGGCCATGAAAACTTTCTGCATATCCTCAACACCGGCAGCGATGTAGGTGTCGCCTTCACCGCATATAATAGCGCGGGCGGCATGCTGGGTTGCAGCCATACCGGAGGGACACTGCATGGTCAGGGTGTTGGTGGGAACGGATTCCGGAAATCCACCGGCCAGCCAGGACAGACGGCCGATATCGTTCTGCATGCCTGTAATGTTGGCGCATCCTACAAATACGGATTCGATGTCTTCGGGTTTTACTTTGGGATTACGGGCAAATAATCCATCATACACTTTGGTCAGAACTTCATCGGGTCTGAGGGATCTGAACCAACCTTTTTCATTGTGCGCCCGGGAATTGGCTGATCTTACACCATCAATAATTACACACTCACGCATTGTATAGCCTCCTCTTAGTTATTGTTTATTTTTATCAAAATATCGCATGTATCCATCAATGAATCAGATAACCCGGACAGCTCATCTTCCCACAGCCTTTAATTAGGACAGAACCTGCTTCATTCAAAACATCATTGATTGCGCTGCGAGT
This sequence comes from uncultured Smithella sp., assembly GCA_964394185.1. Classification (GTDB taxonomy): domain Bacteria; phylum Desulfobacterota; class Syntrophia; order Syntrophales; family Smithellaceae; genus Smithella. The sequence goes on from CAYMWM010000010.1 coordinate 5,060, forward strand.
ATTCAAGCTCTTTTGATCCCTGAAAGAAAATCATCCAGAATCAGCAGCAGACATGGAGCAAGTCACCGATTATCTGATATTTGATAGAACAATGCACTTTGACGGCGGAAGTATAAGCACAAAGAATTTATGTGTCAATAGAATATTTACTGTCAGTCAAATTTTCGGATGAAAAACCTAAAAACAGGCTTTAAATTATTATCCAGCGTTAATTTATGTGTTAATTCAATTACTTTAATACGTGGTCATCCGCCATTCCCGGGGTTCAAAACCGGCAGTCATATTCCTCTAGCAACCTGAGCGTTTCAGTCATTTTCGGCTAATATAAGTGACCCAGCAAACCAACTTCCAGTTCAAATTATTCCGGGTTGACTCTATATAAAGTTGTTCATGATTCTGATAATATCTTCGTCAAGGTTCCTGCCGCTTGAGGCATATTCGTCCACAACGGATTTCAATTTTAAATAAGCATTGTTGTCGGCCAAATCCTCTAGCTTTCTATACGCGCCGCTACGGCGTCCCAGCCGGAAAATCTGCCGGTCTGTGGAAGATAGTTCCAGATACCTGTCAATTGCTGAAAGGATTTTTTCTTTATCTTCGGGAAAGGTGCCTTCCAGTTCTTCCAGCAGGTTCAAGATATGATCGCTTGCCAGATAGGTTCCGTCAAGATTGAGGTTTTCGATAAATGATCTTATTTCTCTGACAATATCGTCATCATTGAGCGGTCGGAATTCGCCCGTCTTCATCAGTTCGTCCAGACCGGTACCCGGCACAACATGCAGGGTGCGCAGGCGGATAAAATCCGGATTGATGGCGTTAATGACCCGCGCCGTTTCCAGAGCATGCTCACAGGTAAATTTTGTTCCGCCCAGTCCCGGCATGATGTATTCGCTAAGCTCTATGCCCGCCCCTCTGATGTTCAGTCCCGCTTTGATATGATCGGCGGCGGTAACGCCTTTGTTGATTAAAGACAAAACTGCGTTGCTGCCGCTTTCCATACCGATATGAATCCGTGAAAGTCCGGCATTTTTTAACTGTTTGAAATCCTCAACCGTTTTTCTCGCCGCCGTGTGCGAACGGCAATAGGATGTAATTCTTTTTATATTGGGGAATTTCTCCCTCAGGAAACCAAGAATTGCCGTAAGTTCCGCGGTCTTTAAGATGAGCGAATTAGCATCCTGAAGAAATACATTTTCTCCGCCGAAATAGAGCCACGCCCCCACGGAATAATACAAGTTATTGCCCTCATCACCGCTGTCATAAATTCTCCTCATGACATTGCGGTTAACCTGGCCGCCTTCGCCCCATTTACGGGAAAGACTGATTATTTCATCGGCAATATCGGCCATGGCCTGAATATCTTTTTTGACTTCTTCCACGCTTCTGAGTTCAAACTTGCTGCCGCGATACGTATGGCAGAAAGCGCACTTATTCCAAGGACAATTTCTGGTCACGCGAATAAGAAGGCTGGTCGCCTCACTGGGTGGACGAATGGGCCCCTGTTCAAAATAATAATTCATTACCATTCCTTTTTTCTGTAATATAGCTACAATTTATCTTATGGCAAGAGCGGAAAGTTACGGCAGGTATTGAAGGGGATTGCGTGCTTTTCCCTGCTGGCGGACTTCAAAGTTCATATAAGCTTTTCCGGCATCATCTTTTTCTCCCAGTAAAGCTATCGTTTCACCTTTTTTAACATTCTTATCAATTTTTACATATCGCTTCTTCAGATGTGTATACACGGTGGCAAAATTGTCCATATGCCGGATAATCACCGTCTCTCCGTAATTTTTTAAAGTTGATGAAAAAATAACCACACCGGATTCCGCCGCTTTGACTTTAGTATCCGCGGGAGAAATGATTTTAATCCAGTTATTGAAAGTTTTATTGGGCTGAGCGCCGAAATTGGCTGTCACCTCGCCTTTTACCGGCCAGATAAATTTGTTTTTTCCCGCCTCTTTTTTTATCTCAGTCACAGCGGCTTTCAGCTCAGGCGCATTTTTTTCTTCAGAAGTTTTTTTATTCACAGTGGTTTCCGCAGATGGTTCTTTGGAAACATCTGTTTTCGATGGTTTTGTTTCAGAAGATTGCGCCGTTTTTATGGTTTCTTTCTTATGCGTGGCGTCGCCTTTCTCAGCACGAGCCTTTATTTCACTTGCGGCTTTTACTGCCGCTTTATCCTTCCCGGCAGGTATTTTTTTATCAGCCGCCGGCGTCCCGGATTGCGGAGTTATTTTTTCATCAGAAGTTTTTTTATTTTCGATAGCCCTTGTCACCGGTTCCGCAACAATCGCCATTTTCGATTTTTGCATCTCGGGTTTCCGGGGAGTTTTCACAGTTTCTTTTTTCTGCACGGCGATATTTATAACCCGACTTGTTGATGGAATAAATAAAACCGATCCTTCCTTGACTGAATTCACATCGCTAATGTTATTAATTCTGATTAATTTCGGCAGTGAATAACCGTAGGCTGCGGCAATCATCTCAACCGTTTCATTCTTTCTCACCAGGTGATAGACACCCTTTTCAGTGTCTTTCTGCGTTTGAGATATAAAACAGGCATTAAGCAATGACAATGACAGTATAATACAAATGACCAGCGTCAATGAAGGTCTTATCTTTTCCATCCGCTTTCACCGATCAGGCTGACGAAGCGGCATCCGCCCAAATCCTCTGTTTTAATTTCCTGCGGATCTTCTGTGCTTCGGGTCAGCTTGTATAACGTCTGTACCTCGCGATTGCCGACAGGAACAACCATCCTGCCGCCTGAGGCCAGTTGCTGAACCAGATACTGGGGAATTTCCGGAGCGGCGGCCGTTATAATAATGGCATCAAAAGGAGCTTCTTCCTTCCATCCGTAAGAACCGTCTCCAACTCTTATGGCGACATTGTAAATATTGAGTGCATCAAGAATTTTCCGCGCTCCCGCCGCTAGGGGAGCAATGCGTTCAACGGAAAAAACACGGTCGGCCAGGCAGGCCAGAATTGCCGTCTGATAAGCTGAACCGGTCCCTATTTCCAGAACCCGGTCTTTTGCTTTTAACTCCAGCGCCTCCGTCATGAGCGCCACGATATAAGGCTGCGAAATGGTCTGGTGTTCGCCGATAGGCAAGGGACTGTCATAGTAAGCCTGTTCTATCAGTCCTTCATCAACAAAAAGATGACGCGGAATGGCTTCCAAGGCTTTCAATACGTGAGCATCTTTTACACCACGGGCTTTTATCTGTGTTTCCACCATCCGCAACCGCGGTTTCTTGAATCTATCCATTACCCAACTCGAATTTTTTCTTCCTGTCTGGAATCCGGTACATTTTCTGAATCATATCATGCCGCCGCAGTCCGAGTGCCTCGCGCGTAACAATCAGGTAATAATATTGCGTTTCTACTTTTTTATGGAAGCTGTTATACTTTTCAATAATTATGTTGATATCATTACAGATTGATTGCCTGTCCCCTGACTTGAGTGCTGCAGGATTATCGGGCCCGGAAAGGTTCAGAAGAGATTTCTTTTCTTCTATCTCTTTTTCAATGCCCATCAATTTATTAATCGCGTCTTCAACGGCAAAACCTGCACGTGCCAAAACCGCGGCTTTTTCCCGCAAAAAATCTTCTATTAAAACTTCCTGCCGTTCGTCTTTAATTTTTTGGGATATTTGCATCTTTTGCTACCATTCTTGAAGACAATGAGAACTTTTATCATTTAAGGGATCCATTTTCAACTAAAAATGCCTGATTGTAACTTCATCTGGTAGTTTAATGAGTTACTTATCTATATGAACTGACCGGAATTTTACAACTGTGTCTATGTGGAAGAAAATTAATCTTATAAACGGCGCATCTTAATCAGCGGCAGTATCCCCTGCCCTGTATCGCTTCCAGAATCCAGCAGTTTCCCGATTCGCAAATCCTACGTGCGTCAAGGCAAGCCGATTTTTTATTGCCTGATTTTAAATAAGCATCCGCCCTGTTTATATATGCGGGAATGTAATTCGGCATCATGTGAATGGCCGAACTGTAGTCTTCTATCGCTTTCTGATACGCACCGAGCGCGGCATAAGCATTCCCCCTGTTATTGTAAGCGTTTACGTAATCGGGTTTCAACCGGAGTGCCTCGCTGCAATCGTCTACCGTCCGCTGATATTGACCGAGACGTCCGTAAACTGTTCCTCTGTTGTAATACGGTTCGGCATAATTGGGATTCAGGCTGATGGCTTTATCGAGGAAGGAAATGGCCTTTTCATATTGTCCCCGTTCAGCGCAGGCCGTGCCGATTTCATTATTCACTCTGGCCTTACCAGGCGATTTGGCAAGACAATCCGACCACAAGGTGTATTCGTTTTTCCATACCTTGTTTCGCTCATAGGTAAGCGCTGTGTTGATCGCGGCAATCACCAGAAGAATAACCAGAATCGTATTAATATATCGTTTGGGAAATAAATAAAAAAAGGCTCCGGTGAAGGCGATAAAAAAGCCGAATCCGGGCAGATACATGCGATGCTCAAAAATAACATTCTGAGAAACCGGAATAATACTGGATTCCACGGAAAGCGTCAGGAAGAACCAGAATATCCCGAACGATATAAGCCGGTATTTTTTAAAAAGGAGAATACCCGCCAGAAAAACAGAAAACAAAGCCAGAAAACTGAAGAATGTTTTCACATCCAGAAAACTTACAGATAAGGGATAATCATAATCCAGATTCTGATGAAACGGCAAAAAGAAAAGGCGTATATATGTTAAAATAACTCTGAACTGGGTCAGAAAATATTCCTTCACGGATATGGAATAGGCATATCCCTGGTCGGTCTCCACTGTCCGAAATATATCCATTGAAAAGTTTCTGAGAAGAATGGCGGCAAATATCATCAGCATAACCAGAGAAAATAGGAGGGTTTTATCTTTCGACTGAAATTTCCACGGAGAGACCCTAAGAAAGCAATAATCATACAGAACAATGGCAAATGGCAGGGTGGCGGCAATCTCTTTGGTCAATATTCCGCAGATAGCGGACAAAAAGGATGCACAAAACAATAACAGGGATTTTGTGCTGTTTTCCTGCAACTTCCCTTTGACAAATAAACTCAGCGACAGAAGATAAAACAATGTGGCTAGCGAAGCGAATCTCTGGACGATGTATGTAACGGATTGTGTGGCCAGCGGATGGGTGACAAAAAGCAACCCTGTAAAAAAGGCGATTGCCGTTTTGTTTCTGCTGACGGGCAAGTCCTTCATCGCCGGCGTAGAGAAAGTCACCCAGACCAGCCACCAGACTAAAAGAGCGTTGATCAGATGAATCATCAAATTGACCAGATGATAGCCCCGGACATCAAGCCGATGGATGTGATAATTGGCGGTAAAGGTTAACACTCCCAGCGGGCGGGAGGGGAAAAGCCCAATCCAATCGCCGATCGTTGCTGTACTTTTAGTGGTAGCGCTGTTTAAAATATTCCTGTCGTCAAAATGAAAAGAACAGTCAAAGGAATTAGAATAGGCAATCACACCGGCTGCCAGTATGATAAAAATTAATAAGAGATGTTGTTTCTTAACCATGTCGAAACTCTTTCTCCCGATTATATTTCTCCTCTATATACACAGCCTGAATCAGAGTCTTCCTGCACGACAATTTTATTCAGGTGAGGGAGTCGCGTTGGATGGAGACGTCTCCATATCCATAGAGCGATATTTTCCGACGTGGGATTCTCTAGTCCCTCAATGTCATTCAAACATTTATGATCCAACTGATCGAGCAGCGGTCCAAAAGCCTTATCGATATCCGCAAAATCAATAATCCATCCTTTATCGGAATCAACAGGCCCCTGGATGTGAATTTCAATCCTGAAGGAATGGCCGTGCAATTCGGAGCATTGATGTCCTTCTCCCGCATTGGGCAGACGGTGAGCCGCGTCAAATTTATATACTTTAAATATTTCCATTGAATGCACCATTACTTTATTTTCAGAATTTTTTGCAATTGCAGGCTCAAATTCCACTGAGGATGTGACAAAACATATTCCAGAGCCAACCGCGTATTTTTTTCGCGGTCGGGCGAATCCAGCGGCTGCAGAAAAAACTGCTGAAAGTTCAGCATCTCGTATTTTTCCGGTGACGCACCTTCCTGCGGAAATACCAGTTTCAACTCATGCCCCGATTGCAGCACTAATGGAGCATGGACCTTGGGACTGACGCAAATCCAGTCAATGCCATCCGGCGGTATCATCGTGCCATTGGTCTCTATTGCTATTTCAAATCCTTTTTCATGCAGTGCTGAAATGAGTTCACTGTCGAGCTGCAACAGCGGTTCCCCTCCCGTGCAAACCACCAGAGGCTTATGCGATTTTAAATTCTTTTCCGGCCAGAGTTTCCCGATTTTTTCAGCGAGTTGGTCCGGTGAGAAGAATTGGCCTCCCTGAGGGCCGTCGCATCCAACAAAATCGGTGTCACAAAATTTACATACAGCCTTTTCCCGGTCGGCTTCCCTTCCCGACCACAAATTACATCCAGTAAAACGGCAGAAAACCGCCGGGCGTCCGGCATAAAATCCTTCTCCCTGAAGAGAATAAAATATTTCTTTGACGAAGTAGCTCAAAGGAGCGCCTCTATTTTTTATATTTGACGGGATCTTCCAATCCCGCTTCCTGAAAACCTTTCAGGCGCAAAAGACAGGAATCACAATGGCCGCAGGCCTCGCCAGAATCGGATGGATCGTAACAACTCCTCGTCAGAGAGTAATCCACACCCAGTTCAATGCCCTTTTTAATAATCTGTGCTTTGCTCATCTTGATAAGTGGTGTTTGAATTTTCAGTTTCTGTTTTCCTTCCACTCCGGCCTTTGTCGCCAGATTAGCCATCTTTTCATAAGCGGCAATGTATTCGGGGCGGCAATCGGGATAACCGCTGTAATCCAGTACATTCACGCCGATGAAAATATCATTCGCCCCGATCACTTCCGCCCAGGCCAAAGCGTAGGAAAGAAATATGGTGTTTCGTGCCGGAACATAAGTTATCGGAATGTCTTTCTGTAATTGAGCCGCGCTTCTGTTTTTAGGAACGATAATATCAGCCGTTAGTGCGGAACCACCGATTTTGCGCAAATCAATATCCACGATCAGGTGTTCGGCAACGTTATTTCTCTTGGCGATGATACCGGCGGCTTCCACTTCCACGGCATGCCGCTGGCCGTAACGGAAACTCAACGCGAAAACATCAAATCCCTTGTCTTTGGCAATGGCCAGCGTTGTAGCGGAATCAATACCGCCGCTCAACAAAACAACAGCCTTTAAATTATTTTTTGTCATCCTGATACCCGGTAAAGTAATTTACTGACTGGCAAGAGAAGTTTTGATACCAAAAAGATTGATCGCGTTCGCGGATGTAACCCTTGCCACTTCTTCCCAGGGAATATTTTTAATTTGAGCGACTTTTTTAGCCGTATGAACAACATAAGAAGGTTCGTTTCTTTTGCCCCGGTGCGGAACAGGCGCCAGATAGGGAGCATCCGTTTCCAAAAGAAGAGAGGAAAGAGGAACACGACCAACAACATCCTGAAGTGTTTTCGATTTGTCAAATGTAACCACGCCCGGAATGGATAAGTAAAAACCAAGGTCGATACACTTCTTCGCCATTTCATAATCTCCGGAAAAACAGTGAAACACGCCGCGGTGTATGTCCGACGCCCGAACGATTTCCAGCGATTGCCGGTGGGCTTCCCGGTCATGGATAACTATCGGAAGACCCAGTTCTTTCGCCAGTTCCAGCTGCAGGCCGAATACTTCCATTTGTTTATCCTGAGGGGAGAGGTTGCGAAAAAAATCTAGCCCGATTTCGCCGTAGGCGACGATTTTTCTGCGTGTCTTCACCAGTTCTTTAATAGCGTCAAATGTATTTTTATCTGTTTTTGCAACATCGTGGGGATGCACGCCGACGGTCGCGTAGATGTTTTCATACCGGTCGGCAAGATCAACTGCGTTTGAACTGAGTTTAAGATTTGTTCCGACAGTGACAATAAAATCAACTCCTTCGCTTCCGGCGCGCTGAATAACCTCTTCATGGTCGGAGTCGAACTCTTTCATCTCCAGATGAGCGTGGGAATCGATAAGCATGAGAATTTATTTTTCGTCTTCGGCTTTGCCTTCAGCCTCGGTCTTGATCTCGTTCTTATTCTCGTTTTCGTTCAAGCTGACTTCTTCAGCATTTTCGGAAACATCAGGAAGTTTTTTCAATAAACTCTGTAAATCCTTTTCCGAAATCTCACCCTGCATAAACTTACGCGTAAGAACACGCTTATCAATGCTAATAGCTTCAGTATTAACTCTATTGGACATATAGTCTCTTCTCCTTAATTAAAATGACCGTGACGATTACTATTATATTTTTTCGATTAAATCAAGAATGAACAATTTTTATGCAGGAGACTTACTTTTTCAGACGGGGGTCAAGTAAATCCCTGATTCCCTCTCCCAAAAGATTGTAGCCGACAACCGTAATCAAAATAGCCAGTCCCGGATAAAGGGACAGCCACCAGGCAATATCAATATTGTCCTTTCCCGCCGTCAGGATATTGCCCCAGCTCGGTGTGGGCGGCTGCACGCCAATCCCCAGAAAACTCAATGCCGATTCGGTCAGGATGGCTCCGGCAATACCCAGAGTCGCCGCAACCAAAATGGAAGCCATGGAATTCGGCAGAATATGCAGGAAAATAATCCGCATATCGCTTGCCCCTATCGTTCTGGCTGCCTGGACAAAATCCCTTTCCCTAAGCGAAATAAAATCAGCCCTTACCAGACGTGTAACGCCCATCCAGCCGGTCAGACCGATGATAATCATGATATTCCAGATGGATGGCTCCAGAAAAGCGATGACCGCCAGAATCAGAAAAAAAGTGGGGAAGCAAAGCATGATGTCCACAAACCGCATGATGACCGAATCAATCCAGCCGCCATAATATCCCGATACCGCTCCCAGAACAGCTCCGATAATGATGGCGATACCTGTTGCGACAAAACCGACGACCAGTGAAATCCTCGCTCCCCAAATCATCCGAGAAAGCACATCTCTTCCTAATTGATCCGTGCCGAACCAATGCTTCGCAGAAGGAGACGCCAGCACGTTATTCAAATCAATTTGTCCCGGATCATAGGGGGCCAAGAGGGGCGCCAGAATGGAAATTATCAACAACAGCAAAACCAGCCCGCCGCCGGAGAGCGTCAGTTTATTCTTATAAAAAGTTTCCCAAAAATTCATATTAAAACCTGCTATTTCCATTTCATACGGCTTTTGAAAAAAGCTCCGGATGCGGGCACGTAATGCTTCGAGGAGTGAGGCGTATTTTTTTCATACGCCGCAACGGCTCAAGCAGCCGCGAAACATTGCAGATGGACTTTTTCAAAGCCGTCAAGAAATACGGATGCGCGGGTCTGCCACCGCATAACATACATCGGCAATCAAATTACCTACAAGTGTCAAAATTGCACCGATCAATAAAATACCCATGACGGTCGGATAATCCCTGGCCATGACCGACATATAAAAAAGCTGCCCCATGCCGGGAATGGCAAAAATAGTTTCGAAAATAACGCTTCCGCCGATAAGACCGGGAATGGAAAGTCCCAGAATGGTTATGGCCGGTAAAAGCGCATTGCGCAACGCGTGCTTATAAATGACATCCCGTTCACTCAATCCTTTGGCGCGGGCTGTCATAATGTAATCCTGACGAATAACTTCCAGCATATTCGCCCTCATGTAACGGGAAAGACCGGCCAGCCCTCCAAAAGCGGAAACAAATACCGGCAAAACCAGATGTTTCGCCAGATCAATAAATCGTCCTCCCATATCAAGATATTCGTAATTCAGTGAACGCAATCCTGAAATCGGCAGCCAACCCAGTTGAATCCCAAAAAAAATCATCAACAAAAGAGCGAGCCAGAATGTGGGCACAGCAAAGCCGATAAAAACAAAAACTGTTGTAACCTTGTCAAAAAGGGAATCCTTGTGGACCGCCGATAAAACACCAAGCGGGACTGCGACAGCGATAATGATTATAAGGGACAACAAATTGATTATAATCGTTATGGGAAGCCTTTCCATGATTTTGTCGGCAACGGGACGATGGTCGGAAGAAAATGACGTTCCCAAATCTCCGTGGCTGATTTTTTTCAGCCATGACCAGTATTGCACATGAATCGGCTTATCCAGTTCATACAAGGCGCGGAGGCGTTCCTTCATTTCCGCTGAAGCCTTCGGATTCATCTCGGTTTGCAGGTCGGTGGGAGACCCGGGAGCCAGATGCATGACGGAAAAACAAATAATGGTTATTCCCAGCAAAAGCGGAATCATAAACAATATTCTCTTGACGATATACCTAAGCAACGCATTCCCCCAAACAGGATTCAAACAACCCTATTTCAGAAATATTAAAAGTTCCATATCCCTGATATTGTCCAGCGACTGCGATAGACACTCCGTATTGTGAGCCTCCAGCGTGATTGTAGGCCTTGCCTTGATTTTCCTGAGAATCTCAAAAAACTCTTCAAAAGGAAACGTGCCGCATCCAACTGGAAGATGCTCGTCGCGCTGTCCGAAATTGTCATGCAGATGCAGATGTCCGATATATTTTCCCAATGACTTCAGCCAGACACTGAGCGGCTCGTGGGAAAAAACATTGAAATGTCCCGTATCAAAACAAACGCAGATACTGTCTGAAGACAGAGTATCAAAAAGACGGCGCAAAACATCGGGATTTTTTTCGTAGACATTTTCCAGAGCGATGACCGTTTTAACGTCTCTGGCCAGCTTCATTAACTCCGTCCACGTTTTAATACTGCTTTCCAGCCAGAAATCTTCGCCGAAAACATAATAACGTTCGTCAAAAGACGCATGACAGACAATTTTTTTGGGATGAAAATACGGCGCCAGATCTAAAACCTGTTTCAGCCGGTCAATGCTTGTCCGGCGGATTTTGTCATCCATCGCCCCCGGACGTAAATCCAGAAAAGGCGCATGAAAAGTGATTTTTAATCCCGCATCGGCAAAAATTTTCGCCGTTTCGACGCATTTTTTTCTGTTCAGATCCTGCAAAACCCAGTGATGGAAATATATCTCCAGATTAAGCTTCCGCCGCAGAATCATTTCCATGTACTTGGGCAACAAATGATACGGCATATGAACGTGAACGCGATTTACAATATCCTGCATTGCATAGTCCTGTGATCAAATTAATAAATTAAACAGGCAAATTGTTACCACAGCTGTATATTTTTAACAACAGACAAAAACCTCTCTCGTACCCTTTTGAACATTTCCATCCAGAGCGGCAATCAGCCAAAAGCCTTTTTGTCAATCATCGCCAGGTAATAAGCGCGTCGTTGCGCTTTGGTATCCGGTAATAGACCGGTTTGGGATAACCCAGCATGACGGCTCCGTAACATTTATGACCTGCGGGCAGATTTAAAAACTTGATGATGGGTTCGTGCAGGCTGGCAACTCCGGTAAAATAACCCGCCCAGCAAGTTCCCAATCCTTTGGCATAGGCATATAGCTCCAGATACGTAAGCGCAATGGTGCAATCCACCGCTGGGAAAGATACATCCGGGGGACAGTGAACAACGACCAGGTGCGGCGCTCCCCGCATAATACGGTCAGTGCCATTGTCCCATGAATCAATAATACGCCTGGAGCGGCGGGCGGACACTTCGTCCGTCATCAGGGGATGCATCATTTTCATGAAATCAATGACCATCTCTGCCAGTTTGTGAACATCTTCGGGATTCTGAATGATCGTCCAGTGTACCTGTTGCGAGTTGCTGCCGGTGGGAGCGTATTTCGCCGTATCAATCAGCTGTTTCAGAAGTTTTTGGGAGACAACCTTTTTCTTATACTGACGGATAGAACGGCGCGCCTTAAGGAGCTGCCCTACGGCATCGGCATCGGGAAGAAGGTTTTTTTGAACCGGCGGACAGGTTGCAAGGGGCATTGCGGATAGCGTCAGCGCTCCGAAAGGACACACAGCCACGCAGTGTCCGCAATTGGTGCAGAATTCCTCGCCGGTCTCTATCAACGACGGAAAAGATTTCCTGTCTGTCTGAACAATAATCCGGGACGGACATTCGGCAGCGCAAAGGCCGTCCCTTTTACATTTTTTTTGATCGATATTTAAAAGCGACATAATAACTCCCTCTTAAGAGAAATTTTTGATTTTTGGGCTAAATTCGCCGGTGAATAGATAGATAAATTATTAATATAGGTATTGCAATGAATTTTTATGATTCGCTGTTGTAAAAATATATCTGAATATAATTTCTTTTCTCATTTCTATAATTATCATGTTTAATTTCAAAATATTGTGTTACGTTACACCATCATTCTTTACAAAAAGTCTCAGGTAAAGGTACAGCACACCCAATATAGTTCTGCCCAACAAAAAAATCTTGATTAAGGAGAAAAAAATATGAAAATATTAATGAGATTTTTTACCGCGATGATAATTCTGGTTATTGTCCTGTGCGTCCCATTGTATGCTGCGGATATAAATGATGTTCTTTCGCAGATTGAGCAGATGGTCTCACAAGGAGAAAAGGCGGACCCGTCATTGGGAGAATCAATTGTCGATGGTATTGAAAGGAATTCGGCAACGGTATCAAAAGCGCTTTTACTTAAGCTGAATGACAAAAACCTGACAGAACAACAACTGGCGGTTTATATCTGGGCTCTTGGTTTTACGCATGATCAGGCAACCGTGAGTGTGATTGAGGATTTGTACAAGAAAAACAAATCTGATCTGGTTAGAATAAACTGCCTTCATTCTCTTGCATCTATTGGTGGTGAAGAAGCCGGACAATTTCTATTGTCCACCCTCAATGCAACAACTGATAAAGATAAGCGTTTTGATATTCTAAATCTGTTAAGTCAGATTCAATATGAAGCAGCATTGCCGAAAACCGAAGAGGTCCTTAAACAGGACATAAAGGAGTTCTATTGGCAATCCATCTTTGTCTTCGGGAAGATGGGTGATAAGGCTGTTCCTTTTTTATTGGAAAGGATCAAAGACAAAGATCGCAACATCCGGGCAAATGTCATAAATGTTGTGGGACAGTGGTTGATTTCTCCCCAGGCTGCCAAGCCAATGCAAGACTTATTCTGGACGGAGAAAGATGAGGAATTACGTGGCATGATATTAAGTTCATTAGAGAAGACCATCTCCGATTTTAAAAAAATGAAAACCTTTTTCGAGCAAGTAATAGCTAAAGAAAAAAATAACGATATATTGCAATTCGCAAAAGAGACTCTTGACAACATGGACCAGATGAAAGCCCGGGTTACGGCTTTTGCGCAAAAAAAGAAGTCATCTGCTGCATTTTTCCAGAGCGAATACGCAAAACTATTCAAGTCCTTCGGCAAAAAGGGCAACTATGAAATCCTTGGAACATTCAGTACAGTGCAGGATGAACAGAAACTCAAAGCTCTCAGGGAACGAATCCTTCAGAGAGACTCTGATGAGGCGTTCTACGATTATCAGAATGTGAACACCATCATAATGCAAAACCGCCTGGCAGAAAGTTTAAAGAATTAAAAACAACGTACAACGTCTGAAATCAGGCAACAGTGAATAACTGTGCTTGATTTCAGACGTTGTAGTATTTAACTTTTAAATCTCCATTATGAAAATTGATTAACATTGATACGATATAAAAAATAATTCACATATTCAGGACTTTATTTTTTTTATTTTCCATAGTGCAGATTTTCTTTTTTACGTTTCTTCCGATATTTCAGTCGTCAATAAACAAAATACTGCTGAACTATAGATTATTTTGTGATAAAAGCACGGACGGCAGGTATCTATGACTGATAAAATAACAAACAACCCCGGCATAAAGAAGATTATTATTTATATCGTTCTTGCCGTGGTCACTTTTGCTGTTTACTGGCAGATGCATACATTTGATTTCATCAATTTTGATGATGTCAGTTATGTCATTGAGAACTCTCATATCCAGTCCGGAATCACGCTCAAGGGATTTCTCTGGGCTTTCGGCACAAAATATAACGATTTATGGAATCCTCTCATCTGGATTTCCTTTATGTTCGATTATCAGCTTTATGGTTTGAATGCCGGGGGGTATCATATAACCAACCTTATCCTGCATATCATGAGCGCATTGTTATTATTCTGGCTTTTCAACCGCACGACGGGAGCCATCTGGCGTAGCGCCTTTGTCGCGGCGATATTTGCGCTTCACCCGCTGCATGTGGAATCGGTTGCCTGGGTCTCCGAACGCAAGGATACACTCAGCGCTTTTTTCTGGATGATGACTTTGTGTCTGTATGTCTATTATACGGAAAAGCCCGTTATCCAAAGGTACATGTTTGTTCTTTTTTCCTTTGCCTGTGCGCTGATGAGCAAGCCGATGGTTGTCACCCTGCCTTTTGTCATGCTGCTTCTGGATTACTGGCCGCTGGGTCGGCTACAGTTACGAAAAATCGAAACGAAACCGGAACCGGCACCTGCTGCCAATAAAGAAAAAAAGAGGCACAAATCAAAAAAAGGCTCTCTTGCGGAAAAGGCTTCTTCGACTCCGCCTGTCTTCACAGCATCAGAGACCAAAATCGGGGGGATAATTCCCCTGTGGCAGTTGCGGGAAAAAACGCCCTTTTTTATCCTTTCGGCAATCCTGGTTATTATCTCGCTTTACAACCCGAATGCTTCAACGGGTAAACTTATTCCTTTGAGCGACCGGATCGCCAACGCGCTGGTTACATTTGTCATTTATCTGGGCAAGACCTTCTTCCCCCACAACATGGCGGTCTACTATCCATTTCCTGCTCACATTCCCGCATGGCAGATTATCGGAGCGACATTGCTGATTATTCTTATCACTCTTTCGGTGATTCTCATGTTAAAACGTCTGCCGTATCTTTTTCTCGGATGGTTCTGGTACACCATAACGATTGCGCCGGTTATCGGCATCATTCAGGTATCCATATCGGCCCCGTATGCGATGGCCGACCGTTACCACTACATGCCTTCCATTGGTTTTACCGTGATATTTGCCTGGGGAATACCGGCTTTGATTAAACAGAAAGAAATTCAAAAGATGATTTTATTACCAACCGGTATAATCATAATAGCTGTTTTAGCTGCTCTGACATGGGTACAATGCGGCTACTGGAAAAACAGTATCAATCTTTTCAGCCATACCCTGCTGGTAACCAAGAATAATGCTCTGGCACATGTCAATCGTGGAAGCGCATACGATGATTCAGGAAATCATCAACTTGCCATCGGGGATTATAATGAAGCCATCCGCCTGAATCCCGATGACGCAGACGCCTATTACAACAGAGGAAATTCTTATGCTGCCCTGGAACGACATGATCTTGCCATAGAGGATTATAATGAGGCTATTCGCCTAAAACCAAACGCCAAAACCTACAACAACAGGGGTTATTCCTACGATAAACTCGGCCGGTATCAGCAGGCGCTCGAGGACTATAATCAGGCCATTAGCTTAAGACCGGACAATGTCAAATTCTTCTATAACAGGGGGTTTGCTTACGCCAAACTCGGGCAAAATCAACCGGCCATTGATGACTTTAGTGAAGCCATCCGCCTGAAACCGGATTCAACCGATGCCTATGACCGCAGAGGAACCGTTTATTTAATCCAGGGTCAAAATGTTCCCGGTTGCTCTGACGCGCAAAAAGCGTGCGCACTGGGAGATTGCAGATTATTAGAAATAGCCAAAAGCAAGGGAGCTTGCCGTTGATTACATCATCGGACTTTAGAACGGGATACTTATAAATACACGCGTTAATATCTCACTTTGACACTACAAAACCGTTTTAAGTATTGATTAAATATCTGAAAATCATTATATATAATAAATTTTGCATTATATTAACATTTTATATACAGACAATATGAATAACAGCCGGTAATTCGGGTAAAATTATTGATAAGGAGACAGCTATGAAAAAATACGTCATGTTCTCAATGGTTGCTTTGTCATTTATTATGCTGTCGGCTTGTACTTCTCTGGCAAAGAACCAGCAAAGCCCGACCCTGACTTCCCATCTTATTGAGCAACCTGTTATCCTGAAAGAAGTTATTGTTGCACCCTCTACTGAAGAACCTGCAGCATCGGAAGATAATAAGGTACCTACGGCTAAAGAACCTTTTGTCGTAAAAGAAGTTATCGTTGCTCCTTACACTGAAAAACCTGCGGCAGCCGAAGAAGAAAAAGCTATTCAAACAAAAGGACCTTTTATCCTGAAAGAAGTTATCGTTGCACCCTCAACCGAAGAATTCACTGAATCTGAGGACGTTATGGAATCCCTAGCATCCAGTGATGTTATAGGCGCCGAATCCGCTGCTGCCGGTGAAAATCCGTTTCAGGAAAGCCGTAATCAGAATGCACAGGAATCTATATCGGAAGAAAATATACGAGGTCTGATCAATACATGGCTGATCAGTTGGGAATCAGGTGATTTTGAAACATATCGCAACTGTTATGCATCGGATTTCCTTTCAAAAGGAATGAACCTGGACGCCTGGATTGAAAATAAAATAAATGTGCGAAACAAGAGTCAGAATATAAGGATTAGCATGGGTGATATGCAAATATCCGCAGGGCAAAATACCGCCACGGCAAAATTTGATCTGCATTACATTTCATCTATATTAGACAGTGCGGGTGAGAAAACACTGGAATTAAAAAGAACAAGAAATGGATGGAAAATTTATAAAGAATTCATGAAACCATAATAGGTATGGCGTAAATTAATGACTTATTAATCAATCGTTAATAAATTTGTCTGATTTACATTCTCAATATTCATTGGGAATACTACAAAAGGAGGTTCATTTGCCGGTAAAAAAAGATATAACCAAAGAGCATCTTATTTTGTGTATTAATGCAACCCTGCAAAAAAAAGCGAAGGAAATAGTTGTTTTAAATTTGAAGGGAGTTTCCTCTTTCACAGACTACATGATTATCTGCACTGGATCATCGGAAAGGGAAGTTCAGGCTATTGCCGGCGCTATTCAGCAGTTTTTGAAGAAAGCGGGAATCATGCCGCTGGGCGTTGAAGGCGAGGCCAACGGCCAGTGGGTTTTGTTGGATTATGATGATGTGGTCATTTCCGTATTTAACGAACCCATAAGAACTTTCTACAATCTGGAAAATCTGTGGGATGTCCCTAGGATGAATGTTGACGAAACTAAAAAGGAAATTAAACGGCTGAGCAAGGAAATGGCATGAGCCTGGCCGAAGTTTTAAATGATTTGAGTGAAGTAATTTTCCCACCGCAATGTCTGGGTTGTGCTGAAATCATCCATCCTTTTATCGGTGAAATATTTTGCCCCGCCTGTAAAAAGCAGGTTCATTTTATAACCGGCAATGTCTGCCCGATTTGCGGAACAACCTTTCACGACAGTCCGGCTGAAAGTCATTTATGCGGAGATTGTCTGGATACGAAACCGTATTTCTCATGCGCCAGGGCTATATTCAGCTATAAAGATATTATTTTTCACGCAATTCATAAGTTCAAATACAAAAAAGATTTATCCTCGGGAGAAATCCTCGCGTCCTTCATGGCCGGATTTTCTTTTCCCGATATTGATTTTGTCGATCATTCCCTGATTATACCGGTTCCTCTGCATATCAAAAGGCTTCGGGAACGTGGCTTTAATCAAGCCCTTATTCTGGCACGCGCCATTGGAGAAAAACGAAATATTCCTGTTGATTTTTCCTTGCTGAAGAGACACAAATTTATTGTGACGCAAACCGGGTCGAATAAAAAAGAAAGAAAACAAAATATCGCGGGAGCTTTTGAAGTAACCGACAAGAAGAAAGTGGCCGGTAAAAATATTATTCTGATTGACGATGTTTACACGACTGGCGCAACGGTGAATGAATGCGCCAAAGCTCTGATTAAAGGCGGAGCGCAAAAAATTTCTGTGTTAACACTGGCCCGCGTGCTCCATCATTAATTCAAAAGGAAACTTAAATGAATAAAATTTTTACAAGAGACGTTTTGAAAGAGAAGCTGGAAGCATTACGAAACCAGGGGAAAAAAATCGCTTTTACCAACGGTTGTTTTGATATTCTGCATGTCGGACATGTCCGTTATTTGCGCGAAGCGAAAAAGAAAGCGGATGTGCTGGTGCTGGCTCTCAACAGCGATTCTTCCGTCCGTACACTCAAGGGAGAAAAAAGGCCACTTGTCACTGAAAATGAAAGAGCGGAAGTTCTAGAAGCACTGGACTTTATTGATTTTATAACCATATTTGACGAATCAACACCGCTGGAACTGATAAACTACCTCAAGCCGGACGTTCTGATCAAGGGAGGAGACTGGTCCGAAGATAAGATTGTCGGGCGGGAGGAAGTTCTGAAATGGGGAGGCCGGGTGGTTATCATTCCCGAAGTGCAGGGGAAATCCACAACCAATGTGGTGGAAAAGATAAAAAACCTTTACGGTTCAGGCAAACTAAGTGATTGATTTCACGATAATTATCATGACCGCGGGTCAGATTTATAAAATATGTTGTTAATAAAAATTTCTCTTTACAAATAAATTCTCTTCATGTAGTAAGGACGACTAAGTTTTTTGTGCAAGGAGTGAATGTTTTGGACAAACAGACAAACGCTAAAGCAAAACAGGATAAAATGAAGGCTTATAAAGTAATGCTTCAGCAAAAGATTAATGAGTTGCTGAGCGAAGCCGGTAAAACAGTTAACGAAATGACTGTCAGCAAAGAAAACTATCCTGATCCCAACGACAGAGCTTCCCTGGAATCAGACAGAAATTTTGAATTGCGCATCAGGGACAGGGAACGCAAACTGATTATGAAGATGCAGGAAGCCATTAAAAGAATTGATGACGGTACCTTCGGTATCTGCGAAGTGTGCGGAGGACCTATCTCTGAAAAAAGACTGATTGCCAGACCGGTGACAACCCTCTGTATTGACTGCAAAACAAAGCAGGAAAAAATGGAAAAACTCAAAGGTGAATAACCTTAAAAATAAATCCTTAAAAAAGCCCCGAAAATCGGGGCTTTTTTATTTGTGAAAAACAAATTTCTGTAATCAATTCCATTTTAAAATTAAAAATGATAATAAGATTTTATGTATGCAAGTGTCGCGTTAAACATTCCATCGGATAAATTATTTACTTATGAAGTGCCTGCCGGTTTGGCAAGTGAAATCGCTGTCGGCAAGCGCGTGTTTGTCCCCTTCGGCAATAAAAAACGCACCGGCTTTATTGTCGAAATCAATCCATCCTGCGACCTGAAAGAAATCAAATCCATTGCCGAAATACTTGACGATGAGCCGTTATTCGGCTCAAACGATTTGAAATTTTATCAGTGGATTGCCCATTATTTTATGTATCCGCTGGGCAAGGCTCTGGCCGAAATCATTCCTTCCGGCTCGGAGAAAAAAGACTTTTTCTGGGTTACTCCACTGGCATCGAAAAACGATATTCATCTAACTGTGGCACAGGAAAAATTGCTGGAATTTCTGCACCAGTTCCCTCAGGGCATTGCCTTAAACAGTATCGCTAAAATCAGCGGCCTGAAAAATGTTTCCGCCGCCGCGAAAAAAATGCATTCCCTGGGGCTTCTGCAAATCGAAAGAAAACAAAACAGGCAGCTATCCGTACAGACTCAAAAAATTGTAACGCTTGCTCAGGATAAAATCGCCTCAGCAAAATTAACCCCGAAGCAGGAAAAGCTGATTGATTTTATTCAAAAGATCGGAGTGGTATCGCTGAATCACCTCATAGATGAATCCGGTATTTCCGGCGCCGTTGTAAAAAAGCTGCATGACAAAGGATTAATTGAATTTACCGACGGTGAAATCATCCGCACCGCCTCTCTGGATTCAACCATTCGCCGTGATAAAGAAACGATTGTGCTCAACGACCGGCAGAATGCGGCAATGGAGGAAATTGCTTCCCATCTGGAGAAAAATGTTTTTACGCCGATTCTGCTTCACGGTGTCACGGGCAGCGGCAAAACGGAAATATATTTAAAAGCCATCGAAAAAGTTTTAGAAAGCGGAGCTTCCGCCATTTATCTTGTTCCCGAAATAGCCCTGACACCGCAACTGATCGCTCGCGTGGCCGGAAGATTTGACAAACAAAAAATCGCCGTATTGCACAGCGGCATTGCGGAATCCGTCCGCTACGATCAGTGGCGGCAAATCAAACGCGGCCTGATTAATCTGGTCATCGGCACGCGCTCGGCTCTTTTTGCCCCCCTGCCGGATTTGAAATTAATTATCGTGGATGAGGAACACGATGTTTCCTACAAACAGGATGACCGCCTCTGCTACAACGCCCGCGATATGGCGATTGTGAAGGCAAAAATGGATGGTGCCGTTGTGATTACAGGTTCCGCCACGCCCGGTGTTCACACCTACTTCAACGCTCAGACAAAAAAATACCGTCATCTGGAATTGCCGCATCGCGTGGATGATAAACCCATGCCGATAGTCAAAATTGTTGACATGAAAGCGGGGCAGGAAAAGACAGGAAAGGTTCCTGTTCTATCGGAGGCCCTGATTGAAGGAATCAACGAAACGCTTGGCAGAAAGGAACAGGTTTTACTCTTTCTTAACAAACGGGGATTCGACACTTTTCTTGTTTGCGCCGATTGCGGCTATAGTTTCCGTTGTCCCAATTGCGCCGTTTCCTTGAAAAATCACGCGGCGGAAGGCGTGATCAAATGCCATTACTGCGACTACACGATAAAAGCTCTGCCTATCTGCCCTTCGTGCAAAAACAGCCGCATTTTAAGTTTCGGCGTAGGCACGCAGAAACTGGAAAAAGAAATTGAGAAACTTTTTCCGGAAGCAAAAGTGCAGAGAATGGATTCCGACACGACGTCCCGCAAAGGCTCTCAGGAGAAAATTCTTCAGGCGCTGGAACTGCGAGACATAGATATTCTTATCGGCACGCAGATGATTACCAAAGGCCACGACTTCCCTTTTATCACGCTGGTGGGCGTTATTTCCGCCGATACGTCCATGAACATGCCGGACTTCCGCGCTGCGGAAAAAACGTTTCAGCTGATAACCCAGGTTGCCGGACGCGGCGGACGGGGGGATTCTCCCGGCAAGGTTATCATCCAGACCTTCAATCCCCAGCATTACGCCCTGCAGCACGCGCAAAATCACGACTACAAATCGTTCTATGAAGAAGAAATCGGTTTCCGTAAAGCCCTGCTCTACCCGCCGTTTGGCCGGATTATCAGTTTGCGTTTATCCTCGGTTAACAAAGATACATTAATTGAAGAGGCTCACCGGCTGGGCAGACTGGCAAAGAAACTCAACGCGCAAATCGGCAATACAGCGGAAATCATCGGACCGGCGGAATCACCGCTTTCTAAAATCAGAGGACGCTTCCGCTGGCAGATGCTAATCAAAGGAAAAGATATAAACGCCCTGCACAAAATCACACGGGAACTCATAGGGCAGCATAAAAACAGTCACGTGAAGATTACCGTGGATGTCGACCCGGAAAACTTCATGTAGCCTCGCTTCCAAATACTTCCAAAAAGCAGTGCTGTTTCCGGCCATACCCGGTCTGCAACCCATCAACAATTTCGCCATTATTTTCACTTTTTATTGACATTTCAATACGATATGTATAAAAAAGACTAAATGATTTTTAGGCCACATTAACAAAAAATAAAAAATGGAGTCGTCCTATGAGATCATATGTCGTTATTTCCTCCATGGGGCCGGATCGTCCCGGTCTGGCAAAAGAAATCGCTGAATTTTTTACCGCCCGGGGCATCAATATCGAACGGTCCCGCGGTTGTGTACTGGGTAATGAATTCGGCATGATCATTCTCACATCGGGAAAGACTGACGACATTGAGCGTCTGATTAAGGATCTGGACAGTCTGCGTAAAAAAACAAATCTGGAGATTCATGTCCGGAAAACGAAGGCTCCCAGCCATCGCGACGCGTTGCCGTCCATCCCCTACAAGCTCATTGCCACCTCCATTGATCATCCGGGGATCATCCACCAAATCTGCAAATCACTCCAGTCGCGGGGAGTCAACATTGAAGACATATCCACCAATGTGGATAACAATCCCTTTACGGGAGCGAATGTGTTTCATATGGTCTGTTACTTTTCCCTGCCGCCTGCTGTTAAAATTCTCGACCTTAAAAATGATTTCAACCGTATCAGTGATGAATACAATATTGATATCCGGTTCGACGCGGTGATCAGCAAGTAGCATTATGAGGAAAACAAAACAAAGCCATCCCGAAAAAAAACTGCGTCCCATTCTTGACATTGCCTCAATGATTGGATTGACGGAAGATGATCTGGAATTATACGGCCGTTACAAAGCCAAAATAGGGCTTGATGTCATCAAAAGATTTTCACGCAGGAATAAATCATCCTTGATTCTGGTGTCGGCCATGACGCCCACCCCTGCCGGTGAAGGAAAGACCACCGTATCCATCGGACTTACGCAGGCTCTGGCTAAAATAGGCAAGTCCACCATCGCGGCATTAAGAGAACCATCCCTAGGGCCGGTTTTCGGCATCAAAGGCGGGGCGACCGGTGGCGGACTTTCCCGTGTTCATCCTGTGGATGACATTAATCTCCATTTCACCAACGACTTCCCGGCAGTGGAAAGCGCGCACAATCTGTTGTCCGCCATTTTGGACAATTCCATTTTCCACGGCAATCCTTTAAATATCGATGCGCGCAAAATCACCTGGCGCAGGGTCATCGACATGAACGACCGCTCGCTTCGGGATATCGTCATCGGTTTGGGCGGCTCCACCAACGGCGTGCCGCGGGAAACCGGATTTGATATTGTTCCATCGAGTGAAATTATGGCCATTCTCTGCCTTTCACGCTCCTATGAGGAATTGAAGGACAAAATACGCAGGATTCTGGTGAGCTTTACCTATGACGATCAACCCGTCATAGCAGGCGACCTGAAAGTGGAAGGAGCCGTCACGGCACTCTTGAAATGCGCGTTGCTGCCCAATCTGGTGCAGACCACCGAAGGCGTACCGGCTATTATTCACGGCGGTCCATTCGCGAACATTGCCCAGGGCACCAACAGTATCATCAGCACGGATATGGCGCTGCGTCTGACGGATTATGTGGTGACCGAAGCCGGATTCGGCTTTGATCTCGGCGCGGAAAAATATTTCGACATCGTGGCGCCTTACGGTAATTTTAATCCCCACATTGTTGTTCTGGTTGCCACTGTTCGGGCGCTGAAATATCATGCGGGCATTGAGCTTTCAGACCTCAACGTTTCTAATCCCCACGCGGCCCTGATGGGAATGGCAAATTTGCGCAAGCACTATGAAAATATCGACAAATTCAACGTGCCCTGTATTATTGCTTTAAACCGTTTTGCCTCGGACACGGATGAAGAAATCAAAGCGGTGGTGGAAGCCGCTGAGAACGAAGGGATGAACATCGCCCCTGTGGATATTTTCAGACGGGGAGGCGATGGCGGTTTGGAGCTTGCGGAAAAAACCGTCCGGCTGATTGCCGAAGCCAAAGGAACATCTAAACCGCTCTATGACTGGAAATTGCCCGTGGAAGATAAAATATTTAAAGTTGCGAGCGAAATCTACGGAGCCGTTTCCATTGATTACCAGCCGCAGGCCAGGCGCAATCTCGATATGATCAAAAGAATCGGCTACGATAAACTGCCTATCTGCATTGCCAAAACCCAGCAGTCGCTGTCCGATAACCCGAGCCTTCTGGGTCTTCCCAGCAACTTTATCGTTACCGTCCGGGAAATCAAAATCGCTTCCGGCGCGGGATTCCTCATCCCCATTACCGGAGAAATTCTCCGGATGCCGGGCCTTTCCAAAACGCCCGCCGCCTACAACATCAATATTGACGCCAACGGAGAGATAAAGGGAATAGTGTAGTCCTTATTTTGCGTTGTCGGAAATTAGGGAATAACATGAGTATGGTTCAGAGTGAGAAGTTCAAAGCACAAAAACCAGTATGGCTTTCTCAGATTCTCCCAATATACTTATGTTTTAATTTGAATATGATTTAGAAGGTCCTTGAAAATTACTTCGTCATTGCCCAAATCGTTGCCGCACATGCTAAATCGGGCTGTTGCCCAAATAGAAATGAGGTCATAATCTAAACTTTTTCTTATTATGATATTAAATAATATCAATAAGTTAGAAAAGCGCAATTGCTACTACATCGCAACAAAACCCGAAAATATTGATTTGGGCAACGGCCCGTAAATGATTGAGCCGGCAGGGAACCTATTGTTTAACGTTTATTTGCTCTATGGGAAGTTGTTCATGAAACGCCAGGCTCATTTTACGCATATAACTAATCGGGCTGATATTCCCCTGCTGACCAAGGAGCATGTCGTAAGTTTGTTTATGTTCATTCCCATCCATCCAGAACAGGTATATTTCAGCGTAAGACAGATAATCTTTGTAATCTCTAAATCCATTTAATCCCTCTATCATGGTTTATTCTCCTTTACAAAAAAACCGAGACCCGCATATGCCGTCTTGTCGTTTTACTGGAGTCCATCATTTAATTTCTTGGTCTTTTACGGGTGATAATCACCACAAAGACCCTGTTGCTTCTTTTTTGTTAACTTCCAGTAGAATAGACTCAATACGGGCATCGCAGTATCTCGTACATATAATATAAGCACGACTCATCAATAATACAACCGGTTCCCATATTTTCCCCATATTTTTTCGGCGTGGAGAAGGTAAAACGCTTGAAAATATACCTTGACTATCAATCCGTAATATGAACATTTAATATTCAAGGCAAAATTAATTGTGTTAATATTATCAAATGTTCGACCTTTCTTAAGTTAAACCTTTCCTAATAGACTAGACACAAACACCAGGGCTAAAGAGGGCACGGTGTTTTTCGCTTCACGCGGTAACAGGCTATTTTTTAAAGCTCCAGAGGTAAGGCATACAAGACTCATTCTTTTCCGTCCTACTCAACACAGAGATGGATGAGAGCGACTTCAATGCTTTGTGCGGGCCCCATCGGGGGTGAAAATAACGAAGCGGTAAACAACAAGAAAGGAATTTAAAATGAACAAAAATCTGTATGTCGGCAATTTGTCTTATCAAATCTCCGATGATGACCTTAAATCCAATTTCAGCGAGGCAGGTGAAGTTCTCTCCGTATCAATCATTAAAGACAAGTTTACGGGCCTGTCCAAAGGCTTCGGTTTTGTCGAAATGAAAACGGAAGAAGGCGCGGCGGAAGCCATTAAAAAATTTCACGAGGGAATGCTTGACGGCAGGGCTATTACCGTCAACGAAGCAAGGCCGAAGAAAGATTTTGGGAAAAGCGGCAGAAACCACAGTGGCGGGGGAGATGGATTCAGAAGAGGATCCAATGGCGGCGCAAGATATTAAATTAATCAAAACAAACCATATGAGGAAGAGCAGAAGACTTTTACTTTGCATCTTCTGCTCTTTTTATTGATAAGAAAAATGATCGGGAAATTTTCGATTTTACCGGGTCATTATAAAAAAATGGAGGCCAAAAATGGATATCCACGTAATTGAACCGCTGACTAACTTTGTAAAGTTGCCGGAGGACAGATGGGAAAGCTGCTTGAGAAACCTGGATGAAAACAGGGCGAAGAAACTGGTGGGCGGAAAAATTTATTTTCATAAGAAACGGCTTGAGCCCTCTTTTTTCGGAGGTTCAATCATCGGCTATCGCATCAATCAGGATGAACAAGACCAGGGGAAGATTGTTTTCACGTTCGAATATCAGGCAGCCTGCAGGAATGTCCGTACGGAAAGGCATGGATGGTCAAAAAACATGAAGGTGTCCATCCAGGAATAAGGATCTGCCCGGTTACCTGCTGCGGATTATTGGCCGCTGTTGATCTTGGAGCGATTCAGGAGAAATACACTTAATCACTGATATGCATAAAAAATACTATCTTTGGTGGACAGGATAAAAAAGGAGCCGTAAATATTATTAATTTCCAACAGGTTGTCAATTTTATTTTTGAAGACGGTTGTCCAGATAGATAAGCAGGCGGACTGTGTCGGTTACGGCTCTGCGGTAGCGTTCGTTATAGAATTTATCATACTCATCCCCGTTGTATGAGCCGCAGGCTTCGCTATGGCATGGCGGAACCATCCCGAAGGCGTTGCCGTATTCTCCATACGTTTTGAAACCCGGCAAATCCTTGTCCTGAGGCCCGTCCCAGAATTTTTTCCATGTCTCGCCCTCAATTTTTTTGCCGTTATCGAACACCACCGGAGCGTCAATGGCTTTGAGAGTGTTTTGCGCCGCCTGTTCAAGAAGTTTGTGCGGTTCAGTTATACCTTTTATTTCACCGCAGATTGCAGCGGCATCGGCAACAGGGTTGACAGCACTCCGGTAATTATCGAACTTGTCGTTTCCCAAATGATAAATCGGCGCTACATGAGGTGGAGAGCTCACATCCTGTATGTGGTGGGCAACGCGTCCGGCAACCGTGTATATTTCACCCGGATATTTTTTTTGGGCAAGCAGGCTCTCCAACTTGTCGAGGCGCGCCTGAAAAATCCGTTCATTGGAACCGTCGCAGTAAAGACCGTATTTCCAGTAACGACCGATTTTTTTGCCGTTGTTATAGAAATGCCAGTTCAGAGCCCGCGTCAGTCCGGGATCATCTTCCTTTTGGGCTCCGTCGGCAAAAGCGGCGATATATTCATCGGGAATGGCGTGTCCTGTGCATTTTTGGTAAATCAAGGCGGCGCTTTTTGCAAATCGCTCATGCGTGTCCGGCCCAAAAGCAAAACACGAAAGCGCTGGCAATAGCAGTAGTATCGCGATAAATATCAGGCGCATATTTTTTTGTTTTGCGATGGTTTTGCGCGTCATATCGTGGCATCCTCTATATCTTCATAAACATCCTGCGTAAAACGGGGCGTGCAGATGGCCAGAAAAATCAAATCCTCCCGGCCAGTATTGGTAATGCGCTGACGGCACAGCGGTGGAATCAAAACAACGTCGCCGGTTGTTACTTCCTGCGGCGGCAGGTTACCAATCTCCACAAGCCCTTTGCCGTTGAGGAAAAGATAGCGCTCCGTAATTCCCTTAAGCCGGTGCCAGCGGGTTGTCACGCCGGGCTCCACCCTTGCCCGGGCAACAGACACTTCAGGATCATCCGGCGTGTTGGATAGTTCGGTAATATAACACTTTTCGGAAGTATAAAATTCCTTGTTCTTATCATGCTTTTTAATGAATGCTTTCACCATATTTTTCTGTCAGCATCCCCCACGCTGATATTTTTATCATCCTTTGCAAGGGGGGTCCGTAGTTTATTTCTCAGTTTTCATCAAAAGAGCGCTGTGACTCATTTTGATTTGGGGGTTTTCTTTTACCAGAAATCCGGTATTACCTGTTGTTTCCAATGTCTGCTGAAAATATTTGAGAGGAACGTGATGCTTCGGTTCAACGAGTAAAAACAGCCCGTCAGGTTTTAAGAAACTGCCTATTTCGCTAAAAAACCTTTGCTGATCCGGCACTTCATGAACCATCCAGAACGCCAGAACAAAATCAACCGGCGGATGAGAACCCAGAGAATCAGGGCCTGCAAGATAGGAGGATATGATTTCCGACACGCCGTATTTTTTTGCCCGCTTGTTCAGAGCGATAAGCATTTTTTCCTGTATGTCGATAGCGGTAACGTGTCCTGAAGGACCAACAATCCGCGCCAGCGGAATCGAAAAATAGCCCATCCCCGGCCCGATATCAATGGCACGCTGTCCTTTTTTTACATAAGGACTCAACATTTTCTCGGGATTATGGATTAATTTACGCAGAGGATTGTCGAATGTATAACACATCCACCAGGGACAGACTCTTTTCTTAACGCTATTTTTTTCCATGATTCTTCTTTAACCTCTAATAAAGATTAACTCGGCAGATCCCGGCCGTTTTTTCTCTGAAACCATTTCTTAACGATTTAAGCCTGCTTCAGTTCTTTTTCCTTTTCCACCGCTTTTTTCTCCAGGTAATTTCCCTGATAGGCCCCTTTCCCTCTTACCAGCGCCCATAATGATGCTCCCAGATACACAAAAATAAAAAACGGCCCCAGTATTTCATATTGCCTGACGTGCGCTCTTTCATGCCCGCGGC
Source organism: uncultured Smithella sp. (assembly GCA_964394185.1). Classification (GTDB taxonomy): domain Bacteria; phylum Desulfobacterota; class Syntrophia; order Syntrophales; family Smithellaceae; genus Smithella. Next base: position 33,206 of record CAYMWM010000010.1, read on the forward strand.
TGGCCGCAAGAGTTTCCCTGTCTCGTCCCAGTACGACATGCCCCAATGTCAGGGCAGCGGCGCCTCCCCGCACCGGCAGGCAATGTTTGAGAATAAACGATATAAACCGTCCGTGAAGTTCCAGCACACCTGAAACCACCTGCATGCCGCCCCTGGTAAAAAAAGTAAAAGGAATAAAAAGAAATCCCAACAAAGTGTTTGGCAGTGCCCAGACGTAGCGCAGAAATTTCATTCCCTAAATGTTTCCTTATATCTTAACTGAATTGTATTAACAACTTTTTAAATATCGGGGGTGTTCATCCCGTACCAAATTCACGGAAAAAGTCTTTTGCGTTTCGAGGCATAATCGGTATATCCCTCAATGCCAAAGAGCATTTTCTCTTCGATAAAAATGCGCCGTATGATTGCAGGCATCAGGACAAAAAGAAATATACACGTGCTCACCGGATCAAAGAAATAGACGACCACGCCGATATTGGCGACAATCATTCCGGCATAAGCCGGATGTCTGGTGAAACTGCATGGACCCGAATTAACTATTTTATGTTGATTCAATTTTCGTACTTTGTGGGAATAGAAGTCACCCAGCGTCCTGATAGCCCAAAGACGGTAAAAGTATCCTGTCACCAGAAAGACTATGCCGATGATATGCGCGACATTCGGTTCACGCCATGCGGAAGGAAACCAGAGGACGGAAAAAATAGTTAGGGCCTGCCCGAAAGCGTATATCTGGAATGTAGCAGAATCCAGAGTTGTTTTGCCTTCCGTGCTTGCATCCCTGCGGGCAATGGGTATTTCCACCAGAATCCACAGGACATACAAACCGGTAAAAAGGGTATCCAAATTTAACTGGTACCCGCTCCACAGGTCAGGCACCCTCCCCTGTCTTAATAAGGCCAGAACAATAATCCCCGAAAGGAGAATAAAAGATAACAGTGCCGATGTAAAATCCTTGCGTGCCATAACTATCATCCGCATTTCTCAACGTTATGCGTATTTATTTTTATACCTTATGCTTTGACACCAGTTCGGCAAAATGTTCGAAGGACCGGTTGTAGGTTTTTTCCGCGTCTTTCGGGAAACAGCACGCGGGCAGTTGCCTCTTATTTAAATGATATGTAAGACAGTCACAACACAATCCTTTTCTGCTGCACGGGTCATAAGTGCAATTGCATTTATCGAGATTTTTTTCTTTTTTGCAGTCCATAAATTTGTTCCTTTAATTTAATTTTACATTGTTCAGGAACGGGCGCATTATCCATCATCTCGAAGGCTGAAAAACGCCCTCGCGCACCGAACGGACATCCTCAATGGTATAAAAAGCCTGGGGATTGTTCAACTGGATTATGTCCAGAACATGATTAATATCTCTTCTTTTAACAATGCTAAAAATAATTTTCACCGGCCCCTGTGCTCCTTCGGCGTCCACGTGCGTGATGCCGTAACCGGTGTTTTTCAGAAGCTCGATTAATTCCGTCGCGTTCATTTGCGTTATGATTCTGATAACGACCGTGCCGATAGCCATTCTCTCTTCGATGAAAATGCCGACAAAATTGCCCATGGCAAATCCACCCGCATAAGCGACATAATACAGAGGATTGGTCAGATTTTTAAAAATCTGAGTAATGGCAAACAGCCAGATAAGAACCTCGATAAATCCGATGGATGCCGCCAGAAATTTCAATCCGCGCGAAACATAGATGATCCGCAGCGTATCGAGCGTAACGTCGCAGATACGTGTCGAAAAAATGATCAGAGGAAGAACAATAAATTTAAAAAGTTCTGAATTGAGAAAAGCCGCGTCCATTTCCTTTTTTTCTTTCCCGCTGAATTTTCAATTTTTACAAACTGCCGTTTGTCTATTTTCCCTTGAATACCGCCGTACGTCGTTCAATGAAGGATTGCAAACCTTCCTTCATGTCCTCACTTTGCATGACTTTGGACACTTCCTGAAAAATACTCTTTTTCGCGGCCAGCTCGCCTTCGATTTCCGCCATGCGTCCATTCTTCAAAATATTGAGCACGCCCAGCGGCGCGGCCGCCGCAACTTTCCGCGCCAGTTCCATCGCCTTTTCCAGCTGTTTTCCCGGTTCGGTCACATGTTGCACCAGTCCCAAGCGATAAGCATCCTCGGCGCTCCACTGGTCGCCGGTCAGCAGATAGCGCATGGCGTTTGACCAGCCCATATCTCTGGCTAATCTGAATGTCGCCCCGCCGCAAGGGAAAAATCCGCGCCGCACTTCCAGCATGGCAAAACGCGTATCGGATGCCGCGACGCGAATGTCGGCGTTGAGCATGACTTCCACGCCCCATGTGTAGCAATAACCCTGCACTGCAAAAATAATCGGCTTGCGGCAGCGTTTTTCGTTCATCATATAGAAGGGATCAATTTCCTTCTCACCGGCAAGGGGGAATCCCTCTCCGTTCATGAAGGAATCCGACCAGTCTGTCAATTCCAGCCCGGAGGTAAAATGGGGGCCGTTGGCGTACACAACGCCGACCCACAAATTATCGTCCTGATCGAGCTGATAGTAAGCCTGCGCCATCTGCGTATACATCTCGCGCGTCATGGCGTTATATTTCTTGGGACGGTCGATTTCAATGAGCATAATATGCTCTTCGGTTTTAATATTGATAGTCATAACAGATACTCCTTAATTTTTTTATGGAGGAAGTATAAGTATAGGAAGTGCTTAATGTCAACGGGAGAAATTTTACCTGTTATGCATTATTTCATGGGACAGACAGAAAAACCGGATTAATTGAAGGGGTTTTATTACCTGCCGGCAACAACAAGCATTTCAAAATCTTCAGTGGTTAATCTGTCGTATCTGGAAAACGCGCCCAGTTTTGCGCCGAATATTTCTACTTTTTTATATCCCAGCGATTTCAAAAGCCATGTAATTTCACTTGGCACGTAATACCTTTCGTTGCATTCAAGTTGTTTTTTATTTCCGTCATCGTCTTCAATTTCGGTAATATTGTAATCGCGAAAAGTCATTAAATCAAATGTGTTTCTTCTGTATGTTGCATTGCCTTCCTGAGCGCCGGCAGCGCAAAATTCTTCAACCGAATGATGTAAAGGGAAAAGCCCGTTGAGCGTCGTAAAAATTATTTGACCTTTTTCTTTAAGAGCTTTTGTCGCGTTCTTTAATATTTCATAATTCATTTCATCGGTTTCCATTAACGGGAAAGCCCCTTCGCAAAGCATAATGACTAGATCATATTCGTTTACAAAGGGCAGATTTCGCGCGTCGTGTTTCAGGAAATCAATCCTGACATTCTGTTGCTTTGCCTTTTCTCTTGCTCTGGTCAGTTGCGAATCAGACAAATCCACACCCGTAATTTTATATCCCCTTTTTGATAATTCAATCGCATGCCTCCCCGTTCCACATCCGATATCCAGAATATTAAATGATTTATTGCAACCGATCTCCTGTTCAATGAAATCGCATTCACCCGATGTTCCATGGACAAATGCTTCCCGATCATATTTTTCCCCGTAATTCTCGAATAATCCTTCGTACCACTGTTTCATTTTCTCTCACCCAATCTTTTAATAGTTTTTAAACCTAATCAAATGATGTTATTTTATTTTAGGCTTTTTTTATCTCCAAAATTTTTATTACATCTTCAATTACTTTTTCATCATCTATAGTCATAAGCACCCTTTTTCCGTCGTGATATGTCCTGGCGTGGACATATTGCTCAAGAGCATATTGTGACAGGCTGTCTTTTATTGATTCCACCCATGCACTCTCTTCCGCGCCGAAAACAATAAGTAAGGCAAAGCGGTTTTTTCCGGAATCAACGTACAGAATGATTTGCTTTTTTGTACCTTAATGACCAGCCGTGTTTCCTGCCGCCATAGAGCCACTCCGGAGCAAAGAAATCCGGATAGATTTTATCAATGAGCTGCACCACCTGCTTCCAGTATTTATAGGCTTTTTTACCGAGGCACTGTGCAATTTCCGAATCGCCCGGCGGTGTGCCTTGTTTGACAATCAGAACACAGGTTTCGTTCATATGTCTCCCTCAATACGATAATAAAATGCATCAATCATCAAATTACAAACTCACATCATTCAAAATATTCATAAAAATATTTTTATATCTTCCGCAAACGCCCTGCAACTGTAGCCGGTTTCAGGCTTATCGAAACGGCCAAAACCTCTGAGGTCTATCGCAAAAAGCCTATAAACAGGCGTAAAAAGCGGCAGCACCTTTTCCCAGACCACCGATGACATGCTGTAGCCATGCACCAGTATAACCGGCATGCTGCCGTCGCCTGACGCTTTATAATGCAAATGAATTTTATCGGCATACTTCATTTTTTATTCCGGCTTTTTCATTCATGCAAAGTTGAATCAATAGACTGTCCTGCACTCGATTCCCAGTCTCATACAATCTTTTGCTATTTTTCTGCCAATGGCATTGAAGTATTCGTCCGTATTTTTCTGTTGCCACCCGTATTTTTTATAGATCCTATCAGCGTGAAAATAATTCATCCGGTCGATGATGATGTAGTCAATTATTCCATCAAGCAGGTCGATTAAATTTTCGGCTTCCGGGAGGATGGGCGCAATCATCACATAAGTCCTGATGCCGTTTTGATACAGCAATCCGACAGCTTTCAGCCTCTCTTCGATAGGCGGCTCTTTCGGTTCGAATATTTTTCTGATTTCGTCGCTCGCTGTGGTGATGGAAAGCCCGACTTCAATATCTTTCATTTTTTTGAATATATCCAAATCCCGGACAACCAGTGGCGAACGTGTCTGAATAACGACCGGCCAGTCATTTTGAGCGAGTATTTCCAGACATTTCCGGGTCAGTTGATATTTTCTTTCCAGTGGTTGATAGGGGTCGCAAACGCCGCTCACCCAAACTGTACCCATCTTTTTCTTCTTTATTTCTTTTGCCAATAAATCGGGGGCATCGATCTTTACATCGGCAAAATCGCCCCAGGGTTCAGGATGTCCGGTGAACCTCTTCATAAACCTGGCATAACAGTAAGAGCAGGCATGTTGACACCCGACATACGGATTGATTACATAGACATAAATTTTGGAAGGGGAAAGAATGGATTTGGAATGTATTTCTTTTATAATCATTTCAGAATATCAGCCCGTCATTGCTGTCAAGACGAGTTGCAGCATGTTGTTACAAACGATTTTCTTTGGGGTTTTTCAACAACCCCACCATAACCAAAGTTCCTGTTGTTTAGGAACATAATTAGTAATGGCAGATTGCTGCAAATCAGTCTCTTCCATCTATGATGCGGGCTATATATTCATGTCCATTATGCCGGGCATACATTGCGGCATTCGCGCCCTTGCCGTCCAATATTGTTGTATCGGCATTCATTTTAACAAGCAACCGGACAACAGGTTCATGCCCTTTCATGGCCGCAATCATCAAAGGCGTAATGGTTCTGTCATTGGCATTGTATGTCGCATTGATAATGGCGCCGCGTTCAATCAACAGCTGCGCCGTCGCCGCATCGCCTTCCTGGCAGGCCAGCATGAGCGGCGTGAAACCGGTATTGTCGGAAACATTAACACTCGCACCGTTGGCTATCAATATGGCTGCCTGTTTGGGTTTATGCCTTTTGATCGCAATATACAAAGCATTTATTTGCTTATCATTGGGAGTGTTAATATTGGAAGAGGCTGAAGAAAGCACCTCTACTGTCGACGGATTGCCGCTCAGTTGCGCGAACATAAGCGCCTGATTACCTTCATTTGAGCGGATATCGGGATTAGCGCCTTTTTCCAGAAGAAGTTTAACCGTTGCCGTTTGACCTGTGGACGCAGCAAACATCAGAGCGGTCATGCCCCTCTGCTGTTCGGCCTGAATATTGGGATCGGCGCCTTTTTCCAGCAGGACTCTTGCACAATCGGTATAGCCTCTGAACCCGGCTCTCATCAATGCCGTGACACCGGTTTTATCAAGGGCATTGACATCAGCACCACCTTGAAGCAGAATCCGGATGATTTCCTTATGCCCCGCATGAGAGGCAATCATGAGCGCCGAATAACCATCTTCCGGCGTTCTGGCTTCCTTGTTAATGCCGGCAGTGAGAAACTGTTTTATCGCATCCTGATCGCCTTCCATTGCTTTTTCGAGAAACTTTTTCTCGGTAAACGGTATTTTCCGGCGCTCAAGCTGCTTTAAAGCCGCTTTCCTTGGATCGCCTGTACAGGCTCCAATGATAAACAAAGCATAAAAAATACATACACAGAGGGCTGCGCGTTTCATAACTTTTGCTTATTTGAAAACCATTTCTTCAACAATAATTGGTTTTTTCAGGTCGTCGCCATAACCTTCGACGATTAAAGTACGTTCTTTATTGCCCGGTAATACAAGCAGAGACCACGGCTGCAAACTCTGTCGGTCGGCATGAACATTGGGATGAACATTGGGATCAGCACTCGCGTGATAGAGCATCACCATGCCGTCCGGAGTTTGTGCCTGATATTGTGCTTCCATGATCTTATTTCCCGGACTTGCATCTGTTAAACTGCGCATTAAGCCGATTCCCTTTTCAAGCTTGAGTTGCCGGTCATCCGTACCCTTGCAACCGAAAACAAAAAATAAAACCAGCAGGCAAAGTAACAAGTGAAGCATTCTGTTAGATTTTTTCATACGAACGACTCCTTTTAATTTATTTGTTTACCCGAAGCTTATATTAATTATATATTTTACTTAATAATTTGATACTTAACAACCATCATTTTTTACCGCGGCCCACAAGGATCAGCGGCCATGATCCTGATGGCGGGGCTTTGTTTTTATTTGCAGGGCGGAAAAGAGATTGATTACGGCAATAACCGCTCCGAGCAGAAAGAGATACTGATACCCCCATTTAATCCAGATTAAACCGCCGAAAAGAGCAATACTGATGGAAAAGATATGATCAATGCTTGTGGCCATTGTTAGTGTCTGCGTCACATCTTCAGGCCTCACCGCAATTTTTTGGAGATAGGTTGCCCGCGCCATCCCGGCGGATAAAAGCAGCTGATCACAGACATAGGAAACAAAGACAATGAATAACGCCGTTTTTTCCGAAAATAGTTCCCTGGCAAAACCGTAACTGACGCAGACCAGTATCAACATAGCCGCTTCGGCCGTGAGAATCAATCTCTCACCCATTTTGTCAATTGCCTTACCCAGCATGGGTTTGAAAAATATGCCGATGATGCCACCGATGGTCAGAAGCGTCGCCAGGATTTCCGTTTTCTGCTTAAAAACCGTCACCAGCACCCAGGGAGCGAAAGTAAGAAATAACTGTTTGCGCGTTCCGTAGAGCACCGTCAGCCAGTAATAAAGTTTGTATTCCCGGCGGAGCTGGAATTTCATCCGCATGGGAACCGGCTCGTCTTTTTTCATCAGGAATATCAAAATCGCCACGGTTACAAATCCAAGAAAGGCAACGACGTATGAAATTTTGAAATTGAGATGGAAAAACTTAAAACCGATTAAGACGGCAAAACTGCCGATAATCATGGCAACGTTGGACAAGGCGCTGAACTGCCCCAGTCTTTTGCCGGTTTCTCCCTTAACTGCCAGTTCCATGCCGATGCTTTGATTCAAGGGAATGAATAAATGCTGTCCGGTGCTGAATATAAAAAGCCAGACAAGCATGATGGGAAAAGTGGGGGATAATAATCCGATAAAAAGTATTCCCACGGCGCAAAGAAGGTTGGACAGAGCGGCCTGTCTTCTGGAACATATAAGAAATAAAATGGCGGAAATAACGATGGTCAGAAGACCGGGCAGCTCGCGGGGTAATTCCAGGAGCCCCCGCTGAAGGTTATCGATGGAGTATGTTTCATTGAGAAAGTTATTGAAAGTGGAATCAACGATGCTTTGCGAAAATCCGAAAACAAACATGGCCGCCACAAACAGCTGGAAGTCCCGCGGCATATTCAATAACTTATTTTTGGCTTGCGTAATAATGGGTTTAACCTCTAATAATTTGTAATCCTTGACACATTTTCTTTATTTCCATATATGTTTTGCGATAAAAAAAATAGAGGATATTTTCCCCGATGGACAAACCACGTATTCTTTTTATGGGAACACCCGCTTTCGCGCTCCCCGCTTTGCGCATTTTGCACGAGCAGAGTTATCCGATTATCGGTGTTGTTTCCCAGCCTGACCGCCCGAAAGGCAGGGGTCTGAAGGAAGTCGCTCCGCCGGTTAAACTTCTGGCGCAGGAACTGGGACTGCCTGTTTTTCAGCCCCCAAAAGTTAAAGACCCGTCTTTTCTGGAATTTTTTAAAGAACTTAATCCGGAAATGGTCGTGCTGGTGGCTTTCGGCCAGATTCTGCCCAAAGCCATCATTTATTATCCGCCGCTGAAATGTCTGAATATCCACCCTTCCCTCCTGCCGAAATACCGGGGCGCGGCGCCGCTAAACTGGCAGATTATCAATGGTGAAACAAAAACCGGCGTCAGCATTATGATAATGGACGAAGGAATGGATTCAGGCGATATTCTTCTGCAGGAAGAATCCCCGCTCGGCTCCACCGAAACCTTCGGCGAATTGCATGACCGCCTGGCGCAACGGGGTGCTGAATTGCTCATCAATACCATTGAACAGATTATGAACAAAACGGCTAAAAGACAATCGCAGGATGCATCCTGTATTACTTTCGCACCGCTTTTGAAAAAAGAAACAGGAAAAATCAACTGGAACAATAAGGCTTCCGACATTGTCAATCTGATTCGTGGTTTGAGCCCGACTCCGGCTGCCCATACAACACTTGCAGGACAGCCTCTAAAAGTTTTTACGGCTGTTGCCGGAGAGGGAAAAGTCCATCTGCCGCCGGGCACAATCAATGAAGCCGGTGCAGCAGGCCTTTCAGTGGCGGCATCCGACGGGTATGTGATTTTGAAAGACATTCAACTGGCTGGTAAGAAAAGAATGCCCGTCTCCGACTTTCTGCGCGGGCATCACATCAAAACAGGAACGGTTCTGGGCTGACCAAATACTCATCGGGAAGCAGGATTTCCTTCATGGTAACGAAATATGACTAAAACCATCCGCCATCTGGCAGTCGATATTCTAAATCAGATTCAAACCGGCCAGGCCTTTGCCAGCCCGCTGATCGATGAATGCCTGGATAATCAAACTTTATCGGGAACACCTGACGGACGCCTGCTTACCCACCTCGTTTATGGAGTTTTGCGCCTGAGGGGACACCTTGACTGGATACTGACAAAACTCTACCGCGGCAATTATGAGAAGATGGATGAAGGCATTAAAAATGTTTTGCGCCTGGGCATTTATCAACTCAAATTCAGCGACCGTCTGCCGGATTTTGCAGTCGTGAATGAGGCTGTAAAAGTTGCTAAAATTCTTAATCCGGATAAAAGCGCTCTGGTAAATGCCGTCTTAAGAAACTATCTGCGCCGCGGCCAAAAGATACCCTTCCCTTCCGCGAAGAAAAATATGGCCGAGAACATTGCGGCATTTCATTCGCATCCGTTATGGCTGGTAAAGAAATGGATAAAAATATTCGGTCCCGAAGAAACAAAATCCCTCTGTCAGGCCAATAACGAATTGCCGCCATTAACCTTACGTGTCAATACTTTGAAAATATCCCGCGAAGAAATAAACCGAAAATTGACCGATGCCGGTTTCACGACAGAAATGACTAAATTTTCTTCCGACGGCATTATCCTGAACACATCCGCCAATCCCGTTCAAAAAACGGATTTTTTCGAAGCCGGTTTCCTGCGTATTCAGGACGAGGCCGCGCAGCTTATTTCCTGCCTCGTTGATCCGGAAAACGCCGAATCCATCCTGGATGCCTGCGCCGGTGCAGGAGGCAAGGCAACGCATCTGGCTGCCATTTTAAAAAACAAAGGGCAAATTGTCGCTGTTGACCGTAACCCGGAAAGAATTGCGGAGCTGAGACAGGAAGCAGCGCGTTTGGGAATAAATATCGTCGAAGCGCAAACGATTGATTTAAGTGTTGACCTGCCGGATTCACTCACAGAAAATTTTGACTGCGTTTTGGTAGACGCGCCCTGCTCGGGATCGGGAACGCTGCGCCGCAATCCGGAAATCAAATGGCGGCTAAAAGAAAAAGACCTGCTCAATTTTGCAACTACTCAGAAAACAATCCTGCAAAACGCCTCCCGGGCGGTAAAACAGGGCGGACGATTGATTTATTGCACCTGCTCGCTTGTACCTGAAGAAAACGAAAACATCATTGATGATTTCCTGAAGCACAACAGCGGTTTTTCTTTGTGTCGTCCTCCCTCATCAATCCTTCAGCCGTTTATTGAATCACGCGGCTTCTTCCACACTTATCCACATAAACACCTTATGGACGGATTCTTTGGAGCAATCCTTAAACGTCAATAATATCAAAATATTACATATCTAATTTTGTTTTGACGTATTGAGCAAAATCATGTTATGAGGTGGGCACTTTTTTAAGGGAGCGAAATAATGTTCGTTAAACAAATGCAGGTAGGCCATATGGCCGTATTTGCCTATCTGGTCGGCGACCCCGTTACAGGAGATGCCCTGGTCATAGATCCGGCGGATAATATCAAAGGCATTATCGCCGAGGCTAAGCAGAACAATTTGCGTATTAATTATATTGTGAATACCCACGGCCATGTCGACCATATCAGCGGCAACACGGAAATGCAGAAAGCCACGGGCGCTAAAATTGTTGTGCACAGTGATGACGCCATTATGCTGACAGACACTCCGGCAATGATTTTAAAGATGTTCGGAGCAAAAGCTTCCCCGCCTGCTGACATTCTGGTAAAAGACGGCGATACCATTTCCACAGGCAACATTGAACTTGCGGTTATCCATACGCCGGGACATTCTCCCGGAGGCATCTGTCTGTATGCACCGGGCTATGTATTCACCGGAGATACCCTTTTTGTGGAAGCCGTGGGCAGAACCGATTTGCCGGGCGGTTCCTGGCAGACGTTGCATAAAGCCGTAACAGAAAAACTTTTCAGGCTGCCCGACGATACAAAAGTTATGCCCGGACACAATTACGGCAGTATGCCGACTTCGACCCTAGGCTATGAAAAAAAACACAACCCATTCTTTCAGTAAAAAGGAAAGTATTTTATGATAAAAAGTATCCAGAAGACAGATTTCAAAGGGCTTCATCTGATCGGCCACGGAAAAGTACGCAATATTTATTCCGTAAAAGACTATCTGCTCATTGTAACGACCGACCGCATCTCGGCTTTTGATGTTATCATGTCTGATCCCGTGCCTGGCAAAGGTGAAATTCTGAATCAAATGTCGGTTTTCTGGTTTGAAAAAATGAAGGACATTATCGGCAATCATATCGTTTCCACCAACCCGGCCGAATATCCGGAAGAATGCGCTCCCTATCGCAGCGATTTGGAAGGCCGCAGCATGCTTGTGAAAAAAGCCAAGCCCCTGCCGGTTGAGTGCATTGTTCGAGGTTATCTGAGCGGCTCCGGCTGGAAAGACTATCAGAAAAACAGAACCGTGTCCGGCATCAAACTGCCGGAAGGATTGAAGGAATCGTCCAGACTGCCCGAAGCTATTTTTACGCCGACCACCAAAGCGCCGGAAGGCGAACACGATACGGCTATTACTCAAAAAGAAATGGCGGATCTAATCGGAGCCGAGTTAACCGAAAAGGTTATCAAAACTTCTCTGGCTATTTATCAGCGCGCCGCAGAAATTGCGCTGAAGGCGGGAATCATCATTGCCGACACAAAAATGGAGTTCGGCCTGATCGGCAAGGAATTAATTCTGATTGACGAACTGTTGACACCGGATTCATCCCGTTTCTGGCCGGCCGATGATTACGCGGAAGGACGTGCGCAAAAAAGCTTTGATAAACAGTTCCTGCGCGACTATCTGCTTTCCCTTAACTGGAATCAAAAGCCGCCCGCGCCGGTTTTACCGCCGGAAATTATAGAAAACACAAGGGAAAAATACGAAGAGGCATTGAAACGTCTTGCGGGATAACATTGTCGCCCCATATTGACGAAGCCCGATTTTATTATTAAATTATAAAAAATACCTGTCAACCGGTCATATAAAGAGGAGATGCTCCATCTCCTCTAAAAAATATTAGATTAAGAGGATGACTCAAGAAGCGCATGACGAAGAAAGATTATTATGAAATTTTGAATGTGGAAAGAACAGCTTCCGATGAAGAGATAAAAAAAAGTTACCGTGCGATTGCCATGCAATGCCATCCGGACAGAAATCCGGGCAATAAGAAAGCTGAAGATAAATTCAAGGAAGCGGCGGAGGCCTATGAGGTCTTAAGTGACAAAGAAAAAAGGGAAATTTATGACCACTATGGACATGAAGGTTTAAACAGTACAGGATTCAGAGGCTTCAGCGGTTTCGACGATATTTTTTCGCATTTCAGCAACATTTTTGATGATGTTTTCGGATATGGCAATATGCGGGGGCGTTCGCGTTCCTCCGCCACAGCCGGAGCCGACCTGCGTTATGATTTGAGAATTTCCTTTCTTGAAGCCGCTTTCGGGCATTCCACAACGGTTGAACTGGAAAAATTAGTTATCTGCAGTAAATGCCGGGGAACCGGGGCAGCTCCGGGGTCATCTCCTGAAACATGCCGCACCTGTAAAGGACGGGGACAGGTCATTCAATCCAGCGGCTTTTTCACCATCAGTTCGACCTGCCCGCATTGCAACGGATACGGCAAATTCATATCAAAGCCCTGCGATAATTGCCGGGGCACGGGCAAAGAACAGGTATCCAAAAAGGTCCAGCTGAAAATTCCATCCGGTGTGGAAACGGGTTCGCGCCTGCGTCTGCGCGGAGAGGGAGAAGCCGGAAGCCAGGGTGGACCGGATGGAGATTTATATGTATTTATCCAGGTGGAAGACCATGAGTTCTTCACCAGAGAAGGTGACAATGTCATATGCCGCGTTCCCATCTCTTTTGTCACTGCCGCTCTGGGCGGTACCATTGAAGTGCCATCCCTTCAGGGAAAGGAAAAATTGAAAATCCCCAGAGGAACGCAAAACGGAAATATTTTCAAACTCAAGGGCAAAGGAATCGCACATATCCGCGGCTTCGGACATGGAGATCAAATCATAGAAGTCTATGTGCAGGTTCCCACGGAATTAAGCAAAAAACAGGAAGAACTTTTACTTGAGTTTGAGCAACTCAACCGGATATAACCGACGATAACCAAAACATCTCTGAGGTATTTATAATTGCCATTGCAATCACCGGCAACATATGTTTAAAATTGAAAATAAAATCTCCGGAGGAACTACATGAAAAGACATACCTTTCAACTTTATATCCTGTCTTTGCTGATCCCTTTCCTCTTTTCAGGTTGTACAACTCTCGTTGTAGGAGGCGCGGCTGCCGGTGCGGGAACCGCAGGAACTTACCTCTATATGAAAGGAGAATTAAAAACCGATTATAACGCCCCGTTCGACAACGTTTGGGCCGCCTGTGAAAAGACCGTGGCCAGTATGAACGGCACTGAAGTGGTCCCTGAAAAAGAAATTGCCAAAGGCACAATTTATGCCGTAATCAATGATGAAAAAGTTAAACTGAATGTCATGTATAAATCCAAGAATGTCACCACCGTATCCATTCGCGTCGGCGTGGTCGGCAACAGACTATCCGCCCGACTCTTACACGACAAGATTGCCGGTTACCTGACCAATGAATAAGTACAGGCAAATATAATGACCGCACAAACCAATGAATAAAAAAATTATCATCGGTATCCTGATCAGTATCTTTCTGGTTTATTTGTCCTTTAAAGGAATCAACTTTCAGGATGTTTTAAATGACCTGGGAAAAATTCAAATAAGTTACGTTACATATTTCATCATCCTGATTGTTTTAATGCAATATCTGCGCTCTTACCGCTGGGGTGTTATTTTGCAGCCGATGGAAAAGATAGACCAACTTCCCCTTTTTTCAGTAACCTCGGTCGGTTTTCTGGCAATAGCCGCCATTCCAGCGCGCATTGGAGAACTGGCAAGACCGTATTTGATTTCAAAAAGAAGTTCCATAAAAATGTCTTCCGCACTGGGGACCGTCCTGGTGGAAAGAATTCTGGATAGTTTTATCATCGTAATCATTGCCATTGTTGTTCTTTTTTTTACCGATCTGCCTTCCCTGATGATATATTCAGGTATTATTTTCTTTCTTCTTGCTTTATTACTACTGGGTTTTGTTCTTTTTCTGATTATGCGCCGGGACCAGGCGCTGAAATTTATCAACAAAATTTTGAATCATCTTCCGGGAAAACTGGCCAATAAAATAGACACTGTGCTTCATCATTTTATTGATGGTCTTCAGATTGTTACCAATATTAACCTATTTCTGTATTTGTTTTTTCTTTCAGCCGTAATCTGGCTAGTGGATGTATTGGCTATTTATTTACTACTTTTATCTTTCGGCTTCACCCTGCCAATCATAGCGTCATTCGTTCTCATGATTATTCTGATTGTGGGAATAGCCATTCCCACCGCTCCCGGCTTCATAGGCAACTGGCATTATGCCTGCATGGTGGGTCTGAGTTTATTCGGACTGGCCAAATCAGACGCTCTTTCTTTTGCAGTCATTTATCATTTCCTGTCCATGATGGTATTGCTTGTCCTGGGACTTGCGTTTCTTCCGTTCAATAAATTCTCAGTTTCCGATATGACAAAACAAATGAATCATGACGGGAAAAGCTAAGAATCGCCTTTTATCGCGACTTTCAGGCTCTTTAATTTCTTATGGAGATTGCTGCGTTCCAAACCGATAGCTTCAGCGGTCTTGGAAATATTTCCTTCATTTTCTTCCAGCTTTTTCAAAATGAATTGTCTTTCAAAATCCATTTTCGCATCTTTCAGAGAATCTGCTGCCGGGGTCTGAATGGCCGAAGAAGAATCTTTTTCCTCTTTCACGCTCAAAGGCGGAATATCATTGGCCGTTATGACATTGGAAGGTGTCAGGATGATTAATCTTTCAATAATGTTTTTTAATTCCCTGACATTCCCCGGCCAGTCATGCTTCATCAAAAGATTAAGAGCTTCATCGGTTATGGTCTTGGATTCCACGCCTTCTTTTGCTGAAAAGTCCTGAATAAAACGCTCCACCAGAGGTTTCATATCTTCTTTTCTTTCACGCAGAGGCGGCACGGTAAGCGGGATAACATGCAGACGGTAATAAAGATCCGGTCGGAAACGTCCGGCTTTCATTTCCTCTTCCAGATCCTTATTGGTAGCGGCTAATACGCGCACGTCCATATCAATCAATTTATTTCCGCCTACGCGCTCAAATTTCTTCTCCTGCAGAATGCGCAGAATTTTTGCCTGCGCTTTCAGACTCATATCCGCGACTTCATCAAGAAAGATTGTGCCTTCATGAGCAAGATCAAACTTTCCTCTCTTTTTCTCCGTCGCTCCGGTAAAAGCGCCCTTTTCATGACCGAACAATTCGCTTTCGATAAGCTCTTCTGGAATCGCCGCGCAATTGACCTCGACAATGTCTTTATGCGATCTCAAACTTAAATGATGAATGGAACGCGCCACCAATTCTTTTCCTGTTCCGTTTTCACCCATGATCAGAATCCACGCATTGGTTGGAGCCACGATACTGATCATTTCTTTAAGGTCGGTTATCGCCGGACTGGTTCCGGTCAGTTCGTATTGATGAGACACTTTTTGTTTCAACAGGACGTTTTCTTCTTTTAACCTAATCAAACTTAAAGCGTTGCTGACCAAAATGATAATCTTATCCAGTGAAAGAGGTTTTTCAATGAAATCAAAAGCACCCAGTTTAGTGGCTTTTACGGCTGTTTCAATCGTTCCGTGACCGGACATGATAATGACAAGTATTTGAGGATTGATTTTTTTAATCGCCCTGAGGGTTTCCAGACCATCCATTCCCGGAAGCCAGATATCAAGAAGAACAAGCTGAGGCATTTCTTCCTCGACGATATTAACAGCTTCTTCGCCGCTCATCGCTGTTAAAACCTGATATCCTTCATCACTTAGAATCGCTTTAAGTGATTGACAGATACTTTCTTCATCATCAACTACAAGGATTGTCTCTTGCATATTTTATCCGCTGATAAACTTATTTTCTTATAACATAACATGGGTGTGATTCCCAAAGCAAGCTTTGGAGTTCATACTCTCCAGCGAGTGTTTAATCCCGTTCGCTGCGCGCCTGGGATAGTTTCCAAATCCGATTAATCGGATTTGGATAATTCGACTTACAAAATTCAGTTCACTTTGTTCCTGATTTTTGAGTC
>CAYMWM010000011.1:0-49325 GCA_964394185.1 uncultured Smithella sp.
CCTTTGTCGCGGCTTTTTTTGCTGTTCATCCGCTGCATGTGGAGTCCGTTGCCTGGATTGCCGAACGCAAAGATGTGTTGAGCGCCTTTTTCTGGATGCTGACGCTCTGCCTTTATGTTTGTTATACAGAAAAACCGGAAATCAGAAGATACCTGCCGGTTCTTTTTTGCTTTCCCCTGGCTCTGATGAGCAAGCCCATGGTTGTTACCTTGCCGATCATCATGATTCTGATTGATTACTGGCCGCTGGGGCGTTTTGAAATGCAAAAAAGCAAAATAACCTTGATTCTATGGCAGTTAAAGGAAAAAATCCCCTTTTTCATATTATCAGCGATGACTGCGTTTATTACACTTTACAATCCGGTCAGGCCGAAAGATGCCTGTTCCGATATTATTCCTTTTGATCTGCGAATATCCAATGCGCCTGTTTCTTTTGTTACATATCTAGAGAAAATATTATGGCCTCAGGATCTCTCTATACTGTATCCTTTTCCGGATAGATATTCTTTCTTGCAGGTTTTTGGAGCATTGCTTTTAATTATTATTATCTGCACAGCCGTTATGGTAAAGGCAAGGCGCATGCCCTATCTTTTTGTCGGATGGTTCTGGTATGCCATAACACTATTGCCCGTTATCGGTATCATTCAGGCGGGAAACGAAGCGATGGCTGACCGCTATACTTATTTGCCGTCTATCGGCATTTTCATTATGTTTGCCTGGGGTATTCCTGCAATTTACCGGCAGGAGAAAATAAGAAACAGAATATTATTTCCGGCGGGGATGTCAGCCATAATTGCATTATCGGTTTTGACATGGCAGCAATGCACATATTGGAAAAGCGATGCGGAACTTCTGGGCCATGCGCTGCAGGTAAAAAGAGATAACTACCTGGCGCTTAATTATTCAGGCCTTTCGCTTTTAAATGAAGGTAAAGCACAGAAGGCTATTGACCGTTTCAATGAAACCATCAGCGTGAAACCGGATTATGCCGAAGCCTACAAGAACAGAGGTAATGCTTACTATGCGTTGGAACAATATCATAAGGCTATCGATGACTATAATGAAACCATCCGGATGAAACCTGATTTTGAAGAAGCTTATATCAACAGAGGAAATGCCCATCTGATGCTGGAGCAGTATCAATCTGCTCTTGAGGATTATAATAAAGCCATCAATCCGAAATCAAATTATGCCAGAGTTTACAATGACAGGGGGATAACACATTACTGGCTTGGTCATTATAAACCGGCCATTGACGATTTTAACCAGGCTATTGAACTGGAACCCAAATATGCCGATGCCTTCGCTATGCGGGGCATTGTATATTTGCTTCTCCACAATGATGGGCCTGGCTGTCGTGATTTGCAGAAGGCCTGCGCACTGGGAAAATGCGAATTACTGGAAAGTGCCAGGAGCAGGGGACACTGTCATTAGTTATTTTATTACATCTGTAGCGCGCTTCCGGAATCGGAGAACAATTATTTTATAAAGTTCTATCGTTTTAAGTATTCTATCTTTTTAGACGGATATGTTATTGACGCAATAAAAATGCTCCCGAATGATACTGGTACAAACGCATCATCGGGAGCGAAAATGAAAGGAGGATCTGCCTCCCTTTTGTTTTATTATAACATAATTTTCTGATAAAATCAATACGGGCAGGGTGAAATGATTTTTATTGAAAAAAGTTAACATTATTCGATACTTTTGTGAATATTATCTTCTCATTGGCGTGTTTAAAATATAATCAAAAAAAGGCATGCTGTGGAAAAAATGGACTTTAAGAAAAGTTTTAGGTGCAAAGGCTTTTTGTAAAGCATCCATATTATACTTGACAACCGGTTACTGAAAGAGTATCAAAAAAAATCCCCCTTAATCCTAACAGCCTGATATTGAATATTTTCGGATCTTTCCGGGATGGAGGAATCCTCTATGGAAAATAATGCAGGATATCAAATTTTATCGTCGGTCAGGGATGGAATTATTGAAGTTACAATAAAGGGTAAAATAACGCAAAATACTTTTGAGGATTTACTCAATGACGCGGACGAAATTTTGAAGGCAACCGGAGCAGAGAAAGCCTTATGGGACGTCCGAACTCTTGAGGGACGTTTTGCATTTGATAATGTTTATTCCCGTGCACGGAGTTACACCAGACATTATTATGATATCCACAACGCTATAGTGGATCTTCCAGCCAACGCGGACTTCGTATCGCTTCATGAAGCCAGAGTAGTCAATGCCGGTGTCTCACTGAAATGTTTTAACGATATTGATGCCGCGAGATCCTGGTTGAAAAGAAAATAAAATATATTATAGATATATTTTATCATTATCAAAACAGGATATTACGTATTGAACGCTCCGAGCTTTCCCCCCATTTGCGACATCATTGCGAGTTGTTCGATATTTAACAGAAATCGATACAGATGATTTTTCTAAGTTTAAAATTAATTATCTGAAATACAATAAATTATTTTTACAGAGGCAAAATTTATGCAGGAAAAAAGGAAAGAGACGCGGCTGAAAGAATGTAACGAAATAAAGGTATCCATAATATCCGAAACAAAAAATAATTCCCAGGCGGAAATCTCCTGCAGTTATAATTACAGCGACGAAATATCCGCCGCCGGTACGATCATTCAGGGTGGAATTCTTTTGCCTGTTGACACCATATTGAAGATAGATTTTGCGTTTAAGACCCTGAATGGCAGGGTAAGCGTGCTCGGAAGAGTAAGATGGATCAGAATCATTGAGAGTGGATGGTATGAAGCTTATGTTGAATTCATCGATACCCCCGACGAAATAATAGAAACAATCAGAAACTATGTATTATTCAGGCAAAAATTTAGAGATTTTGATTCTTGCAGATTATCATTTGACAAGTCGACAAGGCTCAACTGACCGGAATCTCAAGAGACTTATCCGATTTATTTCGGTTTTATTTCGGTTATATTTTCTTTGACAACCCGGATGCTTATTTGTATATTCTATAATCAACGGGGTATTATTTTAAAAAGCGGTTTGATTAACTGAACATTATCTGGAATCTTCAGAATGTCTTTGTTGTCGTGAACATCGTTTGAGCCAATAATATTATTTATTAATTCAGGAAACATTAATATGAAGGACCAATCACTACGGGTATTAATGATTGAAGATTCGGAAGATGATGCACTACTATTAATACGTCATCTGAAAAAAGCCGGATATAACCCGGTTTATGAGCGGGTAGAAACCGCCGCCGCGATGAAAAAAGTCCTCAAAGAAAAAGAATGGGATTTTATTCTTTGTGATTATAAAATGCCTAATTTCAGCGGCCCCTCGGCTATTGCTGTATTGAAGGAAGCCAATATTGATATTCCCATCATCATTGTATCCGGAACGATCGGCGAAGAAACGGCTGTAAAGTGTATGCGTTTAGGCGCCCATGATTATGTCATGAAGTCCAACATGTCCCGTCTTGGCCCGGCCATAGCCAGAGAATTGAAAGAGGCAAAAGCCAGAAAAAAGCAGAAGCGAACGGAAGAGAAATTAAATCATGAGGAGCAGCGCTTTCGCGCTCTTGCCGAACAGTCTTTGGATATGATTGCTCTTGTAAACGAGACGTATGCGATTACATATGTCAATCCGGCAGCGGAAAAATTTGTAGGCCTTAAGAGTAAAGAAATAATAGGCAGCAAGATATTTGATTATCTTCATCCCGACGATTTTGACTTCGTAACCGGCTTGTTCAAAACTTTTTTCCAGGATACAAAAGCCAGTGTCCCGCAGGCGGAGATACGGCTTCGTCATGTTGACGGGACATGGCATAATATTGACGCAATGGGAACCAATCTCGTGCAGGGTAATGTCGTGGATGCTGTTATTGTCAATCTCCGTGATGTCACCGATCGCAAAAAAGCGGAAAATGCCCTGATAGAAGCTGAATTGAGATTCAGGACAATATTTGATTCCGCTTCCGACGGAATTCTTATAGCACAGTCCGATGGCAAAAAGTTCTTTTCCGCCAATAATAGAATATGTCAGATACTGGGCTATACCAAAGAAGAACTTGTCAAATTGGGAGTTTCCGAGATTCATCCGGAGAAATCAGTGCCTTACGTCTATGAGCAGTTTAATAAACTTCTGAAAGGTGAAATTGCTGTCGCAGAAAACATTCCTTTGTTGAAAAAAGATAAAAGCACCGCCTATGCAGATATAGGCGGTTCTATGATGACATTTGACAAGAAAAATTATCTTGTCGGTATATTTCGTGACATAACCGACCGCAAAAAATCAGAAGAAGAACTGAAAAAAAGCGAGGCAAAATACCGTCTTCTTGCCGACCATACGAAAGACCATGTATGGCTCATGGATTTCAACCTGAAAGTTACCTACCTGAGTCCGTCTTCCGAAAAGCTGCTTGGATATTCACTTGAAGAACTTCAGGCGCTTTCCCTGGATAAACTCATCGCGCCGTCATCCATGTCAACAGCGATGCAATTTTACTCCCAGGAATTATCCAAAGCCCTGACATCTTCTCCGGATTATATTTTGACACGAACGCTGGAACTGGAATTCATCTGTAAGAATGGTCAAACGGTATGGGTTGAATGTATGTTCAGTCTGATCAGGGATGAGACCGGGAAACCTGTGTCCATCTTGGGCGAAAGCAGAAATATTACTGAACGCAGGCAGATGGAGGATGAACTGAGGGCAAGCGAAAGCAACTTCCGGCACTCTCTCGATGATTCGCCTCTGGGCGTGCGCATATCCAGCATGGAAGGTGAAACGATTTACGCCAACAGGGCGATTTTGGATATATACGGGTTCGACAGCATCGAAGAGCTGAAAAACACACCCTTGAAGGATCGTTACACACCGGAAAGCTACGACGAATGGCAAAAAAGGAAAGCAACAAGAAAACAGGGAGGATTCGGACCTCCCGAATATAAAATAAGTATCATGAGAAAAGACGGCGAAGTACGCCATCTTTCTGTCATCCGCAAGGAAATATTCTGGAACGGCAAAAAGCAGTATCAGGTTATTTATCAGGATATCACCTTGCGCCTGCGGGCGGAAGAGAAACTTAAAAGGACACTGGAAAATTTACGGGAATCCATTAAAACGACGATTCAGGTCTTGAGCCTCGCATCGGAAGCAAAAGACCCGTATACGGCAGGACATCATAAGAGGGTTTCCCATCTTGCCCGTGCCATTGCCAGGGAGCTGGGTCTTTCAAAAGAAATCATCGAAGGAATCCGAATGGCTGGTTCAATCCATGATATCGGGAAACTGTCTGTTCCGGCGGAGATATTGACCAAGCCGGCCAGGCTGACTGAACTGGAATTCTCTCTAATTAAAGAACACTCTCAGGCCGGATACGATATGCTCAAAAACGTGGAATCTCCATGGCCGCTGGCGGATATTGTTTATCAGCATCATGAAAGGATGAACGGAACCGGTTATCCGAGGAACCTGAAAGATGATGAAATTCTTATGGCAGCCCGTGTTATGGCTGTTGCCGATGTCGTTGAGGCCATGTCTTCCCATCGTCCCTACCGCGCTTCGCTGGGTATTAATGCAGCGATTGAAGAAATAGAAAAAAACAGGGGAACCCTTTATGATGTCGATGTCGTTGACGCCTGCCTGAGATTATTTAGGGAAAAAGGCTATCAGCTTATTTGAGATGTGCTGTTAAAAAACACTCATATGCTGTGTTGCGCTTCACCTTTCGTCATTGCGACGTATGCAAAAAATACGTCTCATTCCTCATAGCTCGCGCGCCTTGCATCTGAGCATTTTTTAACAGCACATATGAATGGCGTATTTAAATTACCCTGTTTCATTAATTACTATTTTGCAAAATTAAAACTGCGGAAACTTTAACGGTTGTGCAATTCATCCGGCGTCAGTAAGATCGATACTTGCTTTTTTGATAAATTAAATATATTAAAAAAAATAAAATGAAAGAGGTAACGGAATGTTCAATCATAAACCGGGAAAAATATGTGTTGTATTCTTGTTGTTATCTTTGATTCTGGTTTTTGGGTGCTCTTCCGGGAAGCCGTCTGAAGAAACTATAAAAAGTGTCATAAAACAAAGATTGCTTCCCTGGGACAAAAATAACAACTGTTATTTTAAAGATTTCAAAATAACAAAAGAGTTTAATAAAAAAGTTGCTGAAGATAACTTCTATTGTATAGAGGTCAGTTTCGAAATGATGGCTAAACAAACACCCGCAGATAAAGTTATTTGGGTTCAAAATAAAACGCCATGGCGCTTCATTAAACGCGGGGATAAATGGCAGGGACAGCCTGGCTGGCCGATGTAATAAAAACTTCAACAACTGATTTTGCTTGCACCTTCTAAATGGGAAACGGCTGTTTGCCGAGTCAGTATTTTTTATATTGTTTTCAATAAATAATCGATTATTAATTTATTTTAGCATGTTGTAAATCTTTTAGGGACAACCAACCCGGAGAAAAGGGGTCCAATGAAGACGATCAGCATCATGCCGAAAAGTAAAAGACTAATAATAATCCTTACCGTATTTTCAACGATAATCATTACAGGAATCATATTGCTTTACGGATATGAATATTTTAAGAACTACAGGGTGAGGACTGAAAGAAAAAAATTGTTCTCGGAATTAAAAATTGTAGCGCTTGAGAATTGTACAATAAAACGGTTTGGCGATGCACATGACGGCGGATACTTAATGTGTGAAAATTTGATGCAGGATGTTGCTTCCGCATATTCCTATGGTATTGGAGGGTCGGATATGTGGGGATGTGAGGTTTCAAAAAAATACGGGCTTACCGTGCATCAATACGATTGTTTTAATTCAAGTGAACCTATTTGCGAAGATGGACATTTTATCTTTCACGACGAGTGTGTCAGGGATAAAAAAATCATATTTGAAAATAGAAGTTATGATAACCTGAAAAATCAAATCATAACAAATAAAGACGATAAAAAGAAACTGGTTGTGAAAATGGATGTCGAAGGCGCAGAATGGGACGCTTTTTTGGCGACTTCCGATGATGTCCTAAATAATATCGATCAACTCATTGTTGAGTTTCATCTTGGACATCAGGTTACAATAAGGACAGGACCATCGCAAAAAGAGCAAATCATCATTGAATTTCATGATGAAGATATTGAAAGATTCATGAAAGTCACCAGAAAACTGAAAAAATTATTTTATTTAGTTAATGTGCATTATAACAACGGCACCTGCTGTGATGGAATTCCGCCGTTTCCTGCCTGGGCTTATGAAGTTTTATTTGTTAATAAACGCATCGGAAAGCCGGATAAAAATCAACCTGCCGTTCCAGGGCATCAAGCGCTGAATGCTCCGAATGAACCTGCATATCCTGATTGTCAGTTATTAAAATGGTGAGATGTGCGATAGCGGATAAACTTGAGCAGGTTTTAAACGATCCTGATCAATCAATTTAGGAACAAATCCTAAAATCTATTCTCATTTTTTCTTTCTCTGTTAAGAAAAAGCAGAAAATCGATGGATTCGGAGAAACATTTTTATCATTTTTTTGTGAATGACTCTTATGAGAATTGATTTAAAATCCAAAAATTTGGTTTTCAATCAATCAATATGCATATTTTCCTTTGTATTTCAGGCTTTTGTGTTTTTACTCCACAAGATTGTGGAAAAAGCTGTTGATAACCATGTTGATAATCCTCATAAGTGCGTAATTATTACATCTTTACACCAAAATGCACAAGGTTTATGCAACTTAATAATTCAATAATATCAATGATATATAATTTAATCCTTTTGTGAAGGGCCTTTATACATTAAAAAAAGATAACTCTATTAACTGCAAAACAAAAAATGTGCAGTTTGAAGCGCATTTTTGCTGATTATTTAGAAAAAATTGAGCAAATAACAGACCTTCTTGAAACTGAATAAAATAAAGTAGTGTGGAAGGTTCATTCTTTGGTGGCTTTTCTCAAATCAATATGGCAGTAACCGCCCGGATTTTTCTTTAAATAATCCTGATGGTATTTCTCTGCCGGATAAAATTCTTTTGCCGGTAAAATCTCGGTAACTATTTTTCGGGAATAACTGCCGGATTTTGCCAAATTATCCAGAGAAGTTTTGGCATCCTTCTCCTGTTTCGGATTTATGTAAAAGATGGCCGACCGGTATTGACTGCCTACGTCATTACCCTGCCGGTTCAAACTGCTGGGGTCATGTAATTCCCAAAAATGTTTCAAAAGTTTCTCATAGCTTACAACCCCGGGATCGAAAGTGATCCGGACAGATTCGGCATGGCCTGTTTTGCCGGTGCATACTTCCTCATACGTGGGATTTTTCTTGGTCCCGCCGGTGTAACCCGATTCACTGTTGATGACACCTTTTACGCGGCTGAAATATTCCTCCACGCCCCAGAAACAGCCAGCGGCAAAAATAGCCGTTTGAGTACTTTGGGTTGATTGATCGTCAAATAAATACAGGTATTCGCCGTATCCCGCTTCCGCCATTTTTTCCTTAAGGATGAATTTCAATGAAGCGGAATTGATACAGTATCTTTTGCCGGCCGGCGCCGGGCCGTCGTCAAAAACATGCCCCAGATGAATATCCGCCTTTGTGCTTCGTACCTCCGTGCGATTCATAAAATGACTGTTGTCCTTTTTTTCCCACACGGATTTCTTTTCAATAGGCCTTGTGAAACTGGGCCAACCGGAGCCGGAATCGAATTTGTCCAAAGAACTGAAAAGCGGTTCTCCCGAAACAATATCCACATATATTCCTTCCTGGTGATTGTCCCAGTATTCGTTGTGGAAAGGAGCTTCCGTGGCGTTTCCAAAAGCCACATCGCACTGAAGAGGCGTCATCTTTTTTTTGCCCTCATCCGCCATTGTTTTCTTGTCCATATTCATTTCACCCCTCTTTTGCCCGGTCAGGCCGGTTGCGAATAGAAACAGCCCGGCCAGCACCAGTAATGTAATGATAACCACAATATGGGAATATCTGTTTTTCATAATACACCTTTTAATAGAATATAATGACTGCCAGCCGCAAGGACAAGGGGGGGATGGGTAATAACCTGCAGGGTAGCAAAGCCGTAAAAACTAAATTTTGAAAATTGCATATGATTGTGATATAAAAAATAAAAATCCGGAAAATCCAATATAAATGGTCAGATGCTGTAAACGGTAAGGAGGAAGAAAATGACAAAAACAGAAATCTTGGCAGCTATCGTTATTGTGGGATATGTATTAGCTTTATTTATATTTCTGGCGCTTCCCATTATCAGAAGTTGGTTCTAGGCAGCGGAAATCAATATTATATAAACATTTTCATGGCAGGGTCTCAAACGGCTCTGCTTTTTTTTGTGTATTCAGTACACCATGAATCTTCAACATCACCTAATATAAAGGCCTGGGAAAATATTCTCCAGGCCTTTATTATTTTGTCTTTTAAAATGTATCAATCGGTCATTAAGCTTTTTCTGCGAAAATCACGCGGATAAGATTAATCCCGGAACCGGATATTTAACGCAAAGTTTTTCCACTTCTTTCTTAATTTCACGGAGTGCTTTTTCATCCTGAGCGTTTGCCAGTGTCCGGCATATCCAGTTGCCGATTTTGACCATTTCCGCTTCCTTCATGCCGCGGGTTGTGGCCGCAGGTGTTCCGAGGCGGATTCCGCTGGGACGAAGCGGGGGATTGGGATCATCCGGTATAATCTGCTTATTGGTTGTAATGGATACCGCATCCAGTAGCTTTTCCGCCTGCTTGCCGTCAAGGCCGAAACTTTTGACAGTATTCATGACCATCATGTGATTGTCCGTGCCGTCGGTGATGAGTTTCACGCCGTTTTTCATGAGTGTTTCAGCCAGCGCTTTCGCGTTTTTCAAAATCTGCACCGCGTATTGTTTAAACTCGGGTCTCTGCGCTTTGCCGAGCGTTACGGCAATGGCGGCAACCGTCTGCATGTGGGGGCCGCCCTGAAGTCCGGGGAATACCGATTTGTCGATGGCGGCGGCATACTTCGCTTTGCACAAAATCAGAGCTCCCCGGGGGCCGCGCAGACTTTTGTGCGTGGTAGTGGTGACAATATCGAATCCGCTGTCGAACGGATTGTTCATGACGCCCGCGGCCACCAGTCCTCCGATATGCGAAATATCCGCCATCGTTATGGCGCCGACTTCATCGGCCACTCTCTTGAAATCTTCATAGCGGTAATCACGTGGATAGGATGTATAGCCGCATAAAACGATTTTCGGTTTTGTTTCGCGGGCAGTTTTCATCAGCGCGTCGAAGTCGATTTTACCTGAATTTTCGGGATCGGTTTTATAACGGACGAAATTGAACAAGGACCCCATATGCGATACCGGTGCGCCGTGCGTCAGGTGACCGCCGTGGGACAGATCCATTCCCATAACTGTGTCGCCGGGCTTGAGAAAAGCGAGATAGACGGCCTGATTCATCGGCGAACCGGAAAGCGCCTGCACGTTGGCGTGTTCGCAGCGGAATACTTTTTTCGCGCGCTCAATGGCCAGCGTCTCGATGCGGTCGGTGAATTCCTGACCGCCGTAATAGCGTTTTCCCGGATAGCCTTCGGAATATTTGTTTGTAAAAATAGACCCGTTGGCGGCAAGGACTTCCGGATACGTATAATTTTCCGAAGGGATTAATTCAATGCCCTTGCGCTGCCTCTGTTCTTCACTGGAAATGGCGTCAAAGATTTCCGCATCCTTTTTCTTGAGACTTTTCCAGTTGCGGTCAAGAACGGCTCTGGAAGACGGTTTGACGTTTTTTGGTGATGTTTTTTTGACAGGTTTTTTGCTGAGGGACGGCTTTTGTTTTTTCGTAACCATAGGGCTCCTCCTATATTGAAAGGGTTTTCTTTTGCCCAGGCGCACAACAAAAGAGGGGAGCTTCCCGATGGTTATTTCCATCTAAAACGCCAGTTGCTACTTGACCAATCTTATATAAAGAGAAGGGCCATTTTGCAAGTCCTAATCGAAATGGATCGTGTCTTGGATTGATTTAATAAAAATTTTGATTTATGTATAAAACATAGGATATATAAAAAGCACAGGATTATTTATAAATACATCGACAGAGGGGATTTACGTGAAAAGAAGTGTTTATCTGATGGCGGTTATTGCCTTGTTGATTTTTGTCGGTAGCTCTGTTTCCATGGCCGAGGATAAAATCGGTTTTATAAACCTGCAGGAAATATTACGGAAATCCAATGCAGGTAAAAAAACTATAAAAAGTTTAGAGAAATTAACGGATAAAGAAAGAAACCAGATACAGGCAACGGAAAAAGATTTGCTGAAAATGAAAGAGGATTTGGAAGAAAATGGTGCCGCAATGACGGCGAGTGAAAGAAGTGAAAAAATGTTTGCGTACAAGAAGAAGTTGCGGGAATATGAATCGCATGTCAGCGACGCGGACGACACCATCAAAAGACAGGACCAGGAAGCGGTTCAGAAAATGCTTCCGGACATCATGAAAATTGTCCAGTCCATTGCTGTAAAGGAACAATATACCATGATTTTGGATGTGGCAACCGCATCTTATCCTTATTATGACAGGGAACGCGACATCAGTGATAAGGTTATTAACGAATTCAATAAAACAAAATAGCAGCGTCAATAATTAAAATGCTCAGTAAAAAAAGTAACGAACTGTATACAAAATGTAACGAATTTGAACGATATTTAACGGATCAGGAAGACTCCCCCCAAAAAATATAACTTATAATATTAAGAGGTTATGACACTTCATACGGAAATAAATAAAAAAAATTGAACACCGGCATAACTTATGTTAGAAGCACGTCCGGCAGGTCTATAGGATTGCCAAAACATTAGCCAAGGATCTTTAATTATGTATAACATGAAATTAAGAAGTTTATGGATGGTTTTTTCATTGCTGGTTTCGATAACTTTGATTTACGGATGTTCATCCAAACCCTCTGAAAGCGCCATGAAAAAAGCCATAAAGTCGATAGCATCATCCAATGTGGAAGATGTTACTTATGAGAAATTCGAAATAAAAAGAGAAGTCAACCTTAAGGCGAATAACAAGGATTCTTACTGCGTTTCAGTGGATATGAAGGGTAAATTATCCACGGATAAAGGGAAAACCACCCGGGAATTCAACAAACAGGATGCACGGTTCTGCTTTTACAGAAGCGGGTTAAGCTGGAAAGCCGTACAGGGCTGGAGCGACTGATCAGCCGTCTGATCAGTAACCATACCGTTTTTGTTAAATATGTTCAATCAATAACCCTGTCTTTTGGTAAGACAGGGTTATTCTATTTCTTCCTTCCCGCAAGTCTTCTTTTTCAAATTTATGATTTTATGCTAGGTTACAACATGAACCAGCAAGGAGTTTTCAATGATTATCAGGAAAGAAACCAATTCAGATATAGAAGCCATAAACGACGTTACGAAAGCCGCCTTCAAAAATCTGGCAATCAGCCACCAGACGGAACATTTCATTATAAAAGCATTGCGCAAGGCCAACAGACAAAAAATTAGTAATTAATCATTTTGCGAGGTGACTATGAATAAAACAACGAGAAAAATACTGGTGGTGTCGGGAGTTGTTATTATTGTGATAACTGTGCTGCTTGGCTTGTATTTTTTCAAGATGCAGTCGGAAATGCGCACAATGTCGCCTCTGGCCACGAAGGAGATTACGGACGGCGTGTATGCCGTCAAGGATGGCTTTGTTAATGTGTACCTTGTCAAAGGCAATGACGGTTATATTGCCATAGACGCGGGCAACGATATGGAAACGGTCAGGAAGGAAATGCAAAAACTCTCCATTGATCCGATGCAAGTGGTTGCCGTTTTTTTAACGCATACCGATATGGATCACGTCGGCGCGCTGGCCTTATTCACCAATGCGAAGATTTACATTTCGAAGGATGAAGAACAGATGATTAACGGGAAGACAGCCCGTTTTGCGGTCATTCATAATAAGAAGATTTCCCGTTATGAATTGCTCAGTGATAACCAGGCCGTCAATGTCGTCGGAGTGGATGTGCGGGGCATCGCCACGCCCGGCCACACACCCGGCGCCATGTGTTACGTCGTCAACAATGGGTTTCTTTTTACCGGCGATACCATGAGCCTCAAAGACGGGAAAGCCGCTCTGTTCAATGAATTTTTCAATATGGATTCAAAAACCGAAGGCCAGTCCATTGAAAAACTGGCCGCCCTGCAAAATATCAAATATATTTTCACCGCCCATTACGGTTCTACGGATGACGCGGGCAGGGCGTTCGGAGGCCGCTGAAGTGAAAAACAATTTACGATTTACTCATTAGCGATACTATGATATAAGAAAACCACAGCACAAACAGTTGGTTACTTTTGTTTCATCATGACGTGGATTTGAGTCCATTTATGAAAAATAAACATAAGTATCTGATCATCGTGTTTCTCGCCGTCGCTGCATTGGCCGCCTTTGGAAGGATAGCAGCCAATGAGTTTATCTTCACATCCGACGATAAAATATACATAACAGAAAACAGTGATATAAAATACGGATTGAATGCCCAAAGCATTCATTGTGCATTTACAGCCATTGTATCAGGCAACTGGCATCCCCTGACCATGATTTCTCATACGATAGACTGGCAGGTGTTCGGGGCAAACCCGGCCGGTCATCATCTGATCAACCTGCTTTTACATATCGGGGCTGTTATCTTTCTATTCCTCTTTCTAAATAAAACAACAAACAATATCTGGCCTGCGGCCTTTGCCTCCGCTTTATTCGCCCTTCATCCATTACGGGTTGAATCAGTAGCCTATGCCGCCGAACGAAAAGATGTTCTAAGCATGTTTTTTGCGATGGCCTGTCTTTATGCTTATGCGTTCTACACCGAAAAATCAGGGGTTCTGCGGTATTGTCTGTGCCTGATATTATTCGTTTTGGCTTTAATGGCCAAACCCATGCTGGTTACTCTGCCGTTTTTGCTGCTGCTTCTCGATTACTGGCCGCTTAAGCGCTGTCATAAGGTTGAGGCACAAAAGGATTCCGGTTCCGCAGGCAAATTTGTTCTGGAAAAGATTCCTTTTATCATACTGTCTATTGCCGCAAGCATTATCGCCATATGGGCGCATTATAAGGGCGACACGATTGTGCCGCTGGAATATCTGCCATTTATGAAGCGTGTCATCAATGCCGTTGTTTCCTATGCCGCTTATCTGGGCAATGCTCTCTGGCCGGTAAATCTGGCTTTGTTTTATCCCTATGATTTATTCCTGCCCCTGTGGAAAGTTTCGATCTCCGCGGTTGTGCTTGCTTTGATTACGTTTGCCGTTATTTATAACCTGAAAAGAATGCCTTTTCTGGTTGTCGGCTGGTTCTGGTATCTGATCGCGCTTATTCCCGTTCTCGGATTTATCCAGCAGGGTGAACTGGCAAGGGCCGACCGTTACACTTATCTGCCCTCTGCGGGTATTGCCATTGCGCTGGCGTGGGGGATTCCTCTCTTATTCGAAAGCAGGGTTATCCGTAAAAAGATTTTATTTCCGGCGGGTATAGCTGTATTGGCGATTTTTTCATTTTTAACGCGTCAGCAATGCGGCTGGTGGAAAAACGACACATTGCTCTGGAGTCACGCCCTGGCAGCAACAAAGGACAACTATTTCGCGCACAATAATATGGGAATTGCTTTACAGAGGAAAGGCGACATGAAAGATGCCCTTGATCATTATAACCGGGCAATCATGATTAATCCTTATTTTGTCAAAGCCTGTAACAACCGGGGGAATCTTTATGCCGTAATGGGTCTGTATAAAAACGCGCTTGAGGATTTCAACGAATCCATTCGCCTGAATTCAGCTTATGCGAATACATACAATGACAGAGGCGTTGCCTACTCCAGGATGGGAAGGTATAAGAAAGCATTAATTGATTTCAGCAAATCAATCAAATTACAACCCGATCATGCCTATGCCTATCACAACAGGGGAATTAATTATGCCAGGCTTGATCAATATCAGCAGGCAATAAAGGATTTTAATCAAGCCATAAGCCTGAAAAAAGATGATGCCGATTTTTATTTCTGCAGAGGCGCTGTTTATTTCACTCAGGGTAATAAAAAGTCTGCCTGTCAGGATGCGCAAAAAGCCTGTCAGCTGGGAAACTGCAAATTACTGGAATCGGCTCAAGGCACAGGACACTGCCATTGATCCGGGCCGGGTTTTCAGTCCGGATACAATCAATCGTCCATTCAGAAATAAAACATTCTTTTACTTCATCAGGAAAAAATCAGAGAATTATGTTGATTTTTTGCGAGTCAAACTATAGATTTGACGGCACCATGAAAAAATATTTTCTTTATGCTTTATTTTTCTTTTTGAGCCTTGCCATGCCCTGTGCAGACGGATTTGCCGAAGAAGAATATCTTCCGGAATCGGTGAAAATAAAAATTCCGGCTCACACCTTCAACCGGTATTATTATTTTGCTCTGAAAGACGGCCGGATTTTTTTTAAACCCAATACCGAGACAACCGGTAAAAATATCAACTGGAAACCGTTTTTAAGAACGGGGCTGCCGGATAATAAAAAAATCGTAAAATATCCCGTGCCGTCATCCATAAAGGAAATTCACGCCGATGCCGACGAAATTGTAGCGCTGTCCGATGAAGGAAGATTCTTCTGGCTGCGCCTCGAGAAGGGACACAGCTGGGACGGCAGGGTTTGGAATCATCTCTGGGGCTGGCCGGAAATGGAGCCTTTGTTTCTGGCGGGACGGGCGGCAGCGCCGCGGGCGTGGGCTATCGGCAGAAGGAACAGGGATGTCCTGTACCATGAAGATATAGACGGTAATCAGCATCACTTCGGAACCATGGGCATAACAACGCTTTATATTCTCACAGCAGACGGCCGTGAAATCTGTTTTACCGATTCAGGACTGCCAGCCGATTTCAGTCACACCATCACGCTTCCCGACAGAGGCAGATTCATTGCGGAGAGTATGTCGGTCAGCGCGTCCACAATATTTGTCATTGACGCCTCCGGGAAAATGTACACCCGTCTTGTCGATTTCGACACGATTGGAAGCGACCCCATGTTTTTCAAGTACTCCTATCTGCGCGAAAAGCGCAAAGGCAGTGGGGCAGACTGGAATTCAAACTTTACGGAATGGTCCCTGCCGGCGGAGGACTGGCGCGAGCAGCCCCGGATTGAACTGCCGGGGCAGGCGGAACTTTCTTCGAGGATTACAATTCTGCAAAACGGCCGCGGCAATGCCGCCCGTGAATTGCGTGTAGCCGGAAAAAACGCGGAGGGGATAACCGGATATTACCATAAAATGATTTTCGACGAACTTTGGAGATTTACTGCGCATCCTCTGACGCTCGAAAAAAGCAGAATGCTGGATAAAAAATTCCGTCAGGAACAGGAACCGGTCAACGGCGATATTCATTATTACGGCAGGATCCGGACAAACGGCACATATTTGCCTGACACAGCGGCTGAACTGATCGATTTTAATCTTTCGGAATCTCCGGCTACACTGCGGATAACGGAAAAAGGAAAAATCTTCGAGATGAAGCTCCATACAGTGGAGGCATGGACCTATCTCCATCGCAATGACCCCGGCCGGGACGGCACGCCTAAAATATTTTTAGGAACGCTGGAAATGTCCGCTGAAAACGAAGGTTATCCAAAAACGGTGAAAAAACTGAAAAAACACAACCTGAAGACTTTCCGGTTTATCGTCGAGGCGACCAGGGAACATGTTTTCATAAAAACGCGTTCAAGCATTTACGGCGATATGGAATTTATCCTGACGGCGAAGGGAGTGCCCATAAAGAATTCCATGGCTGCAAGAACTTATGCAATGGCTCAAAACGGATTTGACAAAATGGCCAATGCCGATGAATTGAAAATAGCTTCATTTAACACCCTGACAAAAGCGGATATACCCTTGCTAAGGCAGAAAATTGCCATGAACCGGAAAACCAAAGCAGAGATTAATTCCATCATCCAAGAGATGAAAAAATCATCAAAACAAATCCGCAACAGCTCTATCATGTATACCGCTTTTAATACAATCGTTCATGCCACCGGACTCGTTTTGTTGGATAAGCCGAAGATATGGACAGCAACGCGCCATTTCGGCGCCGTCCTGGAAGGATACGAAGAAAGCTATGACTATCTTTACTTTACCGGCAAACAAAGTCATGAAGAAGCCGTCAGAAAGATAAACAACCGCATCAGAGCGTATGCTGCGAAAATCAGACAACTGGAAGGCCATCCGGCAAAAAACATATTTTTTTCGGAGCGTTTCTCCGACTATTTCCACCGGCTCGGCATAACGGATTCGGAATTGAAATTCGTTTTGTCGGAAAATATCCGGGCGAAATGTGATGTGAACCCGGTAAGAGAAGGACAGCCTTTCTTTTTCATACACCTTGGAAATAAAGCAGACGACGAATTGCTGACCCTTCAGGTGAAACTGCCTGCACTGGAAACTGAAATTAACCGGCCCAAGATCGGCAATATTCTGCGAAAGGAATATAAAGCCCAAATTTATCTTTTTGAAAATATCGGAAGCAAGGAAGCGGAAAAAATGTATAATAATATTTTTGCGCGGCATTATTCGACACACAATAACGCCGATGAAATAGAGGCCTTGCTGGAAGTGAATAAAGACGGATGGCAGCTTTATGATATATCTGGCTATCCCAGAAATCAGGTATGGGTCAGGTATAAAAACTGATACACTATTTTAAACCGGTCAATATTTAAAAAGGATTGTCTCATGAAACGTATATGGTTTTTAATTTTTTGTGTTTATTTCCTGACGCCTGCTGTTTTTGCGGGTGCAGGCACGGCTGACCAAAATGCCAGATTGATTCAAGCGGCGGAAAAGGGGGTTGTCGCGGAGGTGGAAACCGCGCTGAACAATGGCGCCGATATTAACTCGGTATCCCCTAAAAAATATTATGATTTTTTTGTAAGAAATGTAACGGCACTGATGATAGCATCGCAAAACGGTCACAAAGATGTTGTCATATTCCTTTTGGATAAAGGTGCGGATGTAAATATAAAAACGTCAAACAACGTAACGGCGCTGATGATGGCATCGGAAAGCGGTCATAAGGAGGTTGTCAAAATTCTTTTGGATAAAGGCGCTGATGTAAATGTAAGGACATCCTTCGACAATCTCACGGCACTGATGATGGCTTCCGAGAAAGGCTATATAGACATTATTCGTCTTCTTTTAGATAAAGGCGCCGATGTGAACGTGGAAACAAATTCAACGAATATGACGGCGCTGGTGATTGCATCAAAGAACGGTTATGCGGATGTTGTCAAGCTTCTTCTGGATAAGAGCGCCAAAGTAAATACGAAAGTGGGCTCCGACAAACTGACGGCGCTGATGCTGGCATCGGAGAAGGGTTACACCATCGTTGTCAAACTTCTCCTGGATCACGGTGCGGAAGTCAATGCAAAGACGATGTTCATGAACGAAACGGCATTGACCATGGCGTCCGACGAAGGTCATGAAGCAATTGTCAGACTTCTTCTGGACAAGGGTGCTTATGTAAATGTGAAGACATCTTCCGACGATGCAACGGCGCTGATGCTGGCATCAAAAGAAGGTCATACAGAGGTTGTCAGACTCCTTTTGGATAAAGGCGCCGACGTAAAGGCCAGAACGTCGGAAAAGGAGGTTAGAGCGTTAATGCTGGCGTCCAAGGGCGGTTATGTGGAGATTGTCAGGCTTCTTTTAGCAGGGGGTGCTGACGTGAATGCTGTCAATACCGATGGAATATCATCACTTATGATGGCCGTGCAGGGCGGTTATGCGGAGATTGTCAAACTTCTTTTGGATAAGGGTGCTGATGTAAACAGAATCAATACCGATGGAATAACGGCGCTGATGATTGCGTCGCAAAACGGTTATGCGGAGATTGTCAGGCTTCTTTTGTCCAAGGACGCTGATCTGAATGTAAAAGCGACAATTGATAAAATAGAATATACCGCCCTGAAAATTGCGAAGAAGCTGAACAGGAAAGACATTGTGGCGATACTGGAGAAGGCCGGAGCCAAGGAATGACTCCCGTCCTTGGATTTCAACAAAATCTGAAAATTAAGCTGATTTAAAAGAAAAAGGTGCGCTAATGATTAAATATTTTATAAATATTATAGTGATTATATTTCTTTTTCAGGGAATTTCTTTGGCCGATTATTACAAGTGGGAAGATGCGCAGGGGACGCTTCACGTAACCGATTATCCGCCTCCAACCCAATCGGCAAAGAACACTACAGTTCACCAATTTGAACCCGAACCGGTTAAAGATTCTTCCGCGGTAAATCAGGCTCAAAAGGAGTCTTCTTCTCCATCTTCTTCAGTAGAAGACAGTAAAAAAAATATAAAAAGTGAAGTTGTCATGTATTCCACCAGCTGGTGTTCTTATTGTAAAATGGCGCGTGATTATTTTAAGTCCCGCAATATTTCATTTACAGATTATGACATCGAAAAAGACAAAGAAGCAGCTGAAAGAAAGAAACAGCTTCAAAATGGTTCAGGGGTCCCTTTTGTCATCATCAATGGCGACAAAATTACCGGATTTTCCCCGGAGAAGTATGAAAGATCTCTGCAAAAAAAACCTGAATAATCCATTCGGAAATCAGATTTCCATTTGCCTTTTTATGAAAGACTTATTTCCAAAAATTGAATTTTATGATAAATAACAACAGAGAATTGAACAGGGGAGAAAACATTGAAAATTCAAATAACCTTTGAAGTCTTTGATGAATACCTGAAAATTTTCATTTCGGGGGAAAATCCTTACAACGAGATCGAAGAAATTATTACGACCATCAAAAAACTGGCGGATGAAAACAACCGCACAAAAGTCTTCCTGGATACGATGAATGTATCCGGCCTGTCGGAAATGGAAAAGTATTTTGCCGGTGAGCAAGGGGCGAAGATACTGGGGCACAAAATCAAAACCGCGGTCGTTTCCGCTCCGGAAAGGATCAACAAATTTATGGAGACTGTGGCGGTAAACCGCGGAGCACGCCTGCGTGTTTTCGGCAGCGAATCCGAAGCGTTGAACTGGCTGTTGAAATAGGAACTTGAGCGGTAAGTTCCGGTGCTTAAAAGAAGCGCCGTCGCCTCTATTCCAAATCTTTTTTCATGCTTTCAAATTCTTCTTTAGTGATTTCACCTTTGGCATAGCGTTTTTTTATAATATCCAGTGGAGTTTCCTGCGCAGGGCCGGTAATCTCCTTTGACTTTGAAGTCTGAATGATAAAATAAACCGCCACTCCAAGAACAATTAAAAATATCAACCACATAAACATACCTCCGTATCCGAAGCCATAATGCATCATGTATCCGTCCCCCCATCCGCCAACCGGCCGATAAGGGCAGCATCCTGAAGCTGAAATCGACGTAAATGATAAAAGAACAAAGATAAAGAATTTTTTCATAATCTGTTGCTCCTTTCTGTTTAATCTAACATCCTGTATTTCTTAATTTTTATTTCTCTTTTCTCTAAAAGGATGCTCTTTATTGTATAACTTAAACATCAACTTTCTAAATTCAATCCCTTGCCAAATACAATCAGGTGACGTTAAAGCCATAAAATATTTCCTTGACTTCCTGTCTGATTAAAGTAAAAATAACAAAGGTTTATGATGTATCGTCAACAGTTAATCATTTATTTGAACCCTTTACAAAGGGATCATGCCATGAAGAGCTAATTAAATCCTCATATCTGACTTGACCGTGCATGGATTTCTGTTTTTCAGGAAGAAAAAATTATCGAATAACATGTCCTTTATCACACCTTGCAATCTAAAGTAGTTCTGTATCCCGTGATGACATCCTTTGGATAATAGGGACCATAAGTTTTTACGAACATTTAAACGCAAAAAAACAGATAAATATTTTTTGTTAAGAGGAGAATGTATTATGTTTAATAATCTCAAGATTGCAGTTAAAATTGTGGGAACGATTGGTTTCATCATTGTAATGTCACAGGCATTCGGTATTTATGCTTTTTTAAATCTTTCCAGTCTCGGCAGCAATCTCAAAAAGATAAGCGGCGTCGAACTTCCCGCGGTCAATAATCTTAGAAGCATCGATAAAGAGGTGAATTTCATCGTCGCCAGTGAACGCGGCCTGGCTCTGGGCATTATGTTTGATAATAAAACAGTTCGTGATGACCTGTTCAAATCTATAGATGAATCCTGGAGCAGATTGGAAAAGAACTGGGCTGAATATGAAAAATTACCCAAGGGAGAAGAAGAAAAGAAACTGTGGGACGCATTCGTCGCTGATTTCAGAGAATGGAAAACCAGACATGAAGCCGGTATGGAAGCTCTGAAGAATAAAGTGAAACTGCTGGAAGCCGGAGAGTCCGAACAGGACGAAAATTTCCAAAAATGGGATAAGGCGGCAGATCAGGCCGAACTGGATGCGCGCGACAGCCTGCAGACTACGATTAATGCTCTGGACAAACTCGTCTCTGTGATAGCCACTCAGGCGGTGAGCACTGCCGAAAAAACCCACCACTCCGCAGCCATTGCCACAAAAGTATTTTTGAGTATGCTGATTATCGGCGGTATTATTGCGATTCTGGTCGCATTTTATCTGTCGAATTCGATTTCCTCACCGCTGAAGAAAGCGCTGCTGATGGTCAGGGAAATTGCTAAGGGGCATCTTTCCAACCGGTTGCACATGAAAAGAAAAGATGAAATAGGCAATCTGACTCATGCCATGGATGAATTTGCCGATCATCTTCAGAACAATATTGTATTCAACATTCAGCAAATATCCGATGGCGATATAAATGTCCGGTCAGCCGTCATTGATGAACGCGATGAAATCGGGCCGGCGCTGAAAAGGATGGCGGAGACCATCTATAACATGGTGATGGAAATGAATGCATTAACCCAGTCGGCCATGGAGGGCAGGCTTGGTATTCGCGGCAATGCAGATGCCTTCAGAGGCGCTTTTCAGGATATTATTCAGGGTGTCAACCGGACACTGGATGAAGTAATTGGTCCGGTCAATGAAGCGTCGGAGGCTTTGCAGAAAATCGCCGGCAAAGATATGACGGCCCGGATGACAGGGGATTACAGGGGCGATTATGCCAGAATAAAAGAATCTTTCAATCTGGCAGTGGAGAATCTGGACAAGGCTCTGCAGCAGGTGTCGATCGGAGCGGATCAGGTGGCCTCCGCCAGCGTGCAGGTCAGCACCGGCGGGCAGTCACTGTCGCAGGGCGCCAGTGAACAGGCCAGTTCTCTGGAAGAAGTGTCGAGCAGCCTGCAGGAAATGTCGTCCATGACCAAGCAAAACACGCTGCATGCCAGAGAAGCCAATGGAATGGCGCTGGCAGCCAGGGAAAGCGCGGAAAAGGGAGTAGAGAGCATGAGCCGAATGTCGTCAGCCATCAACAAGATAAAAACGTCGTCGGATTCCACGGCCAGAATAGTGAAGACCATAGATGAAATCGCCTTCCAGACGAATCTTCTGGCGCTCAACGCTGCGGTGGAAGCCGCCCGGGCAGGGGATGCCGGCAAGGGATTTGCGGTTGTGGCTGAAGAGGTCAGGAATCTGGCCATGCGGAGCGCGGAAGCGGCGAAAAACACGGCGAATCTGATCGAAGAAGCCGTCAGGAACTCGGAAAACGGCGTGTCCATCAATTCCGAAGTTTTGGCCAACTTCCAGGACATTACCGGACGCATCAATAAGGTCAGCCAGGTCGTGGCGGAGATAGCCGCAGCTTCGGAGCAACAGGATCAGGGCATCAACCAGGTCAATAAAGCGGTGGAGCAAATGAATCTGCTGACGCAGCAGAATGCGGCCAATGCCGAGGAATCGGCCAGCGCCGCCGAGGAGATGTCATCCCAGTCCGAGGAAATGCGCAGCATGGTAGCAGGATTCAGACTGACTGCTTCAGGTGATTTACGCCGGGCGCTGCCTGCCGAAAGCTGATCGGACCATAAACCGTAAACTTGAAAAAGTGAAAAAGTCGGCAAATCCATAAACGGCCCTCATCGCTGACGATTGCAGTGGAATGCCGCCGGATGAGAGACATATGCAGAGATGCTCCTGTCCGGCGGCTTTCATGTCCTCAATCATTGCACATGCTTTAAATATTTCAACTTTTAAAAAAACGTGAATAATGTTATTAAAAAACCACTTTGTAAAGAGGCGTGGTATAAAATCCCTGAAAGGGATTCGGATTCAAATTTCTTTGCAAGTTAATTAACACGGGAGAAAATAATGAAAAGAATACTTATAACCGTATGCTTATTGTTTGGTCTGATTGTTTCTGCAAATGCCGGAACATTATACAGCTGCATTGATCAAGAGGGGAAGGCAATAGTCACCAGCAGCCCGCAGGATGGAATGAGAGATTGTGTTGCAAAGGATTCTCAGGATGATTCCGCTTACGGGGATATAAAAGAGAAACCGAATTATTCAGATAAATCGAGTGAAAGAGCGGACAGAGAGGACAATTACAGGAGAAAGAGACAAAAAGAAGACTGTGAAAAAGAGTGTTATGAGACTGAACAGTCCTGTTTCAAAAGTTGTGATAACGATTATAAGAAAAATTATTCAGGCCGGAACTTTTGCAGAAGGGGTTGTGCGGATACCCGTGATAGCTGTAAAAAGAACAGATGCAATTGACAAGGTTAAACAATCCATCATTAAAAACGGCATGACAGCCGCCTCATGATGATGGGACGGCTGTTATTATTTATCAAATGACAGAGAAGGAGATTATCGAAATGAAAAAATACTTCGTGGTCGGAGTAACAATCGTTATGATGCTGCTGGCTGGAATCTCCTGGGCGGCGAATGCCGAAAAAGAAAAAGCGGCTGTCTCTGCCGCCCAGAAATGGCTGGCTCTCATCGACGATGGTAAATATGCTCAGAGCTGGAAGGAAGCAGCCGAATATTTCAGGAATGCAGTTCCGCAGGATCAATGGAAACAAATGCTCCAATCGGTTCGGGGGCCTCTGGGAAAAATGATTTCAAGAAAAGTCAGCACCAGTGAATACAAAACATCACTGGCCGGTGCGCCGGACGGGGAGTATGTTGTCATCCATTTTGAGACTTCCTATCAGAATAAAAAATCCGCCATCGAGACCGTTACACCCATACTGGACAAGGACGGTAAGTGGAGGGTGGCAGGATATTACATCAAATAGTAGGCCTGACCGCTTCTTTTAATCCAGCCAATAATCTGTAACGTTCTATTTCAGTTTTCTTTAAGAAAGAATGCTTTTCCATTGCGGTTCTTTTTGTCGGTTACTCGCATAAAAATAAATCATTATGAAGTTGTTCAAACACACCATGTTCAGGGGCTGTTCAAAAATGCTCAGGTGCTAGGCACGCAAAAACCGTATCGCGAAGCGTATATAGACATACGTTGAGCGGTGCGGTTTGCGGCGCAACACAGCAGATGAGCGCATTGTAAAATCCTTCGGATTTTGCCGGTAAGGAATATCATCGTTTTCTTGCGTCTCCCTTACGGGAATGCGCTCCCGGTCAACAGCACCATTATTTACTATTTCCTTTTTTCTTCCATAATTGTGTCACATTCACCTGCTAGGGTGCCGTTAACAAACGACAGACAGGCCGGGGTGGATGCCGTAATAAAAAAGAAAGAAGGTGATTGCTTGGAGAAGTATTTGGCAGGAACGATGTTGATTCTTATGCTGACGGCAGGAGGCACTTTGGTATCACAACCGGAAGAAATAAGTAAACGGCCGCCACCGCCGAAAGAAAACATGAAACCGCCGCAGGAGGCTTATACGGCCTGCAAAGGAAAGACGGAAGGAACCGTTGTGGAATTTATTACACCGCGCGGGGAAACCATCAAGGGCTTGTGCAGAGTGATGGACGGCGCAATGGTTGCTGTACCGGAAAGAAAAGGACTGCCGCCCGGGGGCAGCAATAAACCCGGCGCAGCAAAAAGCATCACGGAAACAAAGTAATGAATTCTGGAAACTGATGAAAAGAGGATAATGACATGAGGAGAATATTAATCTGGCCGCTTATAAGTTTTATAATCCTGTTTATTGCGGCTCCGCTGGCTTACACGGAGCCCAAGCATGCCACGGACAACATGGAGAAAGGGCTTCAGCAGGAAGGTCCCTCTTGCGGGGCGCCGCCGGTGATGCCCGGAAATACGAAACGGCAAATACTGCCCTGCAATACTCGACATATGAGAGGAATGCCAGGGCCGGGAAATTATCATTTTATGGCATTCAAGAGTCTTAATCTCGATGAAAAGCAGGCAGAAGCATTAAAGGAAATTGAGAACGATACGGCTAAAGAATTGATAAGAAAAAGAGCTGACAGGCAGATTGCCCGAATTGAACTTCGGGAACTTCTGGAAAAGGATACCGTTGACCTGAAAACGGTTGCAAAGAAACTCCAACAGATCGAGGCTCTGAAAACGGAATCGCGGTTCATAATCATAAAATCAACAGAAAAGATGAAAGTGAAATTAACGTCCGAACAGCTCAAAATGTTGAAAAAAATAAAACCGATGGGACACCCCGGGATGAGGCCTCACATGACGGGTGAAATGATGTGTGATGAACCCGATATGCCACCACCCTCTGCGAGGGAGAGAGGGGAATAGCATCATCAAATCCATCTGATGAGGCCTCGTCTTTTAACGGCAGTTGCAGAAAGTGTTCAAGTCTCGTTTCCTCCTTCTCGTCATTCTGCGACTGCCGGCTCTTCTTGAGGTTAAAGATGACCTTGCTGAAATGAAGGCCTGCATGAATGGTTGCATAGTTTGTAAATTTCTGGGAATTGCCTCCGCTCTGACTGATGAGCGCAACGGTCCCGCTTTCTTTGGAAGCTCCTACCCATCTCAGAAGACACGTTTTCGGCACGTACAGTCCCATGTAATTGGGGCTGATAACGCGCAGGCCGCCTTCCATGGCAATTATTTCCATTTCCGCCTGTGAAAGCCGCGGATACCTTCCTCCTCTCCCGTTTCCTTAAAACCTGAGGTGAAGATATAGACATTCTTGGTGTTTATTTCAGCGGCATAAAAAAACATAAGGGAAAAAATTAGTTTAAAAAAAAAGCCATGTGTCGTAAGACACATGGCTTTTAGCGTTAACTTAAGAAATCAATTAATGGGCGGATATCACCACAGAGCCGGAAATTGTGGCTCCAAGGCCACCCATGTACGAAGTGCCCAGCATCTGGGTATTTGTATTCAGGTCTTTGCTTGTTGCCAATGCCAGAGGTTGGGTTATGTTTGCATTTGAAAATGTAGGCGAAATTGTAACCGTTGGTAGAGCGATACGGACTCCTGTAGTGCCACCGGCATCGGTACCGACATCAATACTCATAGTGCCGGAAACATATACATACATGTAGGCTCCGTCAGACACCGTCATTTGTCTTGCTCCGAAGAAACCTGCGTCACCCATACCGGTGTAACCGTCGTTATCACCCCATGATGTTGTCATTATCCCACCTGCCAAGAGACCGGGAATCGCTATTAAAGGCGTAGCAGGATTGAAGGTACCAAAATCAATATCCACGCCCTCTCCTGCATGGGAGGAAATTGTTATTGCACTACTGCCGGTCGGATTCAAAACAGCCGCGAATAAATCATTGTAGGTCGTACCCAATGCCGGCTGTGCGTCGGAAAGTTGTTTACCCGTGCCCAGTTTTAATGTCTGATCGGTACTGAACGTGTGTACAATAGCATTGGGTAAGCCTATTCTTACCGCTGTAGAGGCGCCGCTGGAGCCGACATCAATCGTCATCTGGCCGCCAACTCCGATATGAGACAAAGCGCTCGTTGTCGTGAATGCGCCAAACCAACCGGAATCAGTATAGCCGGTAAAGCCGTCTGAATCGCCCCAGGACTGAAGATCAGGCATAAAACCAGTTACCGTAACGCCGAAAGTAGCAGTAGCCGGGACAAAGGCACCGAGATTAACTGTTACGCCTTCCTGCGCCGTTAAAGAACCCATTTCGCCTTCCGACAGAATCTGTTTGGCTACAGACATGAAAGGCACGGTTACCAAAAACGCTATTACAAGAAAATACCCTAAATACTTTTTCATATTACACCCCTTCATAATATGTATTTAATATTGCTTATTTCAATTTTAACTACCCGATAAGGCAGTGTGCAACTTTGGGTACAAAGGCAACATCAGAAACAACCGGAGAAAATCACCAACAAACAATGGGAAATTAATATTTATTTTGAGTTTTTATACACTAAAGCCGCCTGTGTTGTCAAGAGTTATTTTTAAATACGCATTTAAACATTCCGGACTCACTTTTTCTCTTTTACTACGGTCTTGGGCAATTTTTTACGGATGGAATTTGCCAAATCCTCATATTGCATCTTATTAATATTACAGAACTTTTTCTTTCCATGCTTATAGAATCTTTGTTTGCTGTCTTCGATAACGCTTTTGGAAATATTTTCAACTTCCTGCGGTAACAGGAGTTTGCTGCAACCCGCCTGAACGTAAATATATTTGCTGTAATCCGCTACCTGGGCGTTAAAACCGCAGTTTGTTTCCAGAAATTGATTATAAACTAGCGCTCCCAGTAATACGACGCAGCTGTTTTTTTTGTCACCGGATTGGGCAGCAGTATTTTTTTTATCTTCACCCACAGCATTCGCGGACATGCAAAATGTCAGTATCAATGTGATGATTATTAATCGTTTCATGTATTTTTCTCCTGAAAAGTTAAATTTATTCTTGCGCAGTTCCTTTTTATTAACCGCACCTGCACAAATATGAATCGTTTGGCGGAAATTGATTTTTTTATCAACGATTGTATTTAACCTAGCATAAAATCAAAAAAAAAGAAAAATTTAAAATTCAACTGCCCCCAACGTCTTAATTTTGCGGACAGGATATATTTGACATGCTGGGCTGTTTCTACTACATATCACTATACGAAAAAGGAAAACCTTGCATGACAACCGCAGCTAAAGATAGCATCGGTCAGGAGGCCGGTGAGACTTCTCCCTGGCGTTCGACCCTTCTTGTAATGTTCATTGCCCAACTGCTTTCCATTATCGGATTTGCTTTCGTTTTGCCCTTCATTCCGTTCTATATACGAGAAATCGGTGTGACGGATGAGAAGCTGGTGCCGGTCTGGGCCGGTATTCTCATGGCGGCATCGAGCCTCACCATGACCGTTTTTGCTCCGCTGTGGGGCTGGGTTTCCGACCGGTACGGCCGGAAACTTATGGTTGAACGGGCGATGTTTGCCGGAGCTGTTGTCACTATAGCCATGGGGATGGTCGGCAATGTTTATCAGCTTCTTTTTCTGCGTCTGCTTGCGGGCGCTTTCACCGGCACCATATCAGCCTCGGTTGCCCTCGTCTCCTCCGTATTGCC
The DNA here is from genome assembly GCA_964394185.1 of uncultured Smithella sp. Classification (GTDB taxonomy): domain Bacteria; phylum Desulfobacterota; class Syntrophia; order Syntrophales; family Smithellaceae; genus Smithella. Next base: position 28,377 of record CAYMWM010000011.1, read on the forward strand.
CGCTTCGAAAATGGGAATGGGGCTGGGTGTGATGCAGGTGGCCGTTTTTCTGGGAATGTCGCTGGGACCTTGGATCGGGGGCATCATTGCCGATGCCATCGGTTACCGTCTGACCTTCATTGCGGGAGGGGTTATTCTGCTTATCGGCGGTATCCTGGTCATGGTCGGGGCCAAAGAAAAATTTATCCGTCCATCCGTTGCGTCCTTGAAACGGAACGGGAGCATGAGGAATCTCCTTACCCTTCCGGGTTTCGTCTCTATGATGGCCGTTTTTCTCCTGTTCAACTTTTCTGCGCATATCGCCATTCCCATTCTACCGCTGTTTATCGAAGCGGTCGGGCAGTTGAAAACACAGGTCGCCTCCACGACGGGACTTTTGCTTGGCGTCACCGGCGCCACCGCCTCGATTTCGGCCGCCGCCATAGGTTATCTGAGCGACCGCATGGGGCATAAACGGGTTCTCATTATCAATCTGTTCATTACAGGCGTTCTGTGGGTCACCCATGCCCTGGTTTGCAATGTCGACCAGTTGCTTGTTGTACGGATACTGTTCGGATTTGCGGTTGGGGGAAGTATTCCTACCATGAATGCTCTGGTCGGAAAACTGACGCCCAGGGAAAACTACGGGAAGGCTTACGGGCTGATGGCTTCCATGACCTCTCTGGGCATGACGCTGGGGCCGCTGGCCGGCGGAGTCATGGCCTCCTATATGGGGCTTCGCTTGCCCTTTGTCGTCGTTTGCGTTCTGCTTTGTCTGGTTGTTATACCCATTATTATGAGACTGGAAACCCGCTAGCGACGCGTAGCGGGTTGAAACCTATACAAAAGCTCACATTGAGGTGTAGCCGATGCCGAAGAAATCAGAATCATCAACGGATAGCCGCTGGTCGGGCAGGGTGACGAAAGAGAGCCACGCGCTGGCGCTTGCGGATGGCATTTTTACCTGGAAGGACCCCGTGAAAATAGCGCTGTCTCTCAAACAATCGGCGGATACCAGCACTTGCCGCAAAGCTCCGCCGTTTCGTTCAGCCATGTCCATGCTGGTATTCTATATCAACCGGTCCGGAAAAAATCTGGATAAAGACCAGTTGCGTATTCTGGAGCAGGCCAAGGAAGAGCTGCGAAAAGTCTACGGGAAGAATCCCATTTCTAAAAAATAATTTCTTCAATGAGCAATTTCTATTATGATGCTTCATAACCAATATTTGTTGACATGCAAAAATGATTTTCCTATAGTGAATGCGAAGGTGATTTAAGGGAGGTATAAAACCGGCATTAAAAAGGAGGAGTGGATGGACGAAAGAAGAAAGGCGCCCAGAATCAAAGAAGAAAATGAGGTTACCATAACAGTCGTCTCCGCGGAAAAAAATCTTCCCAAAGAAAAAATCATCAAAAATCAAACCAAGGATATTTCCGTGACCGGCGCGAGGCTGCAAACCCAGATTCTTTTGCCGGTCAACACGCTTCTGGAGCTGGATTTCCGGTCAAAGTCCATTCACCAGCAGATAAACGCACTGGGAAAAGTAAAATGGGTCAGGGTCATCATCGAAGATGAATCTTATGATGAATCCTATGAGGCGGGTGTGGAATTTTTCAGCAACCCCAGCGACGCCATCAGGAAACTGGGCGAATACATATCCTGGAAAAAAAAGAATACAACGCCCTGATCCGTTTAAAGCAGGCTTGCCTGAAATGATTTCTCCTTATAAAAAATGAATGAAAGACTGGATTTAGGGAAAGATGCGATAGTCCCGCTGATTCTGAAAATGAGCTGGCCGTCAATCATAGCAATGACCGCCCTGGCTCTTTACAATTTCATCGATACCTTCTGGCTGGCGCGTTACAGTTCTCAGGCGTTGGCCGCGCTCACGATTTGTTTTCCCATTCAGCTGACCGCGGCGGCCGTGGGCCTGGGAACGGGCATAGGCGCTGGTTCCTTTGCCGCCCGCATGCTGGGCGCCGGGAAAAATCTTCAGGCAAAACAAACGGCGGGACAAATATTTTTCCTTTCCTTTTTGTTCGGGGCGGTGATGATTATCTCCGTTTTGCTTTTCGGAGACGAAATTATTCTTGCCTTCGGCGCCACAAAGGAAATAATGCCCCTGTGCCGTGACTATCTTTATATTGTGACGTTCTGCGCGCCTTTCGGCCTGTTTACTCTGATGGCCAACAATCTGCTGCGCGCCGAAGGACGGCCGCTGTTGTCCATGTATGTTTTTTTGGTGACGTTTGCGGCCAGTGTTATCCTTGATCCCCTGTTGATTTTCGGCATAGGTCCCTTTCCCCGGCTGGGAATCAAGGGTGTCGCGATTGCCGTTGTTATAGCCAATTTGTTGAGCTTCATATTGTCATTGATATTCCTGGCGATGAAATCGTCCCGGTTCGCGTTTGAAATGAAATACGCGAGGCCGGACGTTCAAATCATCAAATCGATTTATTCCACAGGCCTTCCTTCCATAATGACGGATTTAATCATCGTCTTTTTTATGATGATTTACAATCACGCGCTTGCCGGTTACGGTTTCCGGGCGATAGCCGCGTTTGGAATCGTTTTCCGCATCACCAGCATGGCGGCTATGGTGGTACTGGGCATCGGCGCGGGTTTGATGCCGATTGTCGCCTTCAACAAAGGCGCGAAGCTTTATCAAAGGTTGAGGGATTCCGTTTCCGCCGGTCTTAAAATTTCCCTGTCATTTGCAGCCGTTGCTTTTGTCCTGATAGAAATATTTGCCTCTCCGATTGTCGGACTTTTCTCCCAGGACACCGACCTGATCGTCATGGGAGTGGAAAATCTGCGGATTCACGCTCTGGCGCTGATAATGATTGCTTACTTTATCATTATCATCAATGTATTTATGGGGCTGGGCAAGGGCTCGCTGGCCATGTTTCTGCTTTTTTTGCGCGACGTCATCATTTTTATCCCCCTGCTGATGATCCTGCCTCATTTTTGGGAAATCAGGGGTGCGTGGCTGGCATTTCCCCTGTCCAACCTCATTGCGATATTTGTGGTGGCTTACCTGACGAAAAAAGAAATGCGGCGTTATAAAACAGAGAACTAGAAGGAAATAAGGCGCTGTGGGGCTGTTTAAAAACGCTCATCTGCTTTGTTGCGCTGCAAACCGCACCGCTCAACGTATGTAAATATACGCCTCGCGATACGGTTTTTGCGCGCCGCGCATCTAAGCATTTTTAAACAGCCCTAAATATAGGGTTTTCTAGTACTCCGCAGTCCCTTATTTCAGTTCTTTTTTAGCTTTTTTCAGAATCATTCGTAGTGGAATGACAGGGGAGGCGTCATTGACTGATCAGAGAATGGTTTAAAACAGTCGCTACAAGATTTCTGTTTTTTGGGTGGGTGCATAAAACGGTTAAGGTTGTTTAGTCCGACAGGCACCAGCGTCCCGGATATTCTTTCATGGCCTCTTGCAGCAGCTTTGTTTCGACGCTGTCATTTGAGCGAACTTCCACGTAAACGGAATCCTTCTGGCATTCTTTGATGGGGCGCAGAAACCGCCAGGGCCGCCTCACAGCAATACGCGGAACTTCCTGGCGCAGGCATTCAATCATCAGCATCAGGTCAGCCTGTTTGTTTAATGTCCATGCGTCGGGATGAATGCTGATACACTGTGAATGAAAAGCCACTGTGCCCGTTCCCAGTTCATCAACGACACAATCCATGCGCAGGGATTCCTTGAAATGCAACACCTTGCGCTTCCTGACATAGGAGGAACAGGGTATCGGGTAGATGTTTGCGTGAATTCCCACCAGTGCGCGGCAGTTGTGGCGGAAGAGCGCCGCCGCCATATGGTTGACATAGCCTTGAGGATAAATAATGTCGTCATCGAAACCGAAGAACAGATAAGGTTCTGTTATAATTTTGAAGCAGGCAAACTTGCCCGAGGTCGTCAGGCTTGTTTCATTCATGTCCGGCAGCAGAGGAATAATTTTTTTCTCTGCGGTAATTTCAGCGGGAACCCGGGAATATTTGTCCAGATAAAGATAGAGCCGGTCAATCTGATTCAGGATGTGCGGCAGGGCCTTCTTAAAGCTTTTCCAGCGGCTCGGCATGGTCGCCATACCGCCGATACGGGGAAGGGAAATGGAATCTCCGGCAACGGATTGTTGCGCAGGGGCAGGTTTCAGATATTTTCCCGTCCGGCCCAATAATCTCAGCCGGTGCAGCCAGTTGAATTCAATCATCCTGAATATTACCTGTTTATCGGAAGTTATTTTTCCGCTGCGGTATATATGAAAATAACATTTCTGCGTCAAGATGATTCTGTCAGCAAATTACACGGTTTGATTATTTTAATCGTCTGATGAACTTTTCTCTTTCTTTTTTTCTGAATTGATATAGAAACACACAAAAGTTTTGTGCTGTCGGGGTAAAATAGATATTTTGTTTCAACAAGGGGAAGTGCGTGAGGAAATATCTTGTTTACATTATTTTGCCGGTGTTCCTGTTTGCCGGGTGCGATGTGTACCAGAGAATGATAGATGATCATCGCTGGTCCATCGGCATTTATGAAGGCTCTTCTCCTTTTGATTTGAAACCAATGAATGATGTTTCCAATCCGGTTCTGACAGCGGATGATGTGACGGATATTGACGCGGCTTTCGTGGCCGATCCGTTCATTATATTCAGGAAAGGAACATACTATATGTTCTTTGAAGTACAGAACCGGAAAAATGATCAGGGCGATATCGCTTACGCGGAGAGTGCAGACGGGAAAAAATGGCATTACAGAAAAGTGATTATTGATGAAAAGTTTCATTTATCCTATCCGTATGTATTTGAGTGGAACAATGATTATTACATGATACCCGAGAGTCACAGGGATCATTCGGTAAGATTATATAAAGCGACCGAGTTTCCTGATAAATGGGAATATACAGGAAATATATTATCGGGTGATGAATGGACGGATTCCTCTATTGTTCGCTATAATGATAAATGGTGGCTGTTGACGTCCAATACGAAGCATGATGTTCTCAATATCTATTTTTCGGAGGATTTGACCGGCGGCTGGCGGCCTCATCCCCAAAATCCGGTTATAGCGTCAAACAGGCATATTGCAAGGCCCGGCGGACGGGTCATCATTTATAACGGCAAGCCTTTGAGATTTACCCAGGATGATGATCCCGATTACGGAATTCAGGTTTTTGCGTTTGCAATAACTCATCTCTCCGAAACATTATATGCGGAAAAACAGGTTTCGGCTAAACCTGTTATAACGAAAACGGGAAACGGATGGAATGCGGCGGGTATGCACCATATCGATCTGCATAATATGGGAAACAGATGGATTGCGGCGGTGGACGGCCGGGTAAGATGAATCTGATACAGTGTTTTGCGCCCGAATGAATACATCCGGTTGACAATGACGTTATAAATCGTTGTCATGATCATATCAGATATTAGCGGAAAGGGTTCTCAATGCTGGAGTATATAGGTTATACATGTGTTTTATTGGCTATAGGCAGTTCAATAGTAGGATTTATTTCAATTTTCGGGTTGAGGTCCCACCTGAAAAACTGGTCACAGACAAAACCGGAAAAATATCCGGCGCTGACTATCATTGCGCCGCAGCGCGGTAAAGTGAATCCAAAAAATATTGACGCTCTTTTGGGGCAAAATTATCCCGGCACGTGGGAAGTCATTTTTGTAACGACGAAGGACGATGCTTCTCTGCCGCAGCTGGAATCATATTCGGCAAAGCACAAGAATGTCAAAACAGTCATTGCCGATGATGTTGTAGAACTGGCGAAAAAAAGAGGAATTCACCGATGCCAGAAAAACAATAATCTAATAGCGGCCATAAGCGTTTCTTCCCCGGACACGGAAGTTTATGTTATCGTGGATGCCGACACCCGTCCCTTCAGCGACTGGCTTTGCAATCTCGTTGCCCCTCTGACGAACGGCAATTCCAGATTAGGCGCCGTTACATCCGCACGGATGTATATTCCCGGCAAAGGATTGGCCTCGCTGGTTCAGGTTTCATGGATTCTTATTTCCTCTACATTTCTGGTAGGTAAATACAAATACATCTGGGGCGGCGGACTGGCTATCCCGAAAGCTGTGTTTGAAAAAGCAAACCTGTTGACGCATATCAACGGGAAGGGCGGTTGCTCCATCACCACCGATGATATGAATATCTACGTCGCGCTCAGGGAACAGGGATATGATACCCTTTTTGTGCCTCATTGCATTTTATTCCGGTATCCTCCGGAGAAAACGGAACGACTGTCGAATGTCGTCAGCTTTACCAACCGGCAGGCCTTGCAGACCTGGTGGACGAATAAGATTATATTTATATTTCTGTTCATTATCGGAATGAGGTCGCCGCTCATGATATCCGCTCTTATCATTGCCTGGTGGCACCCCCTCTGCCTACTGGTTCTGCTGTCTGTACTGATTGATGTGGTCATGGGCATGACGGTACTCAAAACTGTGATTAACGCGGAACCGCGGCTGAGCGTCAAATTGCTTTTCTGGGAAATACGATCGGGCGGGAATCATTCAGGACGGGAATTGGAACCCAAAGTCAGATCCGAAGTGAATATCTTCCTGGTGGCGCTGCTCCCGATTGTCACGCCGTTTGTTGTGACCATCAACTCCGTCTTTGTCCCTTTCTCCAAAAAAATGCGCTGGTCCGGAATCGAGTATGAAAAGCGGTCTGTCGTCGGTTATACGGGAAATTTTTCATGGCGGGCGAAACAGGACGGTAATTGATTCACTAAAAATTAACCGAACCTGTAAAAAGGTTGACATCACACCCGCATGATATATAATTTGCCGGTAAAAAATTTATGCATATTAAACAATAAACCTTAAAAGCTGAAAATATAAAACCGGAAATCGGGGAATAAAAAATGGATTTGATGCAGCAGGTATATCTTGGAAACAGCATACAGAGCTGGCTTACGGCTTTGTGCATTTTGGCGGCCGTGTTTGCCATTCTCATGATTGCCAAAAGCCTGGTAATTCGCAAATTATCCAAACTGGCAAAACTGACTGAAACCAGGTTTGACGACATGTTGGTTGAAGTTCTTAAAAAGACAAAAATTATCATCCTTGTTATTGCTTCCGCTTACGCGGCCTCGCACGCGCTGAATGTCAATCCGTCGGTTATGGGCGTGTGGCAAAAAGCGGTCATCCTGATATTGCTTTTGCAGGGCGGTCTGTGGGTAAGCGCCGGCATATCCTTTTCCATCCGTGACGCGGTTCAAAAAAGAACGGGTGAGGACGCATCCAGCGCGACAACGATAACATTCCTCGGATTCGTCGCGCGGTTTGTGTTGTGGGTTATCGTACTGCTTCTGATTCTGGACAATCTCGGCGTCAACATCACCGGGCTGGTTGCCGGTCTGGGCATAGGCGGTATTGCTGTGGCGCTGGCTGTGCAGAATATCCTGGGTGATTTGCTGGCGTCCCTGTCCATTGTTCTGGACAAGCCTTTTGTCATCGGTGATTTTGTTGTTGTGGATTCTTTTTCCGGCACGATTGAACACATCGGTTTAAAGACCACCCGAATCCGCAGTCTCAGCGGGGAACAGCTGGTATTTTCCAATAATGATCTGTTGAAAAGCCGCGTGCGCAATTACAAGCGCATGACTGAAAGACGCGTTGTTTTCAGCTTTGGCGTCATCTATCAGACTCCTCTGGAAAAATTGAAAGCCATCAAAGATATCATCAGTGATATAATTAAAAAGGAAGAACTTGCCCGCCTGGACCGCGTTCATTTCAAAGAATATGGCGATTCATCGCTGAATTTTGAAGTGGTTTATTACGTGACAAATCCTGATTACAATCTTTATATGAATGTTCAGGAGTCCATCAATCTGGAAATATTCCGCCGTTTTCAGCAGAACGGAATCGAGTTTGCATATCCGACCCGGACACTATTCGTGCAAAAATAAGCTGTAAAATTGAAATTTTTGGACCGGCCTTATATCAATTCAACAGGATAAATAATTCCCGGATGCAGGATATCCAATTATTCAAATGTGTGTTGCGTGCGCTCCGGCTGATTTTTTTATTCTTTTCGCCGGATTTTGTTGCTGAAATAGGATAAAATAACACCTTCCGGATGTTCGCCTTTGATAAAAATCCTTGCTGGTTAAATTCGAGCAAGTAATTGGTGAAAAATCCCACTTTGCCTTGCTTTAAGAATGGCGAAACTAAACGCCGTGGAAGCAATATCTTATTGATTAATCATAATAATATTCGTTTTTATCGTGTCTCAATTTTTGATTTCATCTTCTGGCATACTAATTGCTAAAACTACTGTCAGGTAAAGAAAGGGTTGGAAAGTTTTTTTAACTGAGGCGCAAAAATCACATTTACTGAAGAAAATCGTCATGTGATAAAAAAGGGCGTAAAAAACGAAGGTTTTTTTATGTCAACGGTATTACATAAGTTTAAAGATGAGAAAGGTTGCGCATTGATTGAGCTGATGGTTGTGATCACGGTCATTGGAATCTTTGCCGAGATAACATTGCCTCATTTTATAGCCTATATTCAGAGAGTCAATGACAGTCATGCCCTGTCCGATGCCAGAAATTTTTATAAGGCCTGCATAAAAGCTACTCTAAAAGCGGATATTATGGTTTCTTTTGGAGGCGACATCATGCCGCCCGGGTATACCGGTCTGAGACCGGTCAAAGGGATTTTCGCCTGGAATCCCAAATGGCCGAACATTGTTTTTTGCAATGCCACTTTCAAACATCCCAAAGGGAAGAGGATATATAATCTCAACGCCAAGGGTTATATAGAGGCCATGTAATTTTCATTTCAGGTGAGGAGAATGCAAGGCCGTGAGTCAATCCGATGGTTATCTGTTGTTTACGTATAGTCCATCCCGTTATGCTCCTGATCATAATTCCATCCTTTTGAGTCGCCGCGCGTCTAGTGATTTCAGATTCAATGGCCTTCATCCGGTAATTTTCAATTTTTATCATCATAGGATTTTTGGATTAGATTGATTCAATTCATTACTCCGTTTCGCTGGCTCTCAGCTTGTCTCACTAAATTAATAATTGACATGCCAATGGCATTCCCACTATACTTTTCGGCACAGTAATCACTTATACGATAAGCGGAATGATTTACCTGTTTTTTTCAAAGAGTCTTTATATGACTAAAATAATGGAGAGAGGTGTTTATAATGTTCAAGAAATTATTGGTGCTGTGTTCAGTTCTTTTTTTGATGACATCGGTCGGTTATACGAAAGAAATCGGCGGAATTATCATGCCAGATACTCTCACGGCCGGCAGCGACACCTTGTTATTGAATGGGGCCGGCTTCAGGTCGAAATTGTTCGTCAAGGCTTATGTGGGCGGACTTTACCTGAAAAAGAAAAACAATGATGCCAACGCGATCATCAATGCCGATGAACCGATGGCACTAAGGATCAATATCATATCAAAATACATATCGAGTGATCTGATGGAGGAAGCCACAAGAGAGGGATTCCAAAATTCCACCAACGGGAATACCGCGCCGTTTAAGGATAAAATAAACATGTTCGTTTCAGTATTTTCGGACAATATCAGGAACAAAGACGTGTACGACATTATCTATATCCCGGAGGAGGGGATAAAAGTATATAAAAACAAGGTGCTCAAGACCACGACAAAAGATCTCGAGTTCAAGAAAGTTCTTTTCGGTATATGGCTGGGCAAAAAGCCGGCTGACAGCGGCTTGAAAAGCGCGATGCTCAGCGGGAAATAATTGTCAAAACATTTTTCAGGTTTTGAATGATTGCAGCGGGGTGAAAGGCAGGTGCTTTAATGCCGTCTTTGCGCTTTAATTTTCAAAATAGTCATTTTAAATGAACATAAGATAAAAAATACTGTGTAACGGCACGGGTACCAATATGATGTGGAGGGCGTTTTTTGAGAAAGATCAATCAAAATATGCTGGAAATAAAAAGCTTTGAGGGAACAGGCTATCAGCCGCTGATCGATTATAATCAATGGCGGGTGGCCATTCTGCGTTACCGTGACGATTTGCAACCGGAACGCATTTTAACGATGCAACGGCATAATGAAACGGATGAGGTCTTCGTTCTTCTTGAAGGCCGCTGTATCCTTTTTGTAGGAGAAGGGAAGAGCACGGTCGATTCGATTACTGCTGTTGATATGTTGCCGCGCAAGCTATACAACGTCAGGCGGGGCGTATGGCACAGCCACATCCTGAGCACGGATGCATCCGTTCTGATTGTGGAGAACAGCGACACGACTATTAAAAATTCGCCGAAGATTTTTCTGGATGATGAGCGGCGCCGGCAGATTGTAGATATAACGCGAGAATTATGGCCGGAGCAGCGATAGGCACTTCGGCATTAAGTTTTCAGCCTGGAATCTCTCGCGTACTTGAGAGGCCAGGATTCTTCTGTTAAAGTCAGTTCATAAGCGATTACTTTGCACGTCTTTTACAATCATATAAAGAGGTTTTGCATGGCACAGGATAAAATGAGATTTATAGGCCTTGACTCAAAAGAAACAATCATAGCGAGATTCGGAAACCACGTTTCCTCGGGAAAGGCGGAATTTTTCAAGGCGGTGGAAATGGATTTCGTTTTCGGGAAGAGGGAAGGCGCATATATCTGGGATGCCAATACCGGCAAGCGTTTGATTAACTGCCACTCAAACGGCGGCGTGTTCAATCTTGGTCACCGCCACCCCGAAATCATCAGCGCGCTGACCGGGGCGCTCCAGGAACTCGATATTGGCAATCATCACCTGATCAGCGAACAGCGCGCAAGGCTGGGAGAGCGGCTTGCCGGGCTTTTACCCGAAGGCCTTACGTACACGGTATTCGGCGTAGGCGGCGGGGAAGCCATCGATCTGGCATTAAAACTGGCGCGCGGTTACACCGGAAGATATAAGATACTCTCCGCAGTCGGCGGCTATCACGGGCACACCGGCCTTGCCCTGGCGACGGGCGACGAACAGTACCGCACGCCGTTCGGTCCGAATCCGGCCGGATTCATGCAGATTCCATTTAACAATAAAGAAGCGCTTTTGAACGCGGTTGATGACAATACCGCAGCCGTCCTCTTCGAAACCATACCGGCAACATCGGGCATGCCGTTGCCGGATGAAGATTTCTATCGCTTTGCGGCGGACACCTGCCATTCACGCGGGGCGCTGTTCATCGTGGACGAGGTGCAGACCGGTTTGGGCCGAACAGGCAAGCTTTGGGGAATAGACAATTTCAGCGTGAGCCCGGATATCATGGTCATCGGCAAGGGGCTCTCCGGCGGCATATATCCCATGAGCGCCACCTGCTTCGGCAAGGAGCTGCAAAGTTTTTTCCATAAAAATCCCTTTATCCACATATCGACCTTCGGCGGGGCGGAAGTCGGCTGTCCCGTGGCATTGAAGGTGCTGGATATTTCGTCGCAACCGGCGTTCCTCGAAAATGTAAACAGCATGGCTCAGGTGTTTAGCAAAGGATTTGTCGAACTCAAAAACCGTCATCCGAAAATTCTGGTCGGCCTTCGCCAGCTCGGGCTGATGATGGGGATTGAAATGGTCAACGACATGTGCGGCCCCATCGTGTCGAAAACCTGTTACGACAACGGTATTCTTTCCGTGTACGCCAACAACGACAAGCGCGTAAGCCAGCTTCTGCCGCCACTCATCATTAATAAGGCGCAGGCGGATGAAATTCTGGAGCGTGTTGACAAGGCGCTGGAAGACGCCACGCGTCTTCTGAATCTCTCTTAGCGGCGGCGGTATTCCATGCTTGATAAAATAGACCGCGACCTGCTGCAGAAATTCGAGTACGGCCTCAATCCGCAAAAACCGGAAGCAAGCGCCATCCCCGCGCAAATCATCGGATACGGGGAGATGAGCACTATCTTTGTTATCAATGTTCCAGGACAGGAATCCCTGGCCTACAAGCGCCTTCCGATCTTCCAGACAACCGGCGAGATGGATAAATACGAGCGGCTGTTTCACGAGTACGGCTCGAGGCTTAGCAGAATCGGCCTGAATACTCCCCCGTTTGATGTCGTACGCGTCCAACCGCGCGACGGGAATATGGTCATGTATAATGTGCAGGCGCGGCTCGACGGCAGGTCTATCGGCAACAAGCTGATTCATTCCCTGCCCGATGACGGCGTGATGACTCTGTTTCGCATGATCCTGGCGGAGCTTAATAAAGTCTTTACCTTCAATGAATCCGGTTCGGGAATAAAAATAGGCATAGACGGCCAGATTTCCAACTGGGCGGTTGCCGATTATATGGATGATTTCAAAATCGGGCCTGATACCCGGTTATGTTATATCGACACCAGCACGCCTTTGATGCAGCGGGATGGAATCGAACAGATTAATCCGGAACTTTTTTTGCGAAGCGCGCCGTCGTTTTTGCGCTGGCTGATACGCTGGACATTCTTAAACGAGGTCATGACCCGGTATTATAACTTCCGCCGGGTAGTGATGGACCTTATTGCCAACTTTTATAAAGAACAGCGGTCGGAACTGATACCGGCGCTCATTGCCGAGGCCAACCGGTTTTTTGCAGGTGTTGGAAAAAAATTCAACATTCTCCCGATTACCGATAAGGAAATCCGCGACTACTACAGAGAAGACGCCATGATCTGGAGACTCTATCTGGGACTGCGCAGACTCGACCGCTTCATCTATTTGCGGCTGCTTCATAAGCCTTATGTGTACATCCTGCCGGGGAAGATTAAGCGTTAAACCGATTTTCAAAAAGCCCGGCTTTCTAAATTTCCGAAAATCTCAATTTTTAATGAGACCCAAATTTCAGAAACGAAGTGCACTGAAATTTGATGGTCGTAGTGAGACCCTCTGAAAATGAACGAAGCGATATTTTCAGAGCAAGTCGAACTTTCCAATAGCCTCCGGCTATTGGAAAGTATCCTACGTCGCTGCTCCCAGGATAATTGTGGGTCTAATACCCCGCTGCTTGCGGCCGGGTTGTTCATTTCCCCCATTGTCGCATTCTTGCTCAATATCACTGTAAAATCGAGATTCATTAAATCATGGTCATTTTTATTATTGATTTTTGACTATAATCATATTATTTTTAAAATAAAATTAAAAGGCAGGTGTCGAATGAAAAGTTGTGAATGGATTATGTACAAAAATAAAAAAATTCTTCTGGTTAATATGACCGGCACTACGGTCGATGAAATCAAAAAAGTCATTGAAGTCTCCGAACCGGTGATTGCCGGTGAGCCTCCCAAATCCGTCCTCTGTCTCACCGACGTTTCTGATTTAAAAACCAGTCCTGAAATCACCCAGATGATTAAGGAATTCACCAAGCATAATGAACCGTATATCAAGGCAACCGCCGTCATAGGGGTCCATGGCCTCAAGCAGGTCATCTTCACCGGCGTTCTCCGTTTTACAGGGCGCAAAAACATGGTTGCCAGTGACACAAAAGAAGAAGCCATGGAATGGCTTGTCAACCGTTAATTTCACCATCCGAACCGGAGCGGGTTCGGCAAAACCCGCCCCGGAAATTTTATGCCGGCCGAATTATTTATTGCTCAAATTTGTTTTGTAATGCAGAAAGCAGCTATACATATTAAAAGCAATCCATAATTGTGATTTTATAAAGATTTTATTGACAGCCGGGGCTGCATTTCCTATACTCCCCATCCACAAAAAGATTTTTAAATTAATATTCAAATATGCCGGGCATAAATAACAGCAAGCGCAGGAACATGACAAGCTCATTCCCCAGATGGATACTGATACAGTTGGCATTGATGATTGCAATGGCGGGTTTTACGCTCACCGCTGCCGCTGAAGTCCTGCCGCTGGAAAAAAAATCATCCTATGATTTATCCGGATATATGGAAATCCTTTCCGATCCGGCAAATACCCTGACGCTTGAGCAGGCCGCGAAGAACAGCCATTGGATGCCAACGGTTCGCGGAAGGATTCCCGATATCGGTTTTACCGGGGCCGCGGTATGGATACGCTTTTCGATGGCCAACCGGACGGATACGACAGGGAAATTCTATGTCTCCTTTGAATATCCGGTGGCGAATTCGGTCACTTTTTACATAAAAAATCCGAACGGCGGCTATCTGGAGGAGCGCACGGGAAGCAGCATCCCCTCGACCGCGAACGTCGTGCCCAACCGGCACTTCCTGTTTCCTGTCACGCTGAATGCCGGTGAAACGGCGGCTGTGTACCTGAAAGTGAACTCCACATCCAGAATGACGCTTCCCATACGGATTTTGTCCGACAGGGCCATTTTCGTGAAAGCCATCCATGATTATTCGATATACGGCGCGCTTTTCGGGTTGCTCGCGCTGGTAATGCTGTATTTTATCAGTGTCGGCTCCTTTATGTTTAAGGGAACGCCGGTCTGGTTCGCCTTTTACAGCATTTTTTTCGGTCTGCACACGGCCATCAGGGGCGGATTTTTGAGGCTTGTCCTGCCGGACTCCATGATCGGCATCACCAACCTGTTTCAGCTTGTGGTGATCGCGGGACTCTTTTTCACCGGCGCAAAATTTTTCCGCCTTTTCCTCTCCCTGAAAAACCATTCCAAAACCCTCGACCGGATTATGGCGTTTTTCCAGTACCTGAGCCTTGCGTTCGTTTTTGTTTTTCTTTTCCCCGCTCCGCTTGTATTTCTCTCGACCTTCGTTCTGATTGTCATCAATCCGCTCTTTTCCATCAGCGTGGCCATCTATTTCTGGCGCAAAAACATCCCGAATGCGAACCTGTTCGCCATCGGGTGGATTATTCCGCATCTGGTTGCCGTCTATGATTTTTTCCGGCTCAACGGAGCGATTCCGTATAAGCCGCTGGGCGAATGGCCGATACCGTTTTCTCTTTTTATCGCCCTGTTCTTTTTGTCCATCGCGCTCATCCGGCAGAATGCCATTGACCATGTGATGGCGCAGACCGACCCGCTAACCGGACTGGCCAACCGCAGAAAACTCGATGGAATGCTTTATCAGGAATGGGACCGCTGCCGTAGGCTGGGCTCGCCCATGTCCGTCATCATGGCCGATCTGGACTTCTTTAAAAAATACAATGACACCTTCGGCCACAAGGCGGGCGACCAGTGCCTGAGCCGCATAGCCAGGGTTCTGAAAAGCTATACCCAGAGGACCGGCGACCTGGCGGCGCGCTACGGCGGCGAGGAATTTGTTCTGCTGCTGCCCAACATGGACGCCGCAAGCGCCTATGCGCTGGCGGAAAAAATCCGCGAATCCGTAAGCCAGGCGACAAGCGGCGGCGTCATCCGGCAACACGGGCGCGGCGTTACCATCAGCCTGGGAATAGCCACCGCGATTCCGGACGAGATACGGACGCCCGATGACCTCGTTGTGGAAGCGGACAAGGCCATGTACGAAGCGAAACGCGCGGGCAGAAACAAATCCGTCTCCAGCACGGCTGTCATGCAGGTTTCCTGAACCCAAAGCAGCAAGTAGATTTCAATCGGCGCAAAAGGCAACGGTTCTATTTAATTTCATTGCCCACCTAAATATTTGTCATTAAATACAACTGTTCCCCTTTTACGAGTCAAAAACCTTACTCACCACATCGAGATAATTATCGCGGTGATGTGTTTTCCAAATTTTTTTCCTCACTTTCGCGCTGTTTTCAAAAAAGTCCGCCATGTACGTCCAGATTTCCTTCATCTTGCAGGTGATATGCGAGGGGCCGGACAGCACCCTGGAATAGGCGTCGAATAAATCATCATGAAAAGCCCGCATGATTTTTATTTTTTCATCATAAGGTTTTTCAGTATAAAATTTGATTTTTTCCGCGAGAAACGGATTGGCAATCAGCCCCCTGCCGAGCATCCACCGGTCAACTGATTCGAACCGACGAGAGAGCATCTCCAGTTTCTCCGCGGAATCGATGTCCCCGTTATAAACAACCCTGTGTTTCAGGAGGTCGAGGCACTGCCCGAACATATCCAAATCAACGTCGCCGTCATACATCTGCCCGGCGGTTCTCGGATGGATAATCAATTCCTCAAGCCCGAACCGGTTGAAAACGGGAATCAGTTCCAGCACCTCGTCGGGATATTTTAATCCCAGCCTGAGTTTGATGGATAATTTCGGTTTTATCACGGGCATAATTTTGTCCAGAAAGGATTCGATCCTGTCGGGATAACAAAGCATCCCGGCGCCGCGCCCCTTCTTCACAACCAGGGAGAACGGGCAGCCGAGATTCCAGTTCACCGTGGCGTATCCCATGTCGTGTAAAATATTGACAAGCCTTATGAAATCATCGGGATTGGAACTCATAATCTGTGGAATCACCGGCATTCCCGTATTTTTACCGGGGTCGAGTTCGGCAAGCAGTTTACGCACGTCTTTCATTCTCTTCGACGCGGAGACAAACGGCGCGACAGCCGCATCGACTCCCTTAAAATAGACGGCAAACAGGTTGCGGTAAATCCGGTCGGTTATCCCCTGGACGGGCGCGAGGTATAGCATGGGTAAACTCTGAATCCTTCCGTTGTGAATATCATATTACCGGGACAGCTTCTTTCCCGATTACAGAGAGTTTGTCAAGAGCGAATTTACGTATCGATTTTACTGAAAAGGAAAGCGCCCATGGCGCAAAACAGGATGTTTGCCGCCCAGGCGGCCAGCAGCGCCGGCAGGATTTCCGATTTCCCCAGAGACATGCAAAACGCGTGGACGATCCAGTAGGAAAATCCGATAAAAATGCCGATGCCTATGCTCTGCATGACGCCGCCGGTTCGCTCCGAGCGCAGCGAAAAGGGGACGGCGATAAAAACCATAATCAGCGTGACAAACGGGAAGGCGATTTTGCCGTCCAGATCGACGAGATATTTGGTGACGTCATAGCCTTCCGACTGAATTTTTTTGACGTATTTTCTCAGGTCAAAATAGCCCATTTTTTCGACGTCCTTCTGCATGACTTTGAAATCGTCGGGCACCTCCGGGATGTCGATAATCTTTTCCTTCGACCAGGCCAGAACGGGATTGTCATTTTCGTCAAAGCGGATAGTCATCAGATTGTAAAAGACCCATTTGTCTTTTTTCCATTCGGCTGTTTTGGCGTCGACACGGCTGTCCAGCGTGTAATCGGGGTTCAGATAATTGATTGTCACACCGTGGATAATATTTTTGTCGATGTCGAACATCCGGAAATTGTAGATGGCGTTTTCGCCCCGGTACCAGATTTCGTTTTGTTTGAAATATCCCAGATTCTTTCGTTTTTGAACCTCGACTTTCACGATATGTTTTGTTTTCTGAACGGCTGCCGGTGTGACGAGTTCGCTGAAACAGAATAGAAATACGGCGGCAATGGATGCAAAAATCAGAATGGGCAGGGTCATTCTGTAAATATTGATGCCGTTGGCTTTCATGGCGGTGATTTCGCTGAATTTCGACAGGGAGCTGAACGTCAGCAAGGTTGCCAGCAGCACGGACGGCGCAATGATGTAGGACATAATCATCGGAATCGAATAAAATAAATAGAACGCAACCTGGGCGACGGATGCCCTGTTGCTCAGAAACATTTTGATTTTTTCAAAAAAATCAATGATGAGAAAAAGCACGATGAACGACAAAAACGTGATGATGAAGAATCTCAGGAATTCCTTCAGTATGTATTTGTCCAGAAGTTTCAACTTGCCCCACCTCAATCCTTACGGGTCTTTTACCTCAATAATGTTTTTTAAACAAAGACATTTCCCTGTGGGATATGTAAAAAAAGCATATTCCGAAAACGGCAAACAAAACATTGGTCGTCCAGACACCGACAACGACGGGCAGGTACCCCAGTATCGCAAGGGCTTCACCGCCGATGCGCAGCAGATAATATAAAACGACGATCATCAGGCCGACGGCAAATCCTCTCGATTTTACGGAACGGTGGCTCCTGATGCCCAGCGGCAGGGCAATCAGGCCGAAAAAGATGCAGGCCACGGGGATGGAAAACCGGTTGTGCGCTTCAATGTATAATGCCCTTTTGGCTTTTGGTTTCAGTCCGGGTTTTTGCGCATTGGCCAGAAGCTCTTGCATGGACATGTCCATGCCGGATTTTGTTGATTCGTCGAAGCTGGCCAGCGAAGTGGACAAATCAAGCTTCACGTCATAATTCTCGAAATTGATTTTGCGGTATTTTTTCAAGTCGGAACTGACCGTGTGGATGGAGCCTTCCTCCAGCTTAAGGGTGACAATCATGGATTCCGGGTCGGAAACCAGCGTGGCCTTTTTGGCCAGAATCACATTCTGCTCGCCGATCAGCCGTTTATCGGAAACAACAATGCCTTCCATGTAATTTTCATCGGGCGGGATTTTGTCCGCGTATATAATAAACCCCTTGAAATCGTCGTTGAAGACTTTTTCCTTGATGCCGATGTTGGCGTTTTTTTTGACCACGTCAAAGAGCAGGCGCTTGGTGGCATAATTGGTGTGCGGCATGACAAGGTTGCTGATGACGATGGTTAATATAAAGGCGATTAAAGAAGCAAGAGCGACGGGATAATACATTCGCCCCAGGCTGATGCCGGAGGTTTTGAGCGCGGTTATTTCATTGTCGGCGGAGAGCCTGCCCATCGCAATCAAAATGGATATTAAACAGGCGATGGGAATGGTGAACAGCAGAAAGGAAGGCATGAGCAGAACAATAATTTTCGCGATAATAAATAAACTGACACCTTTATTAACAAATAAATCCATGATTTGCAGGATTCTTCCCATGAGCAGGACAAACGTCAGCACCAGCAGGATGATGACAAAGGGATAGGCGATTTCTTTAAATATGTATCGGTCGATGATTTTGCGCATTTTAATTATCCTGCAATGATGATGGTAAAAACTAACATGTATTAGTGAAATATCTCAAGCAAAACTATTGCCCGCATTGATTATCAAAAAAAATATTTTCGCTTTAACGCATTCATTTATTGACAGTTTCAATCATTTTCCTTATGTTGTTGGCAAATTTCTCGGCAGTTTAAAAAAGGATCGGTCCATGAAGGTTGATACCATGCGCCGGATAGATTATTACGTCGGCGTTCCGCTGTGTTTTCTGGGAACCGTTTTGCAGAAAATATTCAAACTGTTTGCGGGAAAAAACAGGCAGGCTCCGAAAAAAGTCATTTTTATCGAACTGTCGGAAATGGGCAGCGCCATCCTGGTGGACCCGGCGATGCGCAAGCTGCAAAAAGAGGCAAACGCCGGGCTTCATTTCGCCATATTCAAAAAAAATAAACCCAGCCTGGATTTGCTTAGCACCGTCCCGCAGGAAAATATCTACACCATCCGCGAGGATAACCTGCTGTCGTTTGCCCTCGATTCCCTGAAATTTATTTTCTGGACGCGGAAAAGAAAAATAGACACGGTGATTGACCTGGAGCTTTTTTCCCGCTTCACCGCATTATTGACCGGCTTTAGCGGCGCGCGCAATAAAATCGGTTTTCACGCCTACTTCAATGAAGGCCTTTACCGCGGCGATTTCCTTTCGCACAAAGTTGCCTATAATCCCCATATCCACGTCGCGAAAAATTTTATCGCGCTGGTCAACGCCCTGCTTTCAGCGCAGGAAGAAATTCCCTATTCCAAGACAAAAATCACGGACGAAGAAATCAGCCTGGCTAAAGTTGATTTTTCTGCTGATGAAAAGAAAAAAATGATGGATATTATCCGGGGCTGCTATGAAAAATACGACCCTGCAAAGCAGAAAATCGTTTTAATCAATCCCAACGCCAGCGAACTTCTCATCCAGCGCCGCTGGCCGCAGGAAAATTTCGTGCAGTTGATTAAAATGATTTTGAAGAATAGCTCCCGCGCGATTGTTCTGATTACCGGCGACCCGCGCGAAAGGGAAGAGGCGCAAAGGCTCAAAGACAGCGTGGCCGATGAGCGATGCGTCAACTTTGCGGGAAAGGTTACCTTTGCCCAGTTGCCGCTGCTCTACAGCATTGCGGAATTCATGGTTTCCAACGATTCCGGCCCGCCGCATTTTGCCGCGATAACCAACATGCCCACTTTTGTCATCTTCGGACCGGAGACCCCGGCGCTTTACGGCTCCCTGGGGAAGTCCACGCCCATCTTCGCGGGTCTTGCCTGTTCGCCGTGCGTCAGCGCCGCAAACCACCGCAAAACCGCCTGTACGGACAACGTCTGCCTCAAAGTCATCAAACCCGATTTTGTGTTCGACATCATCCGTCCCGAACTGGATAAACTTGATGTGGCGTGATGAAAAAACGTTTCAATCCGCATATTTAATTATTATACCAGAGATAAGGATATGACAAAATGAGGAAATTGCTTATTGTTGTTTTACTCTTTTCATTGTTGATACCTCAGTTGACACAAGCTGATGATACAAGACTAAAGAAAGAAATCAATGCAAATATTGCAAAATTATCATCATTATTGGGTGACTCATATTCTAATGAGTATACAGAATATCGTGGCATCCAGATATTTAAAGAAAAAAAGAATCGTTTGGTTATTGCTGTATCAATCTTTACTGTAGAGGGTCTTGCAGGTGGCAACAACTATACTCAGTTTATGGCAGTATTTTGTGCCCTTAGTGAAGCGTCACCAGGACATCCGCAGAGAATGAGTCTGCTTGACGTTATGGCAGTGGGTGGCAAGGGGTTGCGCGAAGTTGAATTTAAGAAAATAATGATTAACAAAGTTAATGATAAAATTTCTATAACAGTACCAACGTTGGAATATAGTTCAACTGATGCATTTTGTTGTCCGAGCATAAAATCTGAGGCACATTTTATCATTATCCCAAGTGTTGGCGGTAGATTAAAGGAAATTACTAACTCTATCAAATAAAAGTGAGGAACGGTTTGAAACCGTCCCTCACAAACTCTATTTCTCGGAAGTGTGGGGTGAATGAAGCGGAGCACGTCCACCGAATGGTCGAATAATGGTGGAACCGCTGAGCTTGTTCCACCCTACAGAACTACAAGCGTGAACAGGCAGGTA